>NZ_QXNY01000004.1:547-300547 GCF_003572205.1 Algihabitans albus
TTGTCGGCCACGTCGCAGAGCTCGGCGATCGGCGCGATGTCGCCGTCCATCGAGTAGACCGACTCGAAGGCCACCAGCTTCGCCCGCCCCGGCGCCACCTGCGCCAGCTTGCGGTCCAGGTCCTCCGGGTCGTTGTGCGCGAAGAGATGCTTCTCGGCCCGGCTGTGGCGAATGCCCTCGATCATCGAGGCGTGGTTCTTGGCGTCCGAGAAGACGACGCAGTCCGGCAGCTTGGCCGCCAGGGTCGAGAGCGCGGCCCAGTTGGAGACGTAGCCCGAGGTGAAGAGCAGCGCCGCCTGCTTGCCGTGCAGGTCCGCCAGCTCGCGCTCCAGAAGCACATGGTAGTGGTTGGTGCCGGAGATGTTCCGCGTCCCCCCCGCCCCCGCCCCGCAGCGGTCCAGAGCCTCATGCATCGCCGCGATCACCTCGGCGTTCTGCCCCATGCCCAGGTAGTCGTTCGAGCACCAGACCGTCACCTCCGAGGTCGCATCGCCCCGGTAGCGCGTCGCACGCGGAAAAGCGCCCGCACGCCGCTCGAGATCCGCAAAAACACGGTAACGACCCTCAGCGCGCAACGCCGACAACTGACCCTCGAAAAAAAACTCGTAGTCCATCCAATCGTCTCCCCACCGCTCAGCGCCCTATTCTGCTTTGCAGGCGTGTAGCTAACGTTGATTTATCGCAGCTTCCAGCCAGCCGTAAAAATGCCGCAGCCGAAAAGCCGAAACCGGAGCGGCGACAGGCCCATAGACCATAGCTTCACCCTTTTCAGGACCGAGCGGCAACGCTCTTTGCGCCGCCCGGCTCGGGCGGCGCAAAGAGCGTTGCATGCGCCACAAGGCTATCCGTCAAGGCCGAGGTTCCGCTGGATCGAGTGGCGACAGCGAACGCCAATGACGGAGCCGGTCCCGTTAAAGGGCGGAACGTCAGGCCCGGCCGGGCAACGCAGCTCATCGGAGAAATCACCAGGCCCGTGCCGTGCCCGGCCGCCACCAGACCCAGAACGGCTATCGAGGTCGTCACCTCCTGGCGGATCCTGGGCACAAAACCGCTCGCACGGCAGAGGCTGATGATCCGATCGTAGAGAGCGGGTCCGACCTTCCGGCCGGGCAGAACGAAATCCTCCCCTGCCAGATCTTGCAACGTCAGACTGGGCTTTCGGGCAAGCGGATTCTCGCTGGACAAGGCCACCAGGAAGCTCTCGCTTCGCAGGTCGTGAATGCGCAGATCCGACCGGCGCACCGGAGGATGCAGGAATCCGACATCGATCTCGCGGGCTGCAAGCGCAGCCTCGACCTCGTCGGACAGCAGCTCGGTCAGGGACATCCGCACCCGAGACAGCTTCACCGCATAGCTGCGGATCAGGTCGGGCACATAGCCAAAAAACGAAACCGGCGTGTAGCCGATCCGAAGATGACCTGCCTGACCCGTGGCGATCTGCGCCGCGGTCTCACGAGCGATCGAAGCCTGACACAGAAGCTGCTCCGCATGGGGCAGGAACTCCTGCCCGGCCTCGGACAACGCGACGGCGGATCGCGAGCGCTCGAACAGGCGGAGGCCGAGCTCGTCCTCCAGTCGCTTAAGGCGCAAGCTCAAGGCAGGCTGCGTCATGTTCAGCCGCTCTGCGGCGCGGCGAAAATGAAGCGTTTCGGCCAGAACGGAGAAGCAGCGAAGACTCTGGAGATCCATCTTCTAATTAAAAAATCTCATCACGGGGCGCGCAAGAATTATTGGCGGATATCAAACTCCAGGACGATCTGACCGGTCGGACAGCCCGATTCGCGGCTGCCTTCACAGCAACCGACAGCAGGGCAGACACCGACATGAGCAAGACCGGACCAACGACCTTCGCAGGCCTTCTGGCACCGACCATCCTGACGCTCGCCCTTGCCAGCCCGAGTGTGAAAGCGACTGACCTGCCGGCCTTCGAGGGGCGGGCGCTGGTCACGATCGCGGATGGCGCCATGCTGGCCAGCGGCTACATCGACGGCCATCTTGGCCCGCGTCGGCCGGATCTGCTCAGCGTGATCCCGCTTACGGGCGCCGGCGCCTTGCAACGGCGGGACACGGCCGTCTCCAACTCCGTCGCGACCTGGCCCAACGTCCTCACGCTGACAGCGGACGGCGGGTTCGCGCTCGTGACCGAGCCCTTCGGACAGCCGGAAGAGGATGCGGCGGAATTCTCCGAAATTCCGCGCGGAAGCCGGATCACCGTCGTTGATCTGAGAGATCTGCAGGCGCCTGAGATCGTTCAGGAAGTCGATGCCGAAGGTCCACCGGCGGCCATCGATGTGCATCCCTCCGGAGACCTGGTGGCGGCAACGCTACCCTTCGACGGCCGAATTGCCCTCTATCCCTTCACCGAAGGACGCCTCGGCGAGCCAAGCTCGCACGACCTCGGTCTCGACGGCCTCTCGAACAGCTTTGTCCCGGAGTTCAAATGGCATCCGTCCGGCGACTTCGCGGCGGTCACCCTCGGCGGCGCCGACCTGGTCGCCTTCTACCGCTTCGACGGCCAGGCTCTGTCGCCCTGGGGCGACCCGTTGCGCACGGCACCTTTGCCCGGCAAAGGTGCCTGGACACCGGATGGACGATACTTCGTCGTGACGACCATTACGGTAACAGGCGACATGGCGCAACTTGGCTACGGCAGGAACGCCAGCCTCTTTACGGTCTTCGCCTTCGACGGCGACGAAACGCCGGCCTCGCCGCCGCGCCGCGCCAACGACCGTTCGACCAGCTACGAAAGCGGGCCCGTACAGCATGCGCGGGTCACGCAGGTTCCAGCCGGCATGGGGTACGTCGAGAACTTCGCGATCTCGCCAGACGGAACCTGGGTCGTCGGCCTCAACATGGCCGCCAGTTGGCTGCCGCAAGACCATCCGGGCCGAACCGACTACAGCGAACTCACGCTCTTCGAGTTCGATCCCGAGACCGGTGCCATGACGCCACACGGCGAGACCCGCATGAACGGTGTCGTCCTGCCTCAGGGCATCACCTTCGACGCCTCGGGCCAGCACCTCGCGGTTACGGCCTATCAGGGCCGGGACGGCGAAGACGGAAGCCTGGCCTTCTGGCGCCTGGAGAGAGGAGATCGGCCAGCCCTCCGCCCGATCGGCGATCCGCTCCCCATGCCGCGCGGCCTTCATCTGGTCGAGTTGATTCGATAGCGGCTGATCGAAGGGCTCGGCTCTCCCTAACGATAGTCCGGGTTTGGATAGTCGAAGCGGCAGCCAGCGTCCCACTGGCTACGCTGGTTTCCATGGGCCGGAACACCACCCGCGTCTTTGATCATGCGCGCCAAGTGAAGCATGTTCCAGGTCATGAAGGTCGTGTTCCGATTGGTGAAGTCGTTCTCCGGCCCGCCTGACTCGGGATCGAGATAGGAAGGACCGGGTCCGGCTTCGCCCAGCCAGGCGGCATCGGCCTGGGGCGGGATCACGTAGCCGAGATGCTGCAGCGAATAGAGAATGTTCATGGCGCAATGCTTGGCACCGTCCTCGTTACCGGTGATCAGGCAGCCGCCGACGCGGCCGTAGTAGGCGTATTGACCTTGTGGGTTGAGGTCGCTCGAGTTGCCGTAGAGCCGTTCGATCACCTGCGTGCAGACAGAAGACTTCTCGCCAAGCCAGATCGGGGTGGTGACGACAAGGATATCCGCCGCCTGGACCTTGGCATAGAGTCCGGGCCAGTCGTCGACCTCCCAACCATGCTCGGTCATATCCGGGTAGACGCCGCTGGCGATGCGATGGTCGACCGGCCGCAACGTCTCCACCGTGACGCCGTTCTTCTCGAGGATGGCCTGGGAGATCCGGATCAGGCCATCGGTATGGGACTGCTCCGGCGACCGCTTAAGCGTGCAATTGAGGAACAGGGCCTTCAGATCGGAGAAATCCCAGCGGCTCTCGGAGCACCAACGTTCCTGCAACTCGTTCAGCATTGCCGTCTCCCGTTTCGCTTCAGGCGCATGGACCGCCACATCGGACCATAGAGACCGGTCTGCAGACCAGCCCCGAGAGACCAGATGACGACGCCCGTTCTGAAGAAAACATGGGGCGGCGACGCGACTTGTGGCTAAAAGCTGGCCTTGGGCTATCGGTGAATGCTTTTATTCTCAGGATGTCGAAACACCGTCCACCACGCTTGGCCGACGTCGATCTCCGACTGACGGCCGACCGAGACAGCTATGACACCGAGCTGCTGCAGCTGCAGGAAGAGCTGCACGACTTGCAGCGCGCGCTGCGCGCCGCCCGCGGGCGCGCCATCGTAGTCTTCGAAGGTTGGGATGCCGCCGGCAAGGGTGGCGCGATCCGGCGGATGACCGCTCGCCTGGACCCGCGCGGACTCAAGGTCTGGCCGATCGGACCGCCGGGCCAGCTCGAACAGCGGCACCACTACATGCACCGTTTCTGGAAGCGTCTGCCAGAGGAAGGCAGCCTGGCGATCTTCGACCGCTCCTGGTATGGCCGGGTCTTGGTCGAGCGGGTCGAAGGCCTTGCGCCCAAGTCCGACTGGCAGCGCGCCTACCGCGAAATCAATACCTTCGAACGGATGCTGCGCGACGACGGTGCCATGCTGGTCAAGCTGTTCATGCATATCTCGTCTGGCGAGCAGTTGCACCGCTTCCAAAGACGGCTGGACGATCCGACGAAGCGCTGGAAGCTGACTCCGGAGGATCTGCGCAACCGCAGCAAGCAGCATGCCTATGAAAAGGCGATCGCAGCCATGCTGAGGCGCACCTCGACATCCCACGCTCCTTGGACGGTGATACCGGCGGAGGACAAGCGCTACGCCCGCCTCGCCGCGATGCGAACCGTGATCGAGGCTCTGCACCCTGCACTGCCGCCGGCACCGACCCATATCGATTCGGATGTTGCTCGGCTGGCGCTCGACCTGCATCTCAAGCTGCCGCAAGAAGGCTGACTCGAGAGCCCGCCGCTCCCGCCGTAGCTATCCGGTCCCCCGCCCAGTTCGGAGATCCATATCCCGTGTCGAAGCCCCAGCCGCCCCACGCCGAACCCGAGCCCCTCGTCCACGACCTGCATGGCCGAACCTGGAGCGACGGCTACGCCTGGCTTCGCGATGACGACTGGCAAAGGGTCATGCGCGAACCGGAACGGCTGAAAGCGCACATCCGCGACCACCTGGAGGCGGAGAACGCCTATACGGCGGCGGTCCTGGAACCGACCAAGGCCCTGCAGGACACGCTCTTCGCCGAGATCAAAGGGCGGATCAAGGAAGAGGACGCCAGTGTCCCCGCTCCCGATGGCCCCTGGGTCTACTACCGCCGCTTCCGACAGGGGGGTCAGCACCCGATCTTCTGCCGCAAGCCGCGCGGGGCGAGTCAGTCCGAGCCGACCGAGATGGTTCTGCTGGACGGCGATCGCGAATCCGAAGGGTCCGGCTTCTTCGCCATCCGCGGCGCCCAACACTCTCCAGACCATGACCATTTCGCCTGGTCGAGCGACACGACCGGCGCCGAGATTTGCGACATCCGGATCAAGGTGCTCGATGACGGCAGGCTGTTGTCCGACGTGATCTCAGGCAGCAACGGCGCCTTCGCCTGGGCAGGCGACGGCAAGCACCTGTTCTATGTGGTGCTTGACGACAACCACCGGCCCTATCGGGTCTACCGCCACCGCCTCGGCAGCGCACAGAGCGAGGACGCGCTGGTCTACGAGGAACGGGACCCAGGCTTTTTCGTCGGCTTGGACGAGAGCGAAAGCCGCCGCTTCGTGATGATTTCCACCCACGACCACACCACCAGCGAGGTCTACCTGATCGACGCCAAGGCGCCGGAGACCGCGCCGCGCCTGGTGGCGCCGCGCCTGCGCGACCAGGAGTACAGAGTCCACCACGACGCGGCGCGCGATCGGCTGCTGATCCTGACCAATGCGGAGGCGGCAGAGGATTTCAAAGTGATGGCGGCGCCGCTGTCCTCGCCGGGCCGCGAGGCCTGGACCGAAGTTCTGCCTCACGCACCGGGCGTGTTGCGTCTCGATCTGCTGTTGTTCGCCGACTGGATGGTCCGGCTGGAGCGAAGCGAGGGCTTGCCGCGCCTTGTCGTCACGCGCCTCGGTCCGGAACCTTCCGACGACCGGCGTGAGCAGACGCTCGCCTTCGAGGAGGCCGCCTACGCCTTGGCCCTGCAACCCGGCTACGAGTACGACAGCGACGAGCTGCGCTTCGTTTACTCCTCACCGACCACCCCGCCGATCACCTACGCCCAGGATCTCGGCGGCGGCAGCCGCAGCCTTCTGAAACAGGATGAGGTGCCGAGCGGTCACGACCCGTCCGACTATCTGGTCGAACGGCTACAGGCGCCGGCCACTGACGGCGAGACGGTGCCGGTCACCCTTCTACGGCACAAGGATACCCCGCTCGACGGCTCCGCACCTTGCCTGCTCTACGGTTACGGCGCCTACGGGATGAGCATTCCAGCCGGTTGGTCGCCGAACCGCCTGAGTCTCGTCGAGCGTGGCTTTGTGCATGCCATCGCCCATGTGCGCGGCGGCATGGACAAGGGCTATGCGTGGTACCGCAACGGCAAGCTGTTGGCGAAGAAGAACAGTTTCACCGATTTCGTGGCGGCGGCCGAGCACTTGGTCGCAGAGGGCTACACGGCCAGGGGCGAGATCGCGATCCACGGCGGCAGCGCCGGCGGCATGCTGGTGGGCGCGACGGTCAACCTGCGCCCGGAGCTTTTCAAGGCGGTCGTGGCTGAAGTGCCCTTCGTCGACGTGCTCAACACCATGGTCGACGAGACCTTGCCCTTGACGCCACCCGAGTGGCCGGAATGGGGCGATCCGATCCGATCCGAAGAAGCCTTCGACTATATCCGCAGCTACAGCCCCATCGACAACATCGCCGCCACGGCTTACCCGCACATCTTCGCCACCGCCGGTATCAGCGACCCCCGCGTGACCTATTGGGAACCGGCCAAGTGGGTGGCCCGTCTGCGTGCGACCAAGACCGACGACAATCTGCTGCTGCTCCACACCTACATGGAGGCGGGTCACGGCGGCTCGGCCGGCCGCTTCGACAAGCTGAAGGAAGTGGCGATGCTCTACGCCTTCCTGCTGCTGGTGTTCGGAAAGGCCGGTTAGGCGAGGATCACGCCGGCTGTTGTCTTCGTGCTTCGCCACGCTCGGCGTTAGATGAGAGGCGCGGCACTACCCGACCAGCAGCAAGAGCCCTAGAACGATCCCCAAAATCAGGAAGGTTTGGAGGATCAGAAGGGCTATGGCGCGGCCACCCACCTGGCGCAGGGCGGTGACGCTGGTCTTCATGCCGAGCGCCGCCACCGCAGCCACCAGGCACCAGCCGGACAGCTCGACGAGAGCGAGCCGGAGAGGCTCGGGGATCAGGCCGGCGGAGTTCAACGCCACCAAGGCGACGAAGCCGAAGAGAAAACCGGGTAACGGCAGCTGCGCCTTGCCGCCTTCGGCCCGCAGCTCCGCCCGGTAGACCCAGGCGACCGCCAGCACGGCCGGCACCAAGAGGGCGACCCGCAACAGCTTCGTGAAAGTCGCCACATCGCCCGCCTCGCCCGACACGGCATAGCCGGCACCCACCACCTGGGCCACGTCGTGGATCGTGCCCCCGATCAACAGCCCGGCCGCCCGGTCGTCGAATCCGAGCGCGGCGGTCAAGAACGGATAAGCGACCATCGCAGCGGTAGAGAGCGTGGTCACGCCGATCACCGCGAAGATCGTGTCGCGTTCGTGAGTCTTGTGCTTCGGCAGGACAGAGGACAAAGCCAGAGCGGCCGAGGCGCCGCAGATCGCCGTCGCACCGGCCGTCAAGGTACCGAAGGCGCGGGCGAAACCGAGCCTCTGTGCCAGCCAGCCCCCAAGCAGGATGGTTCCCACGACGGCCGCGACGGTCACCAGGATCGGCGTCAGACCTAGGCTGACGATTTCCTCGAGGGTGATGCGGGCGCCGAGCAAGGCCACACCGAAACGCAGCACCTTCTTGGCGGTGAACTCGACACCATGCTGGGTCAGACGGCCCGCCGCCGAAGCGCGCACCAGAAGCATGCCAAGGCCAAGCGCCAAGAGCATCGCCGGCCAGCCGAGACCGGCCTGCAACCCCTTGGCCGCGGCGGCTACGGCGACGGCCAGTAGCACGCCGGGTGCCACTCCGCGCCCAAAAGTCAGAAGTCGTTGCAGTCGCGTCCCGCTCGGCGCTTCGCCTGTCATGACGTGGAGTTAAACCGTGATCTGCCGCGAGACGGCATTAGCCGCGATCCGGCACACCCAGGAGAAAGCGCCAGTCCGGTCATGCTTCAACGCCGGATTTTCCTACAACGTCACGACTCGCTGCCGCCAGGAGAAACACCCCGTGCAGAGACCCGGGACGCAAAAACTGCGCCGGGTCTCGGCGAAAAGCTCAGGCTTCGCTGGCGCTTTCCGTGACTGCGGCCTTGGCAGCCTTCTTACCGCCGCCGGCCTTCTTGGCGGCCTGCGCTGCCTGACGCTCAGCGATCGCGATCTTGCCGGCAGCGCCCGTGGTCTTCTCGGCGATCCGCGCCGACTTACCGCGACGGCCGCGCAGGTAGTAGAGCTTGGCCCGGCGCACGTCACCGCGGCGCACGACCTCGATCGACTCGACCCGCGGGCTATGCAACGGGAAAACGCGCTCCACACCCTCGCCGTAGGAGATCTTGCGCACCGTGAAGGAGGAGTTCACGCCGCGATTGCGCCGCGCAATGCAAACCCCCTCGAAGGCCTGGGTCCGCTCGCGATTGCCCTCGACCACCCGCACGTTCACGCGCAGCGTGTCGCCCGGCGAGAACTCCGGTACCGGACGGTTGACCTCGGCGATCTGCTCCTGCTCGAGCTGGTCGATGATGTTCATGGCTCTCAATCCCGCTTTCGTACGCGTCTCGTCTCGTTGCTCATACCGCCAGCCGCGACCGCCCTACTCCGGCGCCTCGGCCTGCCGTTCGCGGTAGCGGGCCCAAAGATCGGGACGCCGCCTCCGTGTGGTCTCTTCGGCCTCCGCCCGCCGCCAGTCGCGGATCGCCGCGTGATGGCCGGACAGCAGAACCTCCGGAACTTCTCGCCCCTCCCAAAGGGCCGGGCGCGTGTACTGCGGGTACTCCAGGAGGCCCCGCTCGAAACTCTCTTCCTCCGGGCTCTCGGCGTTGCCCATGACACCGGGCAGCAGACGCACCACCGCGTCCAGCACCACCAGCGCGGCCAGCTCGCCGCCCGAGAGCACGTAGTCACCGATGCTCAGCTCGGCTACCCCATGCTTGTCCAGCACCCGCTGGTCGACCCCTTCGTAGCGCCCGCAAAGCAGGCGTAGGCCCGGCTCCGCCGCCAGCTTCCGCGCCTTTTGCGCCGTCAGGGCGCGCCCGCGCGGGCTGAGATACACGAGCGGCCCCGGCCTGTCCGCCGTCGCCGAGATGGCGCGGTCGACCACGTCGGGCCGCATGACCATGCCGGCGCCGCCGCCCAGGGGCGTGTCGTCGACCGAGCGATGGCGGCCGCTGGCGAAGTCGCGAACGTCGACTGTCTCCAACCGCCAGATGTCCTTCTCAAGCCCCTTCCCCGCCAGACTGAGCCCCAACGGTCCGGGAAAGGCCTCCGGGAAGAGCGTCAAGACGGTCGCTTTCCAGGCGGACTTACCCACGGCCGCAACGACCGCTTCCGCACTGCCTGTCGAACTCACGCCAGCCCTCCTCGGAAGTGGCGGGTTATGGCGCTTTCCCGCTGCTTTGTCCAGTCCCCTCGGGCCTATCGCCCCCGGTTTCGGCCGGCGGGTCCACGACCAGCCGACCGCCGGCGAGATCGACCTCGGGAACTGCCTGTCGAGTGAAGGGCAAAACGGCGACCCCGCCGCCCTCGCCCTGCACTTCGATGACATCACCGGCACCGAAATCGTAGATCGCCCGCACCCGGCCCAGCAGTTGCCCTTCGCGGTCCATCACCTCCAGACCCAGCAAGTCTGCGTGGTAGTACTCCTCCTCCTCCGTCGGCGGCAGCACGGCCCGATCGACGTAGAGCCTTGTCCCGCGCAGCGCCGCCGCCGTATCGCGGTCGGTGACCCCCTCGATCGCCGCAACCAGGAGGTCCTTGGCCCGGCCTTTGGCCGTCATGCGAAAGACCCGGTCGCCGGCCTCGTCGCGCAGCACGCCGTAGGCCAAGGCATCCTCCGGCCGTTCGGTGAAGGTCTTGAGCCGGACCTGGCCGCGCACCCCCTGTGCGCCGGCAACCGCCGCCAGGCAGACGCGCCGCTCGGCCCACGGCAACTCGGCCCGGGGTGACTCGGCCGGGGGCAGATCGGCCCGAGGTCGCGCCATGACAGTAAAGACCTTAGCTCTTGGTCTCGTCGTCGCTCGGTGCCGCCTCGGCCTCCGGAGCGGCTTCGGCAGCGACTTCTTCGGCCGGCGCTTCCTCGGCGGGTGTCTCTTCAACCGGCGCTTCCGGGGCGGCGCTGGCCGCTTTCGCCTCTTCCTCGGCGGCCTGACGGCGCTCTTCCTGCTCCTTCAGACGCTCCTGGGCCTTGGCCTTGGGCTTCGGCTGCTTGGTCTGCTCGGCGCGCGCACGCGGCTCCATCAGTTCTGCCTGGGCGAAGAAACGGGCGACGCGGTCGCTCGGCTGTGCACCGACGCCGAGCCAATGCTTGGCCCGCTCGTCATTCAGCCGGATGCGGTCCGGATGATCGCGCGGGACCATGGGGTTGTAGAAGCCCAGTTTCTCGATGAAGCGGCCGTCGCGCGGGCTGCGCGAGTCGGCGACCACGATGTGGTAGAAGGGGCGCTTCTTGGCGCCGCCGCGGGTCAGGCGGATACGCAGGGACATGACCTGTTAACTCCTCGATTGACGTCTGAATGACTGCGATTGGATTCGAACGCTGCCTTCCGGCTCCTGGAAGGCGGGCGGTTCGTCGATAAGGGGGGCGAGCCGAACGGGCCTCACTTGCGCCTCCCGAGGCGTCGCGTGGCGCGCCCGCCGCCAAAGCCCGGCGGCATGCCGCCCGGCAGGCCGCTTGCGCCCGCACCGCCTCCGGGCATCAGGCCTTCCATGCCGCCGCCGCCCATCAGACTCTCCATGCCGCCCATTTTCTTCACCTTCTTGACCATGCGCTGGGTCTCGGCGAACTGCTTGAGCAACTTGTTGACGTCCGGCACGGAGGTCCCCGAACCCTTGGCGATGCGCTGACGCCGCGAAGCCTTGATCAACTCCGGGCGCGTGCGCTCTGCCTTGGTCATGGAGGAGATGATCGCCATCTGCCGCTTGACGACCTTGTCGTCGACGTTGGCCTTCTTGAGCTGGTCCTGGATCTTGGGAACACCCGGCAGCAGCTGCATCATCGATTTGAGACCGCCCATCTTGGTGAGCTGCTGTAGCTGCTTGTGCATGTCGTTGAGATCGAAGCGCCCCTTGGCCAGGCGCTTGGCCATGGCCTCGGCGTCTTCCTGTTCGAGCGTCTCGGCCGCCTTCTCGACCAAGGAGACGATGTCGCCCATGCCCAGGATCCGGCCGGCGACCCGCTCGGGATGGAAGGACTCCAGGGCATCGAGCTTTTCGCCGGTCCCCAGCAGTTTGATCGGCTTTCCGGTCACCGCCTTCATGGAGAGCGCGGCACCACCACGCGCATCGCCGTCGACGCGAGTCAGGGCGATGCCGGTCAGACCGACACGCTCGTTGAAGGTGGCGGCGACGTTCACGGCGTCCTGGCCCGTCATGGCGTCCGCCACCAACAGGGTTTCGTGCGGCTGCGAAGCATCGCGCACCGCCACGACCTCCGCCATCAACTCCTCGTCGATCGCCAGGCGTCCGGCGGTGTCCAGCAACACCACATCGTAGCCTTCCAGCTTACCGGTGCTGAGCGCCCGCTTGGCGATCGCCACCGGCGGCTCGCCCGGCACGATCGGCAGGGTGGCGACGCCGACCTGTTCGCCCAGCACCTTGAGCTGCTGCTGAGCCGCGGGACGGCGAGTGTCCAGCGAGGCCATCAGCACTTTCTTGCGCTGTTTCTCGCTCAGGCGCTTGGCGATCTTGCCGGTGGTGGTGGTCTTACCCGAGCCCTGGAGACCGACCATCAGGATCGGTACGGGTGCCGGTGCGTTCAGGTCGATATCAATCCCGCCCGATCCGGGATAGCGGCCCTCACGGGCGGCCTGTTCCTCGGCACCCGGCGTTCCGCCCAGCATCTCGACCAGATGGTCGTGAACGATCTTGACGACCTGCTGGCCCGGCGTGACCGAGCGCAGAACTTCCTGTCCGACCGCCTTGGGCCGCACGCCCTCGATGAAGTCCTTGACCACCGGCAGTGCGACATCGGCCTCGAGCAGCGCCACGCGCACCTCGCGCAGCGCGGCATTGACGTCGTCCTCGCTCAAGCTGGCGCGGCGTCGCAGCTTGTCGAAGACGTCGCCCAGGCGGCTCTGCAGTCCGTCGAACATCTCTCGCTCCCTCGGTGGTCCGAAATGCCAAAGCAAAAACGCGCCCGTGCGCGACACTCGCGGACGGACGTGGCTCCTCGGAGCCTTCAGGAAAAGGGTTTGCCTGAAAGCGCCGCGAATGTATGGGCCGGCCTCTTGAACGTCAAGCATGGCCGTGAGGCGGGCATGGACGCCAGCGCCTCCGCACTCTTATATGGGCGGCATGACGGAACCACTGCCCTTTCTGAAGATGCACGGCCTCGGTAACGATTTCGTCGTGCTGGATGCGCGCGCGCAGGCGCTGGAGCTGTCGCCCGAGACGGCGCGGCGGATCGCCGACCGCCATCGCGGCGTCGGCTGCGACCAGCTTCTGATCCTGGAGCCGGCACGCAACGGCGGCGATCTCTACCTGAAGATCCTCAATGCCGACGGCGGCGAGGTCGGCGCCTGCGGCAACGGCACCCGCTGCGTCGCCCGCCTGCTTTTCGAGGAAACGGGACGGGTCGAAGCGAAGATCGAAACCCGCGCCGGACTGCTGACCGGCCTGGACAGCGACGGCCTGGTCACCGTCGACATGGGGCCGGCCAATCTAGGCTGGCAGGAGATCCCGCTCGCACGCGAGCTGGACACGCTGCACCTGGACTACGCCAAGGGGCCGCTGAGCGACCCGGTTGCCGTAAACATCGGCAACCCGCACGTCCTTTTCTTCGTGGCCGACGCCGAGGCGATGGACCTGGAGACGCTCGGCCCGCAGATCGAGACCGACCCGCTGTTTCCCGAGCGGGTCAATGTCGGCCTCGTGCAACACCTTGGAGGCGACCGTCTGCGCTACCGGGTCTGGGAGCGCGGCGTCGGCATCACCATCGCCTGCGGCTCCGGCGCCTGCGCCGCCGGCGTGGCCGCTGCCCGCCGCGGCCTGACCGGCCGCCGGGTCCGCGTCACCCTGGACGGCGGCGACCTGCGGATCGACTGGCGCGACGACACCCACGTCCTCATGACCGGCCCGGCCAGCAAGAGCTTCGCCGGCACTTTGGCGCCGGAACTTCTGGGCTAAGGCGATGCAGATCGACTTCCCCGGGCTGATCCTATTTGTCGAAGACTACCCGGCCTGCCGCAGGTTCTACGGCGAGACACTGGGTCTGGCCGTAGTCACCGAAAAGACTTGGGACGGCGGTGGCCTGATCGCCTTCGCCTGGGGCGACACCTATCTGATGATCGAGTCCGGCGGAAAACGGCAGGCCGAGCCCGACGGTAGTGGCAGCTACAGCGGCGGTCTGCCTTTCATCCTGCGCCTCGACGTGAACGATCTGGAGGCCCCGGTCGCGCGCCTCGAGATGGCCGGCATCGGGCTCGAACGCCGCAGCTACCCCTGGGGCGAGATCGCCGTCTTCTTCGACCCCAACGGCACGCGGCTGGAGCTGAAGTCGCCGCCGACCGGCGACGCCGGTTCAGGCGTTCGCTAGACTCGGCTGCCACCGCGCCCATATAAGGCGGCCATGTCCGAGACCTCTGCCTCCAGCCGCCTCGACGAGGCGAAGCTGATCACCTTCGGCTGCCGGCTGAACGCCTGGGAGTCCGAGGTGATGCGCGACCATGCGCGCGCGGCGGGGCTGGGCGACACGGTGATCCTGAATTCCTGCGCCGTGACGGCCGAGGCGGAGCGGCAGTTGCGCCAGTCGATCCGCCGGGCGCGGCGCGAACATCCCGAGGCGGAGATCGTGGTGACCGGCTGCGCCGCGCAGATCGACCCGCAGCGCTACGCCGCCATGCCCGAGGTCGACCGGGTGCTGGGCAACAGCGAAAAGCTGCAGGCCGAATCCTGGCAACGTCTTGGGCGCGGACTTGGAGACGCTCGTGTCCAGGTCGCCGACATCATGACGGCGCGCGAGACCGCGGGCCATCTGGTCGAGGGCTTCGCGGAGAAGACCCGCGCCTTCGTTCAGGTCCAGCAGGGCTGTGACCATCGCTGCACCTTCTGTATCATTCCCTTCGGCCGCGGCCCCAGCCGCTCGGTTCCGATCGGCGAAATCGTGCGCCAGGTCCAGGCCCTGGTCGCCGCCGGCGTCCGCGAGGTCGTGCTGACCGGCGTCGACGTCACCAGCTACGGAGCGGACCTGCCCGGGACCCCCACACTCGGGCAGATGATGCGGCGCCTGCTGGCCAACGTGCCGGAGCTGCCGCGCCTGCGCCTCTCCTCGGTCGATCCGGTCGAGATCGACGCCGAGGTCTTCCGCCTGCTGGAGAGCGAGCCGCGCTTCATGCCGCACCTGCACCTGTCGCTGCAGGCCGCCGACGACCTGATCCTCAAGCGCATGAAGCGCCGCCACCTGCGCGCCGACGCCCTGGCCTGCATCGAACGGGCGCGGGCGGCCCGGCCCGACACGGTCTTCGGCGCGGACATCATCGCCGGCTTTCCGACGGAAACCGAAGCCATGTTCCGCAACACGCTCGACTTCGTGGCGGAGGCCGGCCTGACCTTCCTGCACGTCTTTCCTTATTCCGAACGGCCCGGTACGCCGGCCGCACGCATGCCCACGGTGCCCAAGCCGGAGCGCAAGGCGCGCGCCCAACGCCTGCGGGCAGCCGGGGCAGCAGCCGAAGCCCGTTTCCTGGAGAGCCGCCTGGGCCAGACTGCGGAAGTCCTGATCGAAAGCGAGGGCCTCGGCCGCTCGGAGCACTATGCCCCCGTCCTGGCCGAAGGGCCGGTCGGCGAGATCGTCTCAGTTCGCCTGACCGGATTGGCCGAAGGCAAGCTCGTCGGCGAAAATCCCGTCGAGACGCCCCGTGTGATGGCCGTGTCGTGAGCGAAGGCTGGCTGACACGGCTGAAGTCGGCGCTCAAGCGCTCCTCGTCCAAACTGGGCGACGGCATCGCCGGCATCTTCAACAAACGCAAGCTGGACGACGCGGCGCTGGAGGAATTGGAGGAGTTGCTGATCGCCTCCGACCTCGGCGTCGCGACCTCCGCCAAGCTGGCGGCCAACCTGGCAAAGACCCGCTTCAACAAGGACGTGAGCCCGGAGGAAGTCCGCACGGCGCTGGCCGCCGACGTAACCGAGATGCTGAAGCCGGTCGCCAAGCCCCTGGAGATCACGCCGGAGCGCCGGCCCCATGTGGTTCTGGTGGTCGGCGTCAACGGGGCCGGCAAGACGACCACGATCGGCAAGCTGGCCAAGCAGCAGGTCGAGCAGGGCCGCAAGGTCATGCTGGCGGCCGGCGACACCTTTCGCGCCGCCGCCATCGAACAGCTTCAGATCTGGGGCGAGCGCAGCCGCGTGCCGGTGATCGCCAAACAAGCCGGCGCCGATGCCGCCGGTCTGGCCTTCGAGGCGCTGGAGACGGCCAAGCGCGAGGGCGCCGATTTGCTGCTGATCGACACGGCCGGGCGACTGCACAACAAGACGGAGCTGATGGCCGAACTGCAGAAGATTCAGCGTGTGCTGAGAAAGCAGGACGAGAGCGCCCCGCACGATGTACTGCTGGTGCTGGACGCCACCACGGGGCAGAACGCACTTAGCCAGGTCGCCACCTTCAAGGAACTGGTCGCCGTCACCGGCCTGGTGGTCACCAAGCTCGACGGCTCGGCCAAGGGCGGCGTACTGGTGGCGCTTGCTGAACAGCACGGCTTGCCGGTTCATGCCGTCGGGGTCGGCGAAGGCGCCGAGGATCTGCGCCCCTTCTCGGCCGAACACTTCGCCAAGAGCCTGATGGGTCTCGAGGTTTAGATCAGTTCTCGACCCATGGCACGCCTCCGTTATTCCGGAACGACGGGTGCCGAGCGAAACACTTGTTACTTCATCAATGAAATATCGTCGCCGTCCAGCAAGCCGTTGAATTTTAAAACGCCACGGATAGCAAGATTTAGTCGGGACGGAACAGACCGGTTTCATGGGTTTTCGTTAAAAAATCCTACATTCGGCATGTCGAGCATTTTAATGCTCGATTAATATTGATTTACTACCGTCTTGAACCTGTGCGCGATCTTCATGGGATTCTATAGATGCTTAAGGTTGCCGAGATCCACAAAATCGGAGTCAAGCTCGCATCGGCTTTGGCCATGACCGCGATCCTTGCCGTCGGCATCACGACGACTGCGAATCTCTGGGTCGCCTCCGACATGAGCGACGAGGCCATCGAGCAAAAGCTGTCCAGCCTGCAAGCCCAGCTGATCGATGCCCTCGATGCGGAGGCCTCGCGCGCGCTGTCCATGGCGACGGCGGTCGCCGAAACCACGGCGGTCAAGGAGGCTTTCGCCGCGCGGGACCGCGAGAGCCTGGCCAGCAACTTCGTGCCCCAATTCGAGAAGATAAAGACCGAGCACGGCGCGCGGCAGTTCCAGTTCCATCTGGCGCCAGCGACCTCTTTCCTTCGCGTTCACAAACCGGAGAAGTACGGGGACGACCTCTCCTCCTTCCGCTTCACGGTCGTCGAGGTCAATACGAAGGGCCATCCGGTCTCGGGCTTGGAACGCGGCGTCGCAGGCTTGGGCATGCGCGGCGTTGTGCCGGTGATGCACGACGGCGCCCAAATCGGGTCCGTCGAGTTCGGTCTGTCGTTCGGCCAGCCCTTCTTCGACCGCTTTACGGAGCGCTCGGAAGCGCGCGCCGCGCTCTACGTTCTCCGGGATGAGACCGTCGAGCTCTTTGCCACCACGTTTCCGGAAAGCGTGACCTTCGATGAGACCGGCCTGCGCGCCGCGGCGCAAGCTGCCGGCCACACGATTCTGCCGGAAGTGGACGTCGCGGGCGTCGCGCACACCACACTGCTGGCGCCGGTCGAAGACTTCAGCGGCAGCGTCATCGGCGTGGCTGCGATCGGCTTCGACCGCTCCGCCATCGACGCCTCCCTTGCCTCCGGTCGGATGATCTCCCTGGCGATCGGCCTGGGCGTGCTGACCATGGCTCTTGTCATCGCCTGGATGATGAACCGCTCCATCGCCAAGCCGATTTCGGTCACGACAGCCGTCATGCGCCGGCTGGCCGCGGGCGAGACCTCGGTCGAGATTCCTGGGCGCAACCGCCTTGACGAGCTGGGCGAGATGGCCGGAGCCGTTCAGGTCTTTAAGGACAACGCCATCGAGAAACTGCGCCTGGAGGAAGACCAGCGCGCGGCCGAGCAGCGGGCGGTCGTGGAGAAACAGAAAGCGCTCAGCAGCCTGGCCGACGGCTTCGAAGCCTCGGTCGGACAGATCGCGACGAAGGTGGCGGGCGGCGTTACCGAGATGGAGCGCACCGCCCACGAAATGAGCGCGATCGCGCAACGCACCGACGAGGGCACGGCCGAGGTGGTCAACGTCTGCAACGAGGCGAGCGGAAACGTGCAGACCGTGGCCACCGCTGCGGAGGAACTGAGCGCTTCCATCGCGGAAATCGCCTCGCAGGTCACGCGCGCCAACGACGTGTCGCGGCAGGCGGTCGAGGAAGCGGCCGCCACGGACGAGCGCGTCAAAGGCATGACGACGGCAGCCGACCGGATCGGCGACGTCATGAAGCTGATCCAGGATATCGCGGAGCAGACCAACCTGTTGGCGCTGAACGCCACCATCGAGGCCGCGCGCGCCGGCGATGCCGGCAAGGGCTTCGCCGTGGTGGCCAACGAAGTGAAGAACCTGGCCACGCAGACGTCGAAGGCGACGGAGGAGATCGCGGGACAAATCGCGGCCATGCAGTCGGCCACGAATACGGCTGCCGACGCCATCGGTTCGATCGCGCAACGCATCCAGGAGATCGGAGAGGTTACGACCTCGATCGCGTCAGCGATCGAGGAACAAACCGCCGCCACTCAAGAGATAGCTCGAAACACCCAGAACGCGGCAACCGGAACCCAGGCCGTCTCGAGCCGGATCCAGACCGTGCGGGACGACTCCGCGACGTCGAGTGCGGCCGTCACGCTCGTGGCCAAAGCGGTCGACGATCTGAACGGTCAGACCAGAGATCTGCAGAGCGAGATCGAAGGATTTCTGGCCAAGGTCCGCGCCTCCTAGACTCCTTGACCTCTGCCATCTGCTTGGGGCTCGCATTCGCAATCGGGGCCCCCTCGGTACGGTCAAGTTCCCTGACGTGATCGCCCGTGATCTGGGCGCCAGCCTCTGCATTCGGTCCGCGCTGGCGGCAAGAGGCTCGACCCGCGCGAGGCCTCCCACCTTGCCGTAGCGGCCTCTTGGCGGTAGAACGCGCGCGGATTTCCCACGAAACCGCGCCCTCGCCGCAGATGGCAGGCGCTTCGGACAGGATAGGGAGAAGAGCATGGCGCGCGCGAAGATCGCTTTGGTCGGGGCTGGCAACATCGGTGGCACGCTGGCATTGCTGAGTGCGATCAAGGAGCTGGGCGACGTCGTGCTGTTCGACATTGCCGAAGGGGTCCCGCAAGGCAAGGCTCTCGACATCGCGCAGTCCGCTCCCGTCGAGGGCTATGACGCGGTCTTTACCGGCGCCAACGACTACTCCGCCATCGCCGGTGCCGACGTTGTGATCGTCACGGCGGGCGTAGCGCGCAAGCCGGGCATGAGCCGGGACGACCTGCTCGGCATCAACATCAAGGTGATGAACGCCGTCGGCCAGGGCATCAAGGACAACTGCCCGGAGGCCTTCGTCATCTGCATCACCAACCCGCTGGACGCCATGGTCTGGGTGCTGCGCGAAGCCTGCGGCCTGCCCCACAACCGGGTCGTCGGTATGGCCGGTGTGCTCGATTCCGCAAGGTTCCGTCATTTCCTGGCCGAGGAGATGGCGGTCTCCGTCGAGGACGTCAGCGCCTTCGTGCTGGGCGGTCACGGCGATACCATGGTGCCGATGGTGCGCCATTCCACCGTCGCCGGCATTCCTCTGCCGGACCTGATCGAGATGGGCTGGATCGCCAAGGACAAACTCGACGCCATCGTCGACAGGACCCGCAACGGCGGGGCCGAGATCGTGGGTCTGCTGAAGACTGGCTCCGCGTTCTACGCACCGGCCTCCAGCGCTATCGCCATGGCCGAGAGCTACCTGAAAGACAAGAAGCGGGTCCTGCCCTGCGCCGCCTATCTTGAGGGCCAGTACGGAGTCGACGGCCTCTACGTCGGTGTGCCGACCGTGATCGGCGCCGGCGGCGTCGAGCGCATCGTCGAGCTCAAGCTCAACAGCGAGGAGCAGAGCATGCTGAACCATTCCGTGGAGTCCGTCCGCGGTCTGGTTGAGGCCTGCAAGACCATTTCAGCCGAGGGATAGGCGCTGCCGGCGGTGGCGGCGCGAAGATCACCGTCTTTCCCCGCGCATAGCGCCCTCCCACGGCGGTGCGTTGAGCCGCCGGGCGCTTTGCGCTACATCCTGACGTGGTCTTGGGAAGCGACGTGAGAGAGGCGATGGAAAAATTCACGAAACTGACGGCCGTCGCGGCACCTTTGCCACTGACGAATGTCGATACCGACATGATTATTCCGGCGCGCTTTCTGAAGACGATCAAGCGTACCGGCCTGGCCGAGGGTCTGTTCTACGCGCTGCGCCATGACGGCGACGGCAAGCCCGTCGACTTCGTGCTCGACCGCCCCGCGTACAAGAGCGCCAAGATCCTGGTCGCCGGCGCCAACTTCGGCTGCGGCTCTTCGCGCGAACATGCGCCTTGGGCCTTGCTGGATGCCGGCATTCGCTGCGTCATTGCCCCCAGCTTTGCCGATATCTTCTACAACAACTGCTTCAAGAACGGCATTCTGCCTCTCGTTCTGCCACAAGACGAGGTCGACAAGCTGCTGGACGACGCCGAGCGTGGCGCCAATGCCGTCGTGACCGTCGACCTGGAGACTCAGACCATCCATGGCCCCGACGGCGGTAGCATCGCCTTCGAGGTGGATGCCTTCCGCAAGCACTGTCTTCTGAACGGCCTGGATGACATCGGCCTGACGCTTGAGAAGGCGCCGAAGATCGACGGCTTCGAGGAACGGCAGAAGATCGGTCAACCCTGGCTCTACGCCTAGACAAGACGCCAATCACCGACGCCTCGCATCAGGGAACCTGTCACCGGACTGGACCCGGAGACGCGAGATCTTCGTCCGACAGACAACGAGCCCGAGCGGGCCGCGCCCTCTCTCTTCCGAGAGGGATCGCGAAAGCGATCCGCATGAGATGGGGGCTTGAGCAGACTACAAGGGAGCGAAAAGGCAATGGCCGCTAACAAGAATCTGCTGGTTCTCGCCGGCGACGGCATCGGTCCGGAGGTGATGAGCCAGGTTCGTCGCGTGGTCGAGTGGATGGACAAGCGGCGGGCCGTGCGGTTTGACGTCACCGAAGACCTGGTCGGCGGCGCGGCCCTCGATGTCCACGGGGTTCCGCTGGCGGAAGCGACGCTGGAGCGCGCGAAAGCGGCCGACGCCGTGCTGCTGGGCGCGGTCGGCGGCCCGAAGTGGGATGACCTGCCCTTCGAGAAGAAGCCCGAGCGCGGCCTGCTGGCCTTGCGCAAGGAGATGGAGCTCTACGCCAACCTGCGTCCGGCAATCTGCTTTGAGGCCTTGGTTGAAGCCTCGACCCTCAAGCCGGAGGTGGTTGCCGGCCTCGACATCATGATAGTGCGCGAGCTGACCGGCGGCACCTACTTCGGCGAGCCGCGCGGCATCTTCGATCTGCCCAACGGCGAGAGGAAGGGCGTCAATACGCAGGTCTACACGACCCACGAGATCCGACGCGTCGCCGCTGTCGCCTTCGAGCTAGCCCGCAAGCGCGGCCACCGCGTCTGCTCGTCCGAGAAAGCCAACGTCATGGAGTCCGGCGTTCTTTGGCGAGAGGAAGTCACCAAGCTGCATGGCGAAGCCTATGGCGACGTCGAGCTCAGCCACATGTATGCGGACAATTGCGGCATGCAACTCGTCCGTGCCCCGAAGCAGTTCGATGTGATCGTGACCGACAACCTCTTCGGCGACATGCTCTCCGACGTGGCCGCGATGCTGACCGGATCGCTCGGCATGCTGCCTTCGGCGTCGCTTGGCGACCCCGATGAGACGGGCCGGCGCAAGGCGCTCTACGAACCGGTGCACGGTTCGGCGCCCGATATCGCAGGCGACGGCAAGGCCAACCCGATCGCTGCGCTGATGTCCTTCGCCATGTGCCTGCGCTACAGCTTCGATCTGGGTGACGACGCGGACCTGATCGAAGCGGCCGTCAAGGCCGTACTGGGCTCGGGCATCCGCACCGGCGACATCATGGCGACCGGCGCCAAGCTGGTCTCCACCCAGGAGATGGGCGACGCTTTGCTGGCGGAGCTGGACAAGCGCGCAGCCTGATCTCGCGCGCCTCGCCTCGAGCGATTTCATATCTGCCGCTCGGTAAGAAGGGGTTGGCGCGGCGCGGCAAGAGCACCTCGGGAACAGGAAGGTGTTTATGCCGAATTCGCCATAACACCTATGGACGCTCGGCGACGATCACCCTATCCTCTGGCTTAGGTGGAACCCTTCGGAGAGGATGACATGCGCAAGATTGTTGCAGGCGGTGTCGCCGCTTTTGCCGTCGTCGCGTTTGCCGGCCCAGCTCTTGCTTGCATGAGCATGACGCAGCAAACGGTGATGACCGATACCAAGACCAGCACTCAAACGGCTGAAGTGCCGCAAACTCCGAAGCCGGCCGATCAGAAGTAAGACCGGCACCCGCGAGGCCTGACTGCTCCTCCAAAGTTTCAGGTCTTTTCCCTTTGCGACTTAAAAGGCCGCCCTTCATTCAAGGGCGGCCTTTTTGCTATCGGGCGCCGTCGCGCCACCGGGGAACGATCGCTTTTGAAGGCGGCAGCAGGGAGATTCCCCTCTCCCCGATCCTGCTCTAGAATAGAAGCATGCCTATTCTACTTGTCACTGGTGGAGCCCGAGGAATCGGGGCCGCCGTCTGCCGGATGGCCGCGGCGCGCGGGTGGGATGTCTGCATCAACTATCAACGCGACCAAACGGCGGCCGAAGCCGTTGCCGAAGACGTCGTTGCTTCCGGTCGGCGCGCTCTGACAGTGCAGGCCGATGTCTCCGACGCCGATGAGGTCGCGGATCTTTTCGCGGCCTGCGAGCGCGGTCTCGGCCAGCTCGATGCGCTGGTTGCCTCGGCCGGCCTGACCGGCCGGATTTCGACGCTAGCCGCGGCCGATCCGGCCGAGCTCGCAACGGTGATCAACGTCAATGTGACCGGCACCCTGCTTTGCTGCCGCGAGGCGGTGCGCTGCATGTCCGGAACCGGCGGAGGGTCGGGAGGCATCATCGTCACGCTCTCTTCAGCCGCCAGCACGCTGGGCAGCCCGGGCGAGTACGTCTGGTATGCCGCCAGCAAGGGAGCGATCGACAGCTTCACGCAGGGCTTGGCTAAGGAAGTCGGCCCCGAAGGCATCCGGGTCAACGCGGTCGCACCGGGCATGACCGACACTGAAATCCATGCCGCCGGGGGGAACCCCGACCGTCCGACTCAGATAGCACCGACGATCCCGTTGCGCCGGGTCGCTACTCCGGAGGAAATCGCGGCGCCGATTCTCTGGCTCCTGTCGGAGGAAGCCGCTTACGTCAGCGGCGCCATTCTACGCGTCGCGGGCGGACGCTAGATGCGGGAAGCCCTTCCTCCGCTATCGCACGATCTGACGGAAGTACCCGGCCGCATTCATTCCCTCGAGACCGCCGGCACGGTCGACGGGCCAGGCGTACGGTTCGTGGTCTTCACCACCGGCTGTCCTCTGCGCTGCAAATACTGTCACAATCCGGACGCCCAGCATCTGAAGGCCGGCGAGGCGACGACGGTCGGCGCCGTCATGGCCGAATTGGCGCCCTTTGCAAGTTTTTACCGCGCCCATGGCGGTCTCACCGTGACCGGCGGCGAACCGCTGGTGCAGCCCGATTTCACCAGGGCGCTCTTTCAGGCGGCCAAGCTTTGGGGCCTGACGACCGCGCTCGACACATCGGGTTTTCTGGGTGCGCGCGCCGACGATGCCCTGCTGGAGGTCACCGACTTGGTGCTGCTCGACATCAAGTCCTGGGATCCCGAGACCTACCGGGACGTCACCGGCGTCGCGCTGCAACCGACCCTCGACTTTGCGCGCCGCCTTGCAAAGCGCGGCACGCCACTCTGGTTGCGCTTCGTCCTGGTTCCGGGGCTGACCGATTCCGACGAGAACGTTCGGGGTCTCGCCACCTTCGCCCGGAGCCTGCCCAACGTCGACCGCATCGAGGTTCTGCCGTTCCACAAGATGGGCGAAGCGAAATGGCGCGCGCTCGGCCGGTCCTACCAGCTTTTCGAAACCCCGGAACCGACGGCCGACCAGATCGAGCGGGTTAGAGCCTTGCTCGAACCACAGGCCGTCGCGTAGCCGTCATCGCCGCCGCAGACAGTCCTCCCGTTCCTGTCCGTCCAATCCGATGCAAGGATCGGCGGGTCCGGTTTCGCCCAGATAGCCTTTCCAGGCCAGCCAGCCGATCAGCGCGATGCAGGCAAAGGCAACGGTCAGAAAAACCTGGATGCGCGTGCGACGGGGTCTGCGGCGGGACATGGAGCCTGATCCTTGCGATTGATCGCTGCGCGCCGCAGCGACGCTAGACCGGATGGCGTGCTTTCGGAACCGCCAGGAATCTGACGGATCGGCCGGCGCCGATCCAGGTCGGAAAATCGATGGCAGGTCGCCGCAGGGCGACAGGCGATGACCGTCTCGACCCATTAGTTCGGTCGAGTACGGGAGGCTTGGTCTGCGACTCCCATTCCGCTATGGAAAAGTTGCGATGCAGGGGATGCGCTAAACGGCGGACGGGAAAAACATGAAAGCCGAAACGCCTGACCGGCGAGGTGAAGCCGACAACGCAACGCCGGAAGGATGCGGCTTCGATCTGTTCGACTGGTTGGGCGACGGGGGCGATCGGCATCCGCACATTCGCCTCCTCGCGGAGGCTTGGCTGACCTGGCGTGCGCGTGCTCGCACGCTCAGCGGTGACGCGAGGGCTTTGCCGTCGCTTCGCGACGTCGATCCTTTGGATATGGTGCCAGCCCTGCCATGGGTGTGGCTCTGGGCCTTCGACGACACAGGCAGACTGCGCTTGCGCCTGGTCGGCGAAGAAGCGAAACGCGCGATCGGAAACTGGGACCGCGGCAGCCTGCTGGAAGACGTGATTCCCCCCGACATCTGTCCCAAAGTGAGGGAGCGCTATGACAAAGTGCTGTCTGGCCCGAGCGTCATGACTGTCGGCGGAGAAATCGTCTTCCGCTCCGGCGCCCGCGTGGCGGGCTTAAGGTTGGTGCTGCCGCTGGGTCGGGCGGTGGGAGCCGGCGGAAAAGTGGCAACACCGGAGAAGGCCGACGGCCTGATCGGGATCACGAGCTATGCGGGGGCCTTAACCGGTATTCGGGAAACGGGCGGCCTGAGCGAAGATGCTCGGAAAGAGCGGTTTCTTCCCATCGCCGATCTGAACTGACGGCCTGACGGGGACGGCCGCCGTTCACCCGGCAAGCCTGCCGTCAGAAACCTTTCGGAAGATACCCGAAGCGGGCCATCTGTTCGCCCTGAAGCTCGACGATTCGGGCGACCTGGGACTCGCTCAGCAGCGTCTTCCACTGATCGCGCTTTCCCGCGCGGAAGAAAGCCTTGGAGTGTTGGCTGCGTTCCTGGAACCCTTGCTCTTCCTCCTGCTTCTTGAGAGTGCGGAAGGAGGAGAACTTGACGGCTTTCTCGATGCGCCGGCGTGGCGGATTGAGGCCGAGGAAACGGGCAACGCCGGCGAAAGTCTTAAGTGGCTTATCCAGCATGTCTTCGTAGCGCACCACGTGAAGACGCGGATTGGGCACCTGCGTCCAGGACTTCACGTTGGTCGACCAGGAGTTCAGAAACTCGATGACTTGACCGTCGGTCGCTTGGCTCAAGCCGCCTTCGACAGCCATGGCCTCGATGGCTTCGTCGAGGCCGAGGCCGAAGTGGTCGGCATAGGAGAGAGTCACGTCGAGCGGATTGCGGACGACATAGATACCGCCGGCAGTGCACTCCATCGTGTGTATGGCGGCGCCCTTGCTGGCCCCGAGATATCCGTGAGTCTTGACGAAAACCGAGTCGGGATGCGCGCCCATCATGGCGCGATGAACCTTGGGCCGCAGCGCGGCCAGATCCTCCAGCGTCAGATCCGTCGCCGGCTTCTCGGTAAACTGCCGGTACCAGGCATACTGGCTGTCGCCGAGCGTGAATTTGTTCAGCTCGTTGAGCGGCACCGGCTTGTCCGGATCGCGCAGCAGGTTATGCAGGAAAGCCCGCATCCAGGTGTTGCCGGATTTGGGAAAGGAGGCAAGCCAGATGATCGCGCCCATCAGACTGAAAAGAAGCTCCGAGAAAGCAAGACAGGGAATGCCCGATGCCACGCCCGGACCCCGGCTGACTAGCATGCGCGGTAAGGACCGCCAAGCGAAGGGCGCATTGGCTGGGGCGCTATGCGACCAAAAAGGAAAGGGCGGGTCCGCTGGACCCGCCCTTCTTTGACTTGGCTGTGCGTCCCGAGCCTGTCGGGCGCGCGGCCTGTCGGCCGTGCCGGACCTAGAAGTCCAGACGGGTACCGATGATGACACCCCAGGCGTCCTCCTCGCGATCCTCCGATGAATCTTCATCGTCGGAGTACTGCAAGGCACCGATGACGCGCACGCCCGGGCTCAGGCGGTAGTTGGCACCAAGCTCGACACGGTGGAGCTGGTCGTCGCCGCCGACGGTCTCGGTCTCACCGTTCAGGTAGGTGACACCGACTTCCCAGGGGCCCTGGCCGTAGGTCGCGCCCACGTCCCAGACCAGAGTATCGCCGTCGTCGTCCAGACCGCCGTTGCTGTGCAGCACCGAACCGCCGACCGTGAAACCGGCAAAGCCGACGTTCACACCGCCCGAGAAGGCCAGGAAGTCGTCGGTTTCCGGGTTGCCCACCAGGGCGTCTTCTTCTTCCATGCCGTACTCGATGCCACCGGCCACAGCCACATCGAAGCCGTTGAAGGACTCGACGAAGTTGGCGCCGCCACCGAAGAAGTTGTTGTAGTCGCCCGGATCTTCGTCGGTGTTCAGACCGGAAGACTGACGGTCACCACCGGTAGCGTCGATGTTCGGCGTATAAGACGCACCCAGCTGGAAGCCGGCGAAACGCGGCGTGAAGTAGGTGATCTTGTTCGAGTCCGACACCTGGTTCAGCAGGGTCGAGGTCCCGGCATCCGAGTTCTGCTGGAACGGCGCGATATTCGGATCGTTCAGACCCAGACCGGCGGAGGGTGCCGTGTACTGCATCAGGTAGGGTGCGGAGTTCTCCGAACCCATGACCAGACGACCCCAGCTGCCCTCGAAGTAGAGGAAGGTCTCGTCGATCTGGTCGCCCTGGGTAATCGCCTCGAGCTGCGCCTGGAAACCGACCGTCAGACCATTGTCCAGAGTCGTCTCGCCGGTGAAGTGAATCTCACCTTCCTGGCGGACGTTGAACTGGTTGTAGTCGTTGTCGCCGGGACCGTCGAAGTCCTGCTCCACGAAGGTGAAGAAGTTCTCGTAGTAACCGCCGACGCCCAGGGAGATCTTCCCATCCTGAGCGGCCGCCGGGCCAGCCATCAGCGCAACAGCGCCGATCGCCGTGGTGCCCATAAGGACCTTTTTCATCCGTTGCTCCTCCATCAAAGCTCAGATGCCGTTGACATCCCCACCCGGCTTCCCTCTGTCGAGACCGTCACCAACCTCATCAAGGCCAGCTAACGTCCTCTCGAGCCCCCCGGGTGACTCTTCATTCGGTAGTGAACCGATGGCCGCACTCTACGCAGAATCACTTTAGTCACAAACCAAAGGATTCTCGCCTTAAGGCATTTCTGCCAACCTGTTGCAGATAGAACACAGGCCGATAATCCCAGGCGATAGCTTGATCTTGCTGACCATCGCTCAGAGCAATCGCCAGATTCGGATGCTAAGAAATTGTTATTGTTAATTTAATTTAGATCTGACTCGAGAAGGATAATGGTTGCCATGTGCCTTCTGATCCGCAGGGATATCTGGCCTGCAGGAGCGACGCGGGACCAGAACGGCACAGAGAACGCCGATCTCTGGTGTTTCGCCCTTTGTCAAAGCGCTTCATGGCTGAATGATTTGTACTACAAAACAGCTCGAAAACATCGATTGCATAAACTCGATCACATCGATAGCTTCTTTACATAATTATATGATCGTATCGTCTCATGACCATGACACCTATCTCACAAACTCTTCACGACGTCGCCGATACTTCCTCCGATGCTGAGCCTTTAGCCGCGCTGCAGTTCGAGGGCGTCGGCTCTCGACTTCGCGAAGCCTACCGGCTCTATATGAAAGCTCTGCAGGATCGTCTGGCCGACGAGAACGTGCCCATCGGGCTTTGGTATTTTCTCTGCGCGCTCTGGCAGGAAGACGGTATCTCTCAGCGGGAGCTGTCACGGCGCGTGGGCACCGTCGAGCCGACCGCGGTCGGTGTTCTGGCCCAAATGGAGCGCCGCGAGTGGGTGGTTCGCGACCGAGACCCCGACGACCAGCGCCGCCGTGTGGTTTTTCTGACCGACAAGGGCCGCGATCTTCGTGACCGCCTCAAGCCTGTCTTCGAGGGCGTCGAGCAACCGGAAGTCCTCGGACTGAGCGACCCGGAACTCGCGACACTCTGCGACCTTCTGGAGAGACTGTCTCGCTCGGTCGAAAGATCGCGCCTGCTTCGCGGCATTTAGGGAGTCGGCACGCGCGCCCAACGGCGACCGGTTCCAGAATCACGCCAAAACGTACGTTCCTGAAAGCTTCAGGTCCCTACGCTGCCCATTGACGAGCCGATTGCCTCTCCGCTTCCAAACGAACAGCAACGGTGAAGCCAAAAAGGAAGGGGCGGGTCCGCTGGACCCGCCCCTCTCTTAACTTGGCTGTGCATCCCGAGCCTGTCGGGCGCGCAACCTGTCGGCCGTGCCGGACTTAGAAGTCCAGACGGGTACCGATGATGACGCCCCAGGCATCCTCATCGCGATTCGCCGACTCGTCTTCCTCATCGGTGTACTGCAGGGCACCGATGACCTTGACGCCCGGGCTCAGACGGTAGTTGCCACCGATTTCGACACGGTGGAGCTGATCGTCGCCGCCGACGGTCTCGGTCTCACCGTTCAGGTAGGTGACACCGACTTCCCAGGGGCCCTGGCCGTAGGTCGCGCCCACGTCCCAGACCAGAACGTCGCCGTCGTCGTCCAGACCGCCGTTGCTGTGCAGCACCGAACCGCCGACCGTGAAACCGGCAAAGCCGACGTTCACACCGCCCGAGAAGGCCAGGAAGTCGTCGGTTTCCGGGTTGCCCACCAAGGCGTCTTCTTCTTCCATGCCGTACTCGAGGCCACCGGCGATGGCGACATCGACACCATTGAAGGACTCGACGAAGTTGGCGCCGGCCCCGAAGAAGTTGTTGTAGTCGCCCGGATCTTCGTCGGTGTTCAGATCGGAAGACTGGCGATCACCGCCGGTCGCATCGATGTTCGGCGTATAAGACGCACCCAGCTGGAAGCCGGCGAAACGCGGCGTGAAGTAGGTGATCTTATTGGCGTCCGACACCTGGTTCAGCAGGGTCGAAGTACCGGCATCCGAGATGTCATTGAACGGTGCGATGTTGGGCGAGTTGAGGCCCAGACCGGCGGAGGGTGCCGTGTACTGCATCAGGTAGGGTGCGGAGTTCTCCGAACCCATGACCAGACGACCCCAGCTGCCCTCGAAGTAGAGGTAGGTCTCGTCGATCTGGTCGCCCTGGGTGACCGCCTCGAGCTGCGCCTGGAAACCGACCGTCAGACCGTTGTCCAGGGTCGTCTCGCCCTTGAAGTGAATCTCACCTTCCTGGCGGACGTTGAACTGGTTGTAGTCGTTGTCGCCGGGACCGTCGAAGTCCTGCTCCACGAAGGTGAAGAAGTTCTCGTAGTAACCGCCGACGCCCAGGGAGATCTTCCCATCCTGAGCGGCCGCCGGGCCAGCCATCAGCGCAACAGCGCCGATCGCCGTGGTGCCCATAAGGACCTTTTTCATCCGTTGCTCCTCCATCAAAGCTCAGATGCCGTTGACATCCCCACCCGGCTTCCCTCTGTCGAGACCGCCACCAACCTCATCAAGGCCAGTTCGCCTTCTCTCAAGCCCCCCGGGTGAACTCATCGCACAAAAGGAACGACACGAATCGCCCCTGGTGCTGGCCGGCACTCTAGCTTTGTTGAGTCGCCATGCAATAAAGACTTGCCCCTGGCTGTGTCGATATTGTCCTAGCGTGCTTCAAAAAACACGAACAACTTAATCATTAGTATATTACTTAATATGTGAATTATATCGTATCATTTGGAATTTACGGCCGTCGCCTCAGGCTGCTACTTAAGACAAAAACCAGTCAGGAATGGCGGGATCTGGGGAGTTCCGAAAAATATGACGCAAGTTATTTCACCACTGCGGGAAGGCGATCTCTTTCCCGACTTCAAGCTGCGCGATCAAACCTCTCGCCTTTCAGTGCTTTCCCTCCATGCTCGGGGTAAGCCGATTGTCCTACTCCTCGTCGCCGATCCTAAACACCCGAAAACAGCCAAACTGCTCAACGACATCGCCAAGCACTGGAACGAAGTCGATGCTGCCGCCCATTTTTTCGCGATCACCGCCGCCGATGTAGCGAGCAACGCTCAGGCCGCCACAATCGCGAACTGGCCCTTTCTCGTACTCTCCGATCCCGACGGTCTGATTCTTCGTGGTTTCGGGCAACAGTGGCAACGCAGCAAGGATGCCTTCAGCCCATCGAACACCACCGTTGTCGTCTGCAACGCAAACAGGCGGATCGCGACCGTCGCAACGGGCAGTTTCGAAGACCCGGTCGACTTTATCGTAGGCCAGACAAGAGACGTTGCAACCGAGGGCGAATTGCTCGTGCAGCGCAGCATGCCGCCGGTGATCTACGTACCTCGGGTCCTCGATCCGGATCTCTGTCAGCAGCTCATCGAACTGCATCGTGCGGAGAATGTGGCCTCGGGAGTTCTTCGTGACCGCTCGGCCAGCCACAGCGAACCCGCCGACAGCGAAGTCAAATCACGCCGCGATCACTTCCTCGAGGACCGCAAGCTCATCGGGACGCTCAAGATACGGTTCGAGCGGCGCATGCTTCCGGAAATTAACAAGGCTACTTTCTATCACGTGGCCGGCTTCGAAAAATTCAAAATCGGCCGCTACGATGCCGAAACAGGCGGGGTCTTCAAGCCGCACAGAGACAACGACACGATGGCCGGTGCGCACCGGCGTTTCGCCGTTACCTTAAATCTCAATACCGGCGAATACGACGGCGGGGAACTTCGCTTTCCGGAATACAGCCGTGACCGTTTCAGCCCCGCCACAGGCGACGCCGTCGTCTTCTCCTGCTCGCTACTGCACGAGGTGCTGCCGATCACGCGAGGTCAACGCTACGTTCTTTTGGCCTTCCTCTTCGGCGCCGACGCGCAGCCGGCCGGCGGCCAACGCCCGCAGCCGCCACGCTAAACCGCCGCAAAACTGCTGGTAACCGCCAAGAAACAGAAAAGCGCGAAGGCGCCGCAGCGGCGGTCTTCCGCTTCGAAACCAGACAGCAGAGCGTCTCAGAGGTCTGCAGGTGGCGATGCCTCTAGCGCTTCAAATCGCCGACACGCAGGTTGAAAGCGACGGAGATGCGCTCGCCGCTACCGCGGAAGGGCAGCACGCCGTGGCGCAACCAGGAGGGAAAGAGCAGCATCTCCCCGGCTTCGGGTTGAATTGTCCAAGTGGCGACGCTCTGGACACCGGGCAGATCGTAAACGCCGACCGCCGGCCGGGGATCCTGAAATTCGATAGCGCCGTTGGGAACGATATCCGGGTCCGGCCCTCCCAAGTCGACGTAGTAGACGCCGGACCAGTGGTTGCTGGCGTGGGTGTGGTGTCGATTGTAGTCGCCATCGCCATTCACGTTGGCCCAGGCCGTAACGGCCAACTTACAAGTGAAGGCCCGGGTCCCGATCTCAGCTTCCATGGCGGCCCCGAAAGCTTCGTTGATGTACTGGCCGAGTGTCGCGAGAGACGGATCGCCCCAGGACATCAAGTCGTGGCTCGACTGCCAACCGCCTATATTGCTCCGCACTGTCGAGGACGCCGTCGCCCTACGCGCCAGAATCAAGGCTCTCAGGGCGTCATTCAGGGCCGCGCTCTCAGGCCAGCGATGGCGGTAGATAGGTGTCGGAAAGGCTAGCACCACCGGGCCGTCGGCATTGGCGAGCTGCATCGATCGGTCCTTTGAAGGATAAGTCTGTCAAGGCTGCGGAGTCAGCGCTTAGGTTGGGGCCATCAATCCGCCGACGCGGTAACCTGTCAACTGCGCAGCCATCGCTTTCCTTGTGCCATGCCCGACCCCAACAGCTTAGATGCGCATGTCTCAGCGGCCCGCCAAGCAATGAGCGGGCGGCAGTGGGCGAAGGCCTGTGGGCATCTGGAGGCCGCCCTGCGTCAACGGCCCGACGACCCTGGCCTTCTGCGGGCTCTGGCCCAGTCACGCTTCGCCGCCGGACAGGCGGAGCCGGCCCTTCGCGCGCTGGAGGCGGCCTGCGCCGCACGGCCGACCGATAGCCCGCTGCAGTACGACAGAGCGCAGCTTCTACGTCGACTCGGTAGAGCGGAAGCCGCTCTCGCGGCGGCGCAGGCCGCATGGAAGGCCGCACCGAAGGCCGACGAACCGGCACTGCTGCTGGCCGAGTTGCTGGTCGAGGCCAAACGCGCGGCCGAGGCTGTCGATCTGCTGACGCCCCTCTCGGCCGTCAAGCCGAGGGACCCCGAGCTGTCGCTGGCCTTCGGCGCCGCACTGCTGGCCGCTGGCTTGCCCGACGAAGCCCTGATCCCTCTGGAGGTGGCCGCGTCCCTGCCCGGACCAAAAGGCGCCTTCGCTCTGCACAATCGCGCCACGTGTCTGGCAGACCTCGGGCGGATCGATGCCTCCGCTGCAGCCGCGGAAGCCGCGCTTGCCAGACTGCCCGAGTTAGCGGGGCCGCTCTGGCATCTCGGACTCTGCGCGGTCGACCGCGGCGATCGAACGGAGGCCGCTGCGCGCTTCGCGGCGGCCGAGCGCGCGAATCCACAGATGGGCCTGGCCGCCGCCTACCATGCCGCGCTCCTCCAGCTGACAGGCCAATCAGCCGCGACAGAGGCCTGGCGGCGGGCTGAGCGACTGGATCCCGCGCAGACCGCCCTTCGCGAGGCCGTGAGCCACTATCTGGAAACGGAGAAGCGAGAAGACGCCGCACCGGCGATCTTCGGCTTCAAACCCAGCCTGCTGCGCTTCGCACTCGCACAAGCGCCGCAGCACGGCCTGCAATGCGAATTCGGAGTCTTCACCGGCCGTTCCCTGCGCCTGCTGGCCGAAACGCGGCCAGCGGCGAGCTTCGGAGACTGGCATGGCTTCGACTCTTTCGAAGGCCTGCCGGAGGCCTGGCTTCCGGACGAGGGGGCCGGGGCTTACTCGACCAGGGGACGCCTCCCCGAAATGCCGGCAGGCGTGCATCTGCACATCGGTTGGTTCGCGGAAACCTTGCAATCCTTCATGGAGACCACCTCCGAACCCTTGGCTTTCGCCAACATCGACTGCGACATCTATAGCTCGACAGTCGATGTGCTCGACGCTCTGTCGCAGCGGCTGACCGTCGGGACCGTCCTGGTGTTCGACGAGTACTTCGCCTATCCCGGCTGGCGGGCTCATGAATACAAAGCCTTCCAGGAATTGGTCGAACGGCGAGGATTGCGCTATCACACCGTCGCGCTCAGCCCCTTCACGCGCCAAGCAGCCATTCGGATCGAGGCTCTGGAGCAGAGGCTGGAGTGGATCGGCTCAAACTAAGGCGCCGAACCGCTGGATTCGGACGCCTGCGGACGTTACGTTGGACGTGGTCGGGCCGGTGTGCGCAGGTCGAGTCGGGGACCTCGCAACACCGCCAGGACCAGTCGAACACAACAGTCGAGATCCATCGAACGATGAGTGCAGTCATGATTTCAAATGGCCGCCGAGGTTGGCGCGGTGCAGCGGTCCTAGCGGTCTTGCTCAGCTTGAGCCTCGCCGCCTGCGGCGGAAACGGCGGCACCCGGACCGTCTACCCCGACGACGACCGGCGAGAGACTGGCGACAATGCTTACGATGTAAGCAGCGAAGGCGGCGTCTTCGGTCCCAGCGGCCTCGATATCTTCGGAAGTAACGACACTCCGGAAGGAGTCGCGGGAGGTACGGGTATCGGCGTCAATGCCTTCCTCTGGCGCGCTTCGCTCGACACGGTGTCATTCATGCCGCTGTCCTCGGCCGATCCCTTCGGTGGTGTGATCATCACGGACTGGTACTCCCCGCCGGAAAGCCCCGAGGAGCGCTTCAAGGTGAACGTCTTCATTCTGGGCCGGGATCTGCGTGCCGACGGCGTGCGTGCCCGTGTGTTCCGGCAGATCAACGGCGGCGGCGAGGGCGGTGTCACCTGGAAGGACGCGCAGGTCGGCGATACCACGGGCATCGACCTGGAGAACGCCATCCTGACCCGCGCAAGAGAACTGCGCATCGCCGCCCTGAACTGACGCTGTCTTGAACTGACGCCGCCCTAGAACGACACCCATCGGGACCGACGCCCAGGGAATGGCGTGGACCTGACCGATGCCGGAGCGACCGCACGCACAGATGAGCCGCTACAACGCGAAAGAGATCGAGGTCAAATGGCAGTCGGCTTGGTCCAACGCCGACTGTTTTCGGGCCGAGGAGGCGCCGGGCCGCGAGAAGTACTATGTGCTGGAAATGTTCCCCTACCCGTCGGGGCGCATCCACATGGGGCATGTGCGCAACTATACGATCGGCGACGTGATCGCCCGCTACAAACGCGCGCGCGGTTTTAACGTCCTGCATCCCATGGGCTGGGATGCCTTCGGCCTGCCGGCCGAGAATGCCGCAATGGAGCGCAAGATCCATCCGGCAAAGTGGACCTACGACAACATCGCGGCCATGCGCGATCAGCTCAAATCCATGGGCCTGTCGCTCGACTGGTCGCGCGAATTCGCAACCTGCGATCCCGAGTACTACGCCCAACAACAACGGCTTTTCCTGGAGTTCATGGCCCACGACCTGGTCTACCGGAAGGAGACCTGGGTCAACTGGGACCCGGTCGATCACACGGTGCTGGCCAACGAGCAGGTGATCGACGGCAAGGGCTGGCGCTCCGGCGCTCCGGTCGAGCGGCGGAACCTGCCCGGCTGGTTCTTCAAGATCACTGCCTTCGCCGAGGAACTGCTGGACGAGCTGCAGCGCATGGAGCGCTGGCCGGAGAAGGTGCGCCTGATGCAGGCCAACTGGATCGGCCGTTCCGAAGGCGCGCGGGTCTTCTTTCCGCTGGAAGGCGCTCCGGCCGCAGAGACTCACGGCCCGCTGGAAGTCTTCACCACCCGCCCCGATACGTTGTTCGGTGCCAGCTTCTGCGCCCTCTCGCCCCACCATCCCCTGACCGCGGCACTGGCGGCGACGGATCCCGACCTGCGCGCCTTCGTCGCCGAATGCGACCGCCTGGGCACCAGCGAGGAGGCGATCGAGACAGCCGAGAAACGCGGCTACAAGACTCCGCTCACGGCGCGCCATCCGCTGAACGCCGACCGCCGCTTACCGGTCTACGTCGCCAACTTCGTGCTGATGGATTACGGGACCGGCTCGATCTTCGGCTGTCCGGCACACGACCAGAGAGATTTGGACTTTGCGCGCAAGTACGACCTCTCGGTCACGCCGGTGGTTCTGCCGCCCGACGCCGACCCGGCGGCCTTCGCGATCGGCGACGAGGCCTACGTCGGCGACGGCAGCATCTACAATTCCGAGTTTCTGAACGGGCTGAGCGTGCCGGACGCCAAGCGCCGTGTCGTCGAGCGGCTTGCGGAACTGACCGCGGGCCGGGGCACGGTACAGTTCCGTCTGCGCGATTGGGGCGTGTCCCGGCAGCGCTACTGGGGCTGCCCGATTCCGGTGATCCACTGCGCCGCTTGCGGCCCGGTCCCGGTGCCGGACGAACAGCTGCCGGTGACCCTGCCGGAGGATGTCGGCTTCGATACGCCGGGCAACCCCCTTGCGCATCATCCCACCTGGAAACAGGTCGACTGCCCGCGCTGCGGCGCCGCGGCCGAGCGCGACACCGACACAATGGATACCTTCGTCGACAGCTCCTGGTATTTCGCGCGCTTCTGTTCGCCGCGCGCCGAGCAGCCGCTCGATTCGGCAGCCTCCAACTATTGGCTACCCGTCGATCAGTACATCGGCGGCGTCGAGCACGCCGTTCTGCATCTGCTCTACGCGCGTTTCTTCACGCGCGCCCTGCAGCGCTTCGGGACGGTCGAGGCGGCCGAACCCTTCGCCGGCCTCTTTACCCAAGGGATGATCACCCACGCCACCTATCGGGCCGAAGACGGCGCGTGGATCGAGCCCAGCGAAGTGGCTCAGGCCGAGACCGGCGGCCTCAAGACGGGCGACGGCCGCGCCGTGACCCAGGGCCGCGTCGAAAAGATGTCCAAGTCGAAGCGCAACACGGTCGACCCGGCAACCATCATCGAGACCTACGGCGCTGACACGGCACGCTGGTTCATGCTCTCCGACTCGCCGCCCGAGCGCGAGATGGAGTGGACCGACGCCGGTATCGAAGGCGCCTGGCGCTTCGTCAATCGCCTGTGGCGACTGGTCGAGAGCGCGCTCGACAATCTGCCGCCCCAGGGAACGCCCCGACCGGCAGTCATCGAGGGACCGGCTCTCGACCTGCGCCGGCAGGTGCACAAGGCCGTCGCCGGAGTCACCCACGACATCGAGGCCTTCCACTTCAACAAGGCAGTGGCACGCCTTTATGAACTGACCAACGGACTCTCGGGCTACGACGCGCGAGACGCCGCGGGACTCTGGGTCCTGCGCGAGGCCCTGGAGATGCTGGTGCGCCTGACCGGACCGATGATGCCGCACCTGACCGAGGAGCTCTGGCAGCGCCTGGGCCACACCGGCCTGCTGGCAGACGCCGTCTGGCCCGACGCCGAGCGCGACCTGCTGATCGAGGAGTCGGTGGTTCTGGCCGTTCAGGTCAACGGCAAGAAGCGTGCGACAATCGAACTGCCGCGCGATGCCGACAAGCAGGCCGCCGAAGAGGCCGCTTTGGCCGATCCCGCCGTACAGCGGGCCCTGCAAGGGCACGCCCTCCGCAAGGTGATCGTTGTGCCCAACCGAATCGTCAACCTGGTGATCTAAGCCGTGACTGTCTCACGCCGCCATCTGCTTCTATTCGCTCTGCTGGCAGCCCCTGTCGTGCTGACGGGCTGCCGCGTGCAGCCGCTCTATGGGTCTTTCAATCCCGTCGGGCCCTCGGAGTCTTACCAAAGCGAGGAGGATCTGAGGGCGATCCGGATCCAGCCGATCCCAAATCGGGTGGGACAGCAGGTGCACAACGCACTGCGCAACGAACTCACCCCGAGCGGTCAACCGAGCAATCCGGCCTACACCCTGACCACCACAATCGAGGAAAGCATCGGTGAGCGTCTGCTGGCCACGGATGCAACGGCAACCCGTGCGCAGCTGAGGCTGAGGGCCAGGTATACGCTTTCGCTGACGGCCAACGGCACGCAGTTGGCGAGCGGCAACGCCACCGCCATCTCGGCCTACGATATCGTCGAGACCGAGTACGCCACCCATCGCGCGGAATTGGATGCCCGCGCCCGCGGGGCCGAGGAAGTCGCCCGCCAGATACGAACGCGCCTGGCTTCTTGGTTCATCGAAGCTCGGGCCGACGGTACGCTTGCGCGCAAGCTCTACATCGGCGAGTAGCCAGCGGCCATGAAGGTCCAGCCTGCCCGGGCCGATGCCTTCTGCGCCAAGCCGGATCCGGCCTTGAGGCTGCTGCTGCTGTACGGACCGGACCAGGGCATGGTGCGCGAACGAGCCCAAGCCGCAACACGTGCGGTGCTGGAAGATCCCAACGATCCCTTCCGCATGGCCGAGATCGCCGCCAAGCAGCTGCGCGGCGATCCCGCGATCCTCAACGACGAGGCGGCGGCCATGGCCCTGACCGGGGGCCGCCGGGTGGTATGCTTGCGCGATATCGGCAACGAGGACGCCAAACAGATCGAAACCTTCCTGGCCGACCCGCCGGGCGACGCGCTGGTTGTCATCGAAACCGGCGATCTCGGCTCCGCCAAGGCGTCTCGGCTGGTGCGCGTCGTCGAGGCCAGCACCTGCGGCGCAGCAGTCGCCTGCTACCGCGATGAAGGCGCCGGACTGCCGAAGCTGATCGACCAGGTTCTGGCGGCTGCAAACCTGTCCGTCACTGCCGATGCCAAGGCCTATCTCACGGCGAACTTGGGTGGCGATCGCCTGATCTCGCGCAGCGAGTTGGAGAAGCTCGTCACCTATATGAGTGGACCCGAAGACGGACGGACGCGCGAAGAGGCGAGCGGGTCTGGGCCGGCGCGGCGCACAGTCGATCTGGCCGAAGCCTCAGCCGTGGTCAATGATACGGCCGCGCTTTCTCTGCAGGACATCGCCTATGCCGTCGCCGGCGGCCAACCGGCGGCACTGGACCGGGCTCTGACGCGCAGCTTCGCGGAAGGCCAGTCTCCGGTCGCCGTTCTACGTGGCGTCGCACGGCACTTCCAACAGCTTCATCTCGTCTCGGCTGCGCTTGCCGCGGGGCGCGATCCCGAAAGCGCGCTGAAACAACTACGCCCTCCCGTCTTTTGGAAGGTGAAAGAAGCCTTCGTCGCCCAAGCGCGTGGCTGGCCACCGGCCTGGCTCGGCCGCGCCCTCGCGCGCCTGCTGGAGGCCGAGGCCGCCTGCAAACGCACCGGGCTGCCCGATCGGGCGATCTGCGCTCAGGCGCTGCTCGACCTCGCCGGAAAGGCCCCTCTTCGCCGACGGAGCGCCCGGCACTGATCCTTCCGTCTCTACTGCACGTAAAGTCTATGCAATGGAGAACGAAGCATCATGTCCCTGACCGTCACGCCTTTCTATGCAAGCCTTCTAGGTCTGCAGCTCATTTTTTTGAGTCTCAGGGTCATCCGTCTACGGAGACGAAGTCGCGTTCCGCTCGGTGACGGCGGCGACGAGACGCTGCTGCGCTGCCTGAGGGTACAGGGGAACTTCGCAGAGTACGTTCCCTTCTGTCTATTGCTGATCGCATTGGCAGAGCTGCAAGGCCTACCGGTTTGGCCTCTGCATGGGCTCGGTCTGGCTCTACTGGCCGGGCGTCTCATCCATGCAAGCGGCGTCAGTCGCGACCCCGAACCCTACCGTCTGCGCGTGATCGGTATGTTCTTGACCTTTGCCGTGCTCGGGTTCGGCGCGGCGCTAAATCTGCTTCTCTCGGTGCAGGCCTTACTATAACCAGAGTGATTGAGTTCGAATTTAGAGAATCTCAAAACCGACCAGTAGACCCGTAATCGTGCGATCGTCGTCGGACAGCGGCAATGCCATACCTTCCCATTTCAGCAATCGCGTCTCCGTCATCAATCCCTGTTCTGTGATCGCCCGCGGCTGTTCATGAGAAATGACGCTGGCATAGAAGTCGTGCACGACACGTCCATAATCCTCGTCTTCGTAGTCCGAAACCCGGCGGCCGGTCATATCACGTCCGACATAATCCACTCCCTTGCCGGCGTGAACGCGAAAGCGAAAGTCCAGCGGATCGCGCTCAACGTCGAAGAGATGCATATTGCCGAGGACGAATCCGAGTTCGAGTACGTCGATCGACTGCCGCGAGGGGAAGCCGCGCTTCGAGCATTTGCCCTTCCAGTACGCATAGAGGCGCAGCAGTCGATCGGATCGAACAACGGCTTCGATCTGGTCCGTCGTTTGCGACATCCGAAGGATCTTTCTTTCCGCATCGCACGCACGCCTAAGGCGGATTACGAGCTTGCAGGCTCGCCGATCGAGCCCTTCAACCTAGTCAAGCGACGCTCCAGTGTAACAGTAGCTCCTCTTTTCGCGACTACTTCACGCGAGAAGAAAGAAAAACCAGTACGATTTAGACGTGCTATATGTCTAAAAGTGACGAACAGTTGGTGTTTTTTTGAATCTGTTCGCGTGGGAACCGCGTACGAGCGGAGAAATGGCTCTGCTAACACGCAACTCTCAAATCCAATGTCCGGAGATACTACGGGAGACCCGGCGAGACAATCCTGCCAAGCCAAATGTAAGGCGGTAGCTCAGCCATTGACGGGAGGACAGCGGTCTTCGAATCGCACAAGAAGTGCATCGTGCAACGCTCGGCCTTCGATGAGAAGGCTCTCGATTCTCGGGTTGCTTTATAGAATTTCAGTATTCATCTAAGTTTTTATCATTAATAAATATTAACTAATAAATTATACATGTGAATTACACGATGTTTACAAAATTATTCAGCAGAAATGTTGTGTATCTTCGTTAACATCACCAAATAGCTTGCCGGAAGATAAATTTTCTTAGAGGCACTCCCGTGCAAGTACTCAGATTTATGGCCTTGGCCGGCGCACTAAGCGCCGCATTACTGACGACACAAACGGCCGCCGCCGCGGTTATGGACGTGACCGGTACGACGACCGGCGGGTCCTTTGACTCCTTCAGCAGGCCGGGCGCCCCAGGCGTGCATGGGTTGGAGCTGCGCGGCGGACGCCAGAAGACTCGTGGCGACTGGGAACTCGGGCTCGGGACGCAGACCAGCACGCGCGGCGGCTTCCGTCAGGCGCAATTCGGTTGGGGCAAGCACCTCGACGTCTGGGCTTTTGAATATGTCTACAGCGCCGGATCCGCCCAACTCTGGCTGTGGGACCCGGAGACCGCGCGCTCGAGCGATCCGCTGCTGACCTACTCCGGCTCCCTGCTCACCGGCAACGCCGTCAGTATCTTCGCCAAACGCCAGGCCCAGATCCAGATCACCGAGTTCGACGGCCAGAGCGTGAACTTCCGGGTGGGCGATGCGGCGAACAAGAACCTCTCGGAGACCGCGATCTTCGCCAGTGCCGGCTTCGCCGACGGCTTCAACATCCGCGGGCGTCTGGCGCTGCTCGCCGGCGGCGGTTCCAAACACGCCTTGACCGTGCAGGCGGGCGAGGTGGCCGCCGTCGCCGCCGTTCCCCTGCCCGCGGCTGCCTGGTTCCTGCTGACAGGCCTCGGTGGCCTGGCCGGCCTGCGTTGGCTGAAAGGACGCGAGAGTCGCGGCACCTAAACGAAACATGCTCCGGGTTAGTGACGGAAACGGCGGCTTTCACGGAGCCGCCGTTTTTTCATCTGCGATCCGGCAAAGCGCCAACGGTGGGACTCAAGGCCGTGACCAAGCGTCGCCAAACGACCTCGGCCCATCGAGCGCAGGCCGGCCGGACAGTCCGGTCCGGCGCTTCTTTCCAATCGAATCGCAGGTGGGGATAACGCTACCAAAAATTGCGTAGAAGCTCCTGTACGCCTTTCTGGCCGGTCGGGAAAAAACATGAAGAAAGCTCTTCTTTTTCTATGCGTGATCGTCACTGCTTGCGCACAAGTCGGCCCGCTTCAACAAGACGCCAAGTCATGCAGCAAAGCAGGTGGTTTCTTCGGTTACTCATACTGCGTCGATGCGGCGCTGCGAAAATCCGTCGCTGGCAACCCAAACGAGCAGGCATCCGCCGTCTTTTCTCATATCGTTTGGCTGCGTGGACAGGTCGGCGAGAAGGCTCTGTCCCATCAGCAAGCGATCGAACAGCTGGATTTTTTCATAGCACAGCAAGCCGCAGCGGAAACTCCCGAGGTCGGGACCTCGGTACTGATCGGCCTCATCGGCGCGGCCGCCATTGTTGCGGCGGCCTATGCACTGAGCGAGAACCGCGACGAGGACGACGACCGAGACCGCAGGTACGCCTACCGGGAGCCCCTGATGTGCTCCAAGGTCGAGTACGGCTATCCCAAATGTCGCGGGAGAAAAGCCTGTGGAGACACCTGCATCCGCGCGACAGAGACGTGCAACGCGGGGCGAGGCAGTGCCTGCAACCTTCGCCACCACAGCTATCCCTAGCGTACGAGATCCGGTTGCAGTCGGTGTCGGCGCGAACTGATTTGGACCGAGACAGCGCAAACCATCGACGACCCGCTCGACACGAGCTGTCTGTGAGGTGACAGTTAAAGTGGGGGCACCGGGAGATCCGGGACTATCCGGGACGTGGCGGGAAATAACGGGACGATTTCAATACCTTGCGGGCCAAATCGCCCCTCGCGACCCGTCGAGACGCCCCAACCGCCGCGCCACTTAAAGTGGGGTCACCGCTGACAGCGAAACCGCAGAACTCCGCCGTTTCGATTGGCGCGAAACTGCGAAGGTGAGCCGCAACGGCCCACCTTGCAAAACTGTACAATGCCGAAAAAACAGTTACTTAGAACTTGTGCATCGCACAAAGGTGAGCCGCACTATCAGGGTGTTTCGGGCCAGGTCCAATCGCCGCTCACGCGGTTCCTTAGGTTCCAGGCGTCAACGAGCACCTCTTCCACTTCGCGCGCCTCGACCCGCAGGCCATCGAGCTGCAGTGGGCCGTCGTCAGCTGGGCGAAAACGGCACTCGGCGGGAACGCGAATGACGGCTCCCATGAGGTTCTGCCGATCGTAAGCGATGTCGACTACGCCCGTCCGCAGATCGGCGTAACCGCTCTGAAGCGAGAAGCTGGCTGGCGTGGGAATGCGCTCAGACACGATATCAGCGCAGGCACTAATGAGTCGCTCCTGTGGTGTCGGTTTGAACATCTGGTAGCCAGCCCACCCCGCGCCGGCTAAGGCCAGCAGCGCGAACATGATGATGCTGTTGCGCTCACCCGCTTCCACTACGACCTCTTGTGTAACGGCGTAAAAAGCTGCGCAAAGGCTAGATACTGAGTCACGGCGTTTCGGGCCAGGTCCAGTCCCCCCTGATGCGGTTCGTCCCGTTCCAGGCGTCGACCAAGATGGGCTCCACTTCACGGGTCTCGACGCGAAGCCTGGTGAGCTGCAGAGGGCCAGCCTCGGCTGGCTCGAAGGTGCAAGACGAGTTGTACCTGACGATCGCTCCGAAATAGTTCTGGCGCTCATAGAAAACGGTTACTTCTGCGTCGCGGAAACTGACCGAGCCTCGATCCAGGACAAAGCTCGACGGCGTTCGGATGAATTCGATCACGATGCTTGCGCAGGCGTCTGTCAGGTGCTGCCGGGCCGCCTCTGCGCGTTCGCGAGGCGTCAGCTCAACCGCGTCCATCACGTTCAGGGTGATGGAGGTTCCGACGGCGAGCGTCAGTACAGCGATCGCCACTTTCTGAAATCTATCCATCGCATCGTCTGTCAGCTACCAAGGCTGGCAATGCTACCTCGGCTAGAGCCGGCAGGCGATGTCTATTTCACAACTTTCGCTTGACATAAACGACGGTGGCGACGCGACGGATGTAGGAGGACTTAATCTCCTCGCGGTATAGTTCCTGCTCGCCATCCTCAGGCGGGAGCCACCCTTCGATGACGATCATTTCAAGCGACTCGGACAGGAGACGCTTGAGAGCGACGGTGCCGTCTGCGCGCTCCACAAAGACGATATCGCCCGGCCGGCGACTGGAATTCGGCGAGCAGAAGCAGAGGAATCCCTGTCGCACGCCTTCGGGGTGCAGGCTCTCGCCAACTGCCATGACGGCGAAAGCCTCGGGATCTTCCAGGCGCAGCTCTGCCTCAACCGCCATGGCATCTCCCTGAAACCAGTTCCTTAGGCCGCATGACGCAAGGCCAACGACCGTATAACCGCGGTTTGCAGAAATCTGCACGGCCTGTTCATCCGTGGCAGCTTCCAAAGCTCCGCTGTTTCGCCCCGTGGCCAGCCAGTCGACGCCGACGTCGCAGAACTCCGCGACTCTCACCGCATCACCGAGCCGAATCTCTGTTTCGCCTCTGAGATAGCTGTAGAGAGTTCGCTGGTTGATTCCCGTCCCCACCGCAACGGCCTTCGCCCCGCCGCCTCGACTAACCGCTTCGCGCAGGCGTTCGACTCGTGAGGTGTCGGCGGAATCGCCGTTTGTCGCGATTGCCTGTGTCATAGCGAATTCGCTGATTTTTGCGCGATAAGGTCAGAAAAATGCAGTTTTCCGAACTTATGAGTTGACTGTTTCGCAGATTTTCGCATTGTCTAGCACGTTCGTTGTTTTAGACACCCGAAGAAAGCCGGCCTGGCAGGGCCGGCGGTGGAGGCGAGGCGGACGTGGCGAAGGGCGGCTGGCATCCGGAAGATATCAAGGCGGCCGTTCGAAAGCGCGGCACGACCTTGACCCGGCTGGCCCTCGACAACGGGCTCTACGAGTCCGCCTGCCGCGTCGCCTTAAACCGGCCGAGCCTTGCGGGCGAACGAGCCATTGCCGCCTTTCTCGGCGTGTCGGCGCAGAGCCTTTGGCCGTCCCGATACCAGCGCGACGGCACCCCCAAGCATCCGCGCGCTGGGGCGCAGGATCGTGCGACCACCCGACGCGGTCAACGTCTTAGCGTGAAGGTCGCGTAGACATGGCCAAGCGCCACCAGGACGAGCGGCAACTGACGTTAGAAGGTTGGGTCGACCTGAGCGCGACGGCGGAAGGCTCCGCGCGCAACCTCAGCTTGGGGTCGGCGCTGGCCGGCTGGATCTCGGAAGCTCTCGCAGGGCGCGACCGGCACACTGTCGCGGCCGACATGTCGCGCCTGACCGGAGACCCTATCGCCAAGACGACAATCGACGCCTGGACGGCCCAGGCCAAGAAGAAGTGGCGGATGCCGTTGGAGTATCTGCCGGCACTGATCGAGGCGACAGGCGCCTATTGGCTGCTCGAACGGCTCGCCGAGACGGTCGGCTGCCGCGTCCTTCTGGCGAAAGATCATGTCTATTACCGCATGGGCCGACTGCAGGAGCAGCGGCGGCAGCTGGAGGAGCAAGAGCGCTACCTCTCGCGCCTCACGGCGCGCGACGAGGAGAGCGGCTCATGAGGGCGTGCGTGGACTCCGATATCCGGCAGCGACTTCTGGCGGATTTGGCCGCGCAAGTGGCGGTCAATCCCGATCCCACCCTAGTCGCTGCCCATCGCGCGAACGCGCTGCGCTGGATCGGCACCTTCAGCGGGGCCGAAGCCCTGAAGGCTTGGCGCACCCGCTACATGGGCGGCGGGGAAGACCCGCTGCAGCTGAAGACGGCGGATCTGTCCGGCACACTCCTAGAAGCCCTGATCGAAATCCGTGCGGCGGCGGCTTCGGCGGATTGGCGCGATGGTCGCCCCCGCCGCCTGAAGATCATTGGGCGTCTGGATCGCGTAGCCACAGGCCGAGCAATTGTAACGGTCCGCGCCTGGTCGGCGCTCCTGAAGGCTGAGAATCGTCTTCTTTCTGCGGTCAAGGCAGGGCACGCAATACCAGGGGCGCTGCTCGACCGATTCCACCGACTCGCCGATCAGGTAGACGAAGGCGCCGGGTCCCACGGATCTGAGGTTGGCGCTCTGAAGGTCCAGATCCGCCTGCTGAAGTTCAACGTTGCGCTTTTCAAGCTCGACGGCTTGCTGTTTCAGAGCGTTGATTTCCTGCAGCGCCACCAGCTTCTGATCCTTCAGCGTCTCCACCTGCTCCAACAGATCGCGGGCGGCCTGGAGCGCCGACTTCAGCTCTTCCGGCTGCTTGCCCTTGAAGAGGCCTGGCAGGCGGACGACGAGATCGACCAGCCGGTTCCCCGTCCTCAGCGCGAGGTCGGCGGTTTCGAGATCGGTGGCGTCCACTCAAGAGTCTCCGGCACGAGTGATTGCAAAGGCCACCAGCCTACCACCACAGCGGAGTCCAGGCCATGAAGGCCTGGTGGTCCGCATCCGAACTGGCGGCGGCCACTCTGCCGGGACTGCCGGGGACACGAAGAAAAGTCGCTGAACGCGCAGAGCGTGACGGCTGGACCAAGCGCGAGACAGTGGGGAACGGCGGCACCACTCACGAGTATCACGTCGCCAGCTTGCCGGAAGCGGCGCGGGTGGCGCTGGCGCTGCGGGCGCAGGCGGCGCCGGGAGAGGCCGAGCTGCTGGCGGAGGCGGCGGAGACGGGCGGCGGGCAGCGGGGCAAGGCCGAGGCGCAGGCCTGGGCGGTGCAGCGCTGCGCGCGGCTTTGCCGGGAGGCCGGTCTGTCGGCGCGGGCCGGGCGGCCGGCCTTCGTGGCGGCCTATGGCGTGGGTCAGTTGAGCGCGCCGGACTGGGTGCGCGCCGCGCTGCCGACGATCTCGGCAAAGAGCCTGGAGCGCTGGAGCGCGAAGGCGAAGGCGGCCGGCGCGGCCGGGCTGGCGGACAGACGCGGGCGGCACCGCAAGGGCGCCGGGCGGATCGACCGCGACCCCGAGATGGTGCGCCTGATCGAAGGGCTGCTGTCGGCGAATCCGCACGCCAGCTCCAAGCACGTCATGCGGGCGTTGCGCGCCCGTTACAACGGCGAAACGCCGCCTTATCGCACGGTGCAGCGCTGGCTGCAGAGCTGGCGCGAGGCCGAAATCCAGCTGCACGCCCATGTCAGCGACCCGGACGGCCATCGTAGCCGCCTCGGATCGGCGATGGGCGCCGCCTCGGCGGGTATCAGCCGGGTCAACCAGCTTTGGGAACTCGACTCCACCCCGACCGACGTGGTGCTGGCGGACGGGCGGCGCCACGCGGTCCTCGGGGTGATCGATGTCTATTCCCGGCGCATGCTCTTCCAGGTGGCGCGGACCTCGACGGCGGCGGCGGTGCTTGCCCTGCTGCGGCGCGCGATCCTGGAATGGGGCGTCCCCGAGATCGTGAAAACCGACAATGGGGCGGACTACGCGTCTCGGGCGGTCGGCGCGGCCCTGGCCGCGCTGCAGGTGGATCACGATCTCTGTCAGCCCTTCCGGCCAGACCTCAAGCCATTCATCGAGCGGGGCCTGGGTACGATGTCCCGCGACCTGGTGGAGCTGCTGCCGGGCTACGTCGGCCACGACGTGGCGGAGCGGGAGGCGATCCGCAACCGCGTATCCTTCGCCAGGCGCTTGATGGACGGGCGCGGCACGCCCCGCGAAGAGAACACGCCGGCCGAGGCGCCCGAGCTGACGCCGGCCGAGTTCCAGGGCTTCTTGGATCGCTGGTGTAGCCATCTCTACGCCCACGACCCGCACGGCGGGCTGAACAAGAAGTCGCCGACGCAGCAAGCGGCCTCCTGCCGCGCGCCGCGGCGACGCGTCGAGAACGCCGAGGCGTTGGCGATCTTGCTGTCCGAGCTGCCAAGCAACGACGGCTGGCGCATCGTCCAAAAGAAGGGGATCTCCGTCGAGGGCCGCTTCTACATCGCGCCTGAGCTGGGGGCCTGGATCGGGCGGCGAGTGCGGTTGCGCATGGACGATGCCGACGCGGGCCGGGTGTGGGTGTTCGATCCCGACGAGACCTTCCTTTGCATTGCTGAAGCACCGGAGCTGACGGGCGTCGATCGCGCGGCGCTGGCCGCCGCAACCAAGGCGGTGCAGCGGCAACATCTGCGCGAGGGACGCGCCAGGCTCCGCGCGGCCGAGAAGGCTGCTCAAGTCGACGATATCGCCCAAGAGATCCTGGCGCTGGCGGAGAAAGAGCACGGCAACATCGTGGCGCTTGAGGGTCGCGGTACCGGTTACCGCACTGAAGCCTTGAACGCCGCTGCCGAGGCAGCGGCGGCCGGCCCGAGACAGGGCACGGCACCCGATCTCACGGACGAAGAGAAGGCCGCGGCCGACGCGCTCTTCGAGGAGCTGGAGCGCGGCGGCAAGCCTGCCTCGGCCGAGCTTCACAGCCTCGACGGCCGCCCCTTCTTCGCAACCGACGAGGACTTTCTGCGCTGGGTATTGGCGCACCCGGATCAAGTGACAGCGGAAGACCGCAGCTACGCCGAAGAGCTGCTCAAGCGGCCAGCGATGCGGCTGCTGCTCGACCTCGACGACGAAGCCCGCGCGGCGGGCTGAGAGGGCCGGCGCTGCCGGTTCACACAGGCGGCCCGAGACGGGGCCAGAGGAAAAGGAGACGCGGATGCGCAATCGTTTCGTCAAGACGGCCAACGTGCGGCGGTTCCTGGGCGCCGTCCAGTCACTGGACGATCGCGGGGCGCCTGAGGCCAGCCTGGTGCTGGCAACCGGCGACGCAGGCTATGGGAAGAGCCGCTGCGGCGTCTGGTTCGCGACGACGCAGGATGCAGCGCACGTCCGGGTGCATGCGGCCTCGACGCCGAACTGGCTCCTGACCGACATCGTCCGGCAGCTGGGCGAGGCCAAGCCGGCGCGTTCCTCGGAAAAGCTATTCGGACAAGCGGTCGCGATCCTGGCGCCGCATCCCCGGCCGATCGTGGTCGACGAGGTGGAGCATGCGTTGCGCGATCTCACGGTGATCGAGACGATTCGCGATCTCTCCGACGCCTGCGAGATCCCGGTCATCCTGATCGGGCGCGAGCATGTGGTCGGGCGTCTGAAGCGGGAGCGGCAGATCTGGACTCGCATCCACGCCCGCGCGGAGTTCGGCCCGGCTACGGAAGAGGACGTGAAGCTGTGCGCCGAGGAGCTGTGCGAGGTGCCGCTCCAGCCGGAGGTTGTCGCCCGAATCTGGCAGGAGTCGGAAGGCCATATCCGCGAGGTGGTCAAGGCGCTGAAGACCGCCGAACGGGTCGGATTGCGCCACCGGGGCAAGGCGGTGACGGCCGCCATGGTCGCCGATCGGCCGCTGTGCCAGGACCACCAACGCCTCAGCCGGAAGGCCGCGTGATGACGGAGCGGCTGACACGGTCCACGCGGGTGCTGCGGGCGCTGCCGGACCAGGGCCGGTGCGTCACGGTCCCGGATCTGGCCGAGGAGCTGACCATGCCGCGCAAGGAGGTCTCGAAAGCCCTCGTCGTCCTGCACGAGCGCGGTCTCGCCAAGCGACAGCGCCCCGGCTGCTATCTCGTCACCGAGGCCGGGATGCTAGCGCGCCGCAATGGCGAAGCCATCGCTTCGGGGCCGCGCTCGGCTCACACGGGTCGGCGCAATGCCAATGCCCAGCCGACGCTGCGGGACAAGGCTTGGCGCGCGATGCGCTCGCTGGACAAGTTCACCCTGGGCGATCTGATCGAGCTGACGGGCGGCGGCGGGCGCGATCCCGAGAGCAACCTGCGGCGCTACCTACGCGGTCTGAAGGCGGCCGGCTACCTGGCGGAGCTGCGGTTTCGCGAGCCGGGGACTGCGCCCAGCAGTCCCGGCGCCAAGCGCTACAGGCTCATCAAGAACAGCGGGCCGCTGCCGCCGCGGATCAGCCAGAAGCGCGACGATCTCTACGATCCTAACACGGGCGAATCTCACCCGCTGACCGGAGGCTCGGCATCATGAGCCGCCATCTCGAAAGCTGCCAAGAGGCGTGGAACGGCGAGGCCCCCGATTGGGTGCTGGCCCTGGCACGGGCCTGCGACGAGCTGGGCGGTCACCGCCAGGCCGGCGAGACCTGCGGCATCAGCCGCGCGACCGTCTCCATGCTGATGCGCAACGCCTACGACCGTGATGCTCGGCAGATCGAACAGCGCGTCCGTGGCCGCTTACTCGACGCAGCGGTCGACTGTCCGGTGCTCGGTGAGCTGCGCCGCGACCGTTGCCTCGAACACCAGGGGCGGCGTCTGGGCGACCTGGGGTCGTCGCCGATGAACGTCCAGCTCTATCGGGCCTGCCAAACCTGCAGTCACAACCTCAGGAGACAGCCATGAAAGCGGTGAAGAGGATCGACGAGACGACGGACCTGTCGGAGCTGGTCTGCGACCAGGGCCTTCTGCGGGCCTGGTGCTGGCGAAGCGGCGAGATCGAGTTCGGGCCGGCGGTCCCGGAGGGTGCGATGGCGCTGGGCGCCGGCAAACCGGAGACCTTCTACGCCGGGATCGAAGCCGGGGCGCGTCGCGCCCTTGACGGCGAGACGCTGCTGCTGCCGGGCGTGCCGGAAGCGGTGTCGGAGAAGTCGGCGCAGCTGGCGGTCGTCGGTTGGCTCGCCTGGCGCTCGGGAGACCGGGTCAGGGCGACGCAGATCGCGGCCGAGCGGCTGGCGCTGCAGCAGGCAGGAGGCGCGCCATGCTGAGCGGGGAGTTCATGGCAGGCCTGCAGCAGGTCTCCGCGCAGCTGCGCGAAGAGAAGCGCATCGACCAGCCCTGGCCGTTTCTCGACTGGCTGTCCGACATCAAGGACCGAACCCTCGCGCTGCAGGGGGCCGTCTTCCTGGCGCCGGGCACGGCGTTGCCGGGGATCGAACTCTGCAAGCACGTCACGGCGCTGCGCCTGGCCATCGCCCAGGACCGCATGGGCCTGGGCGAGTGGGCCGAGGAGATCCAGCGCCTCGCCGAGCTGGCCCCGGCCATTGCGGCGCTGGAGCAGCTGCCGCTGCGCCGGCCTGAGACGGGCGCCGAGGTGATCGACCTGGACGCCTGGCGCAGCCGGGGCGACGGACGGCGGTACCTGCGGGCCGTGGGCTTGCGGACGGATCGGCCATCGCCGGACGGTGCGGCATGAGACGTCGGCGAATCTGTCCCCGCCTGCTGCGCCAACAGTGGCGCTGGCTTGTGACCATCCTCAAGAGGAGCTGAGAAAGTGACCGATCACGAGACGACGCCGGCGCCGAGGTACAGCCTGCCGACCCCCAGGGTCGCGGCGCCGGAAGGCTACGTCCAGGACGCCAAGGGGCGGCTGGTGCCGGAGCAACAGGTCAAGGGCGCCGAGGCGCTGGAAGACCAGACGGTGCGGATCATCATGGCCTACGCCGTCGAGCTGGCCAATCAGATCGACCGCTTCTACCACCACACGCAGCTGGATTTGCAGACCTTCCTGCTGGCCCTGGCCGACCAGTACGGCGCGAGCAAGCGCGGCGCCGAAGGCAAGGGAAACGTCACGCTGACCAGCTACGACGGGCTGCTCAAGGTTCAGTTCGCGGTCGCCGACCGGCTGGTCTTCGGCCCGTCGCTACAGGTCGCAAAGAGCCTCTTCGACGAGTGCGTCGGCGAGTGGTCGGCAGATGCCCGGCCGGAGCTGCGGGCGATCATCGCCGACGCCTTCCAGACCGACAAGGAAGGTTCGGTGAACCGGGAAGCCGTGCTGCGGCTGCTGCGTCTCGAAATCGACGATCTGCGGTGGGAGCAAGCGCAGGCCGCGATCCGCGACGCTATCCGCGTGATCGGCACCAAGCGCTACGTCCGATTCTACAGCCGCGAGCGGCCGGACGCGCCCTGGCAGCCGATCCCCATCGACCTATCCGCCAGCTGAGGGAGGACATCATGACCCCGCAAGCACTTATCGACTTCCGCATGGCAGCCGAGAACCAGGAGACCGTGACCCTGCGGGCGCGCGACGCCTGGTGGATGGCGGAGATCCTGTCGGACGCCGTTCAACTCTCCGAGATGCTGGAGGAAATCGGTGGCCCCAGCGCTGTCGAGGTCGAGCGCAGCGACCAAGCCGCCGAGGGCGTCACGGACGCCGAGGTATTTCACGACTTCCTGGTGGGACTGCACGCCACGGTCGGTGACGCCAAAGCCTACTTCGCGAAGCGGCTGGCCGCCGCGGAGGGCTGAGAGATGGCGCAGCTTTGGTACGGAGACGATCCGGCGAGCGAATATGTGGTCGAGCTGTTCGACCGCGTGGAGGTCCGGCTGGGCGACGGCATGGTGGCCGAGGGCCTCGTCAAGAAGATCCATCCGCGCCGCCGCGAGGTCTCGGTCAGGTACGAAGACCACATCGACGCCTATCGCACCACCTCCAACCCGCGCCGCAAGACGGTGCGCGTGCCTGTGACGGCGGTCGACCTGATCGCGCGGGACGGCTGAGACGATGACCCTCGCGCCCGCCGTCGATCTCTTCGGGCAGCCGCTGCCGGCCGCGCCGGTACCGCGCCGAAAGCGGCCGCTGGCGCCGCCGCCCCCGCGGGTGCCTGGCGGCTACGGCTGCCTGCTGCTGGACCTGCCGTGGCAATTCGCGCTGCGCTCCGAGGAAGGCGAAGAGAAGGCGCCGCAAGCGCACTACGACTGCTGGACCACCGAGGAGCTGGCCACCGTTTGGAAGGAACACCTCGGGATCGACTGGCTAACCGCGCCGGACTGCGGCGCAGTCTTCTGGGCAACCTTCCCGATGCTGCCGGACGCGCTGGAGGTGATTGAGGCTTGGGGCTTCGCCTACTCGACTGGCGGCAGCTGGTTCAAACAAACCAAGCATGGCAAGGCCGCCTTCGGCCCCGGCTACCGGCTGCGCACTGCGGCCGAGCCCTTCCTGGTGGCGACGCGCGGGAACCCGCCGCTGAAGGCCCGGAACGTTCGCAACGCCATCGCCGCCGCGACGCGCGGTCACAGCCGCAAGCCCGATCAAATCTACGCGGTCTGCGAGGCCCTGTTCGAGGGGCCGTACCTCGAAATCTGCGCCCGCCAGGCGGCGCCGGGCTGGGATGCCTGGGGCGACGAGGTCGGGCTCTTCGAGTGGGAGGAGTGACCGATGGCCGCGCTGACGCCCGACGACGCCCTGGCCTTGACGCAGAGCTGTCTGGAGCGGGTGCGCGGGCGGCGGCGGCGGCGGGAGTGGCAGGCGGAGGTGGCGCGGCTGCAGGCGGAGCGGAAGCTGCCGGAGCTGCGGCGACTGGCGGACGAGGCGGACGCGGAAGAAGCAGCGGCGCCGGGCTGGCGCCGGGACATCGACGGGTGAAAGGAGAGAGGACGATGCAGGACGAACAGCTGCAGGACATGAGCAAAGCGGCCAAGGCAGTGATCGGACAGGCGCACGCCGAATCGCTCTCGGTCTACGGCGAGATCCGGTCGGACTTCGTGGAGGTCTATCTGGCCGCGACGATCGTCGCGCTGGCGCGGGGCGTCTCGACCGGCTACGCGCGGCTCGGCCTGCAGCCGCAGAGCCTTCCGGCCAAGCCGGTGCACAAGGCGGTCTCGGAGATCTGACGATGTGGGAAGCTGTCGACTATTCCAGCGAACTGCCCGAGCGGCGTCTCAACGGTGTGAGCCTGGGGGTGTACCAGAGCAAGCAAGGCGGGGCGCCCCGAGTGCACCTCGCGCTGGGCCAAGGCCTGCAGCAGGAACTGGGCTGGCGCGCCGATCAGCGGGTCGCTCTATTCCTTGGGCGTGACAGTCATGCCGGGCTGCTGCGGGTGGCCCGGGCGGACGCAGGATACACGCTCCACCGCGCCCACAATAAGAGCCGCTCCATCACGGTTCAGGTCAGCGCCGAGCGCTTGGGGATTCGAAGGGCGCCCCGCCTGAGTGCGCGCATCGTTCAGCACCGGGTCGAAGAGGGCGCGCTGATCGTGACCTTGCCGCCCGCTCTGGGTGGTCTGCAGCCCAATTACGCGGCCGAGCGCCTGGAAGCGAGGGCCAGCTGATGGGCGACCGATCGTTGATCGAGTGGACCGACGCGACCTGGAATCCGGTGACCGGCTGCTGGTGTGTCTCGCCGGGCTGTGCCAAGTGCTACGCCATGAAGCTGGCGGGCGGGCGCCTGCGCAATCATCCCAGCCGTGCGGGTCTCACTCAGCCGTCCAAGGCTGGGCCGGTCTGGAACGGCGAGATCCGCGTCAACGAGGAGTGGATGGAGCAGCCGCTGCGGTGGAGTCGGCCGCGGATGATCTTCACCGTAGCGCACGGCGATCTCTTCTATGAGAAGGTTCCGGTCGCGGTGATCGATCGCGTCCACGCCGTCATGGCGCTAGCCCCTTGGCACATCTACCAGGTGCTAACCAAGCGCTCCGAGCGTGCCGCCCGATACTACGCGGACCCCGACCTGCCGTCGCGGCTGGCCAGAGAGACGCAGACTGTCGGCCGCAACCTTGCGCATGGTCACATCGGTCTGTGCCGCAGCCGCTTCCGGCGCGTCGGTGGCAAGCTGGTCCGGCGGCTGCCCCTTCGCAACGTTCTGGTCGGCGTCTCCGTCGAAGACCAGGCGCGCGCAAATCAGCGCCTAGAGGACATCGCTCACATCGCGGCCGGGGGGTGGCGCACCTGGGTGAGCTACGAGCCGGCGCTGGGGCCGGTGGACTGGTCCGGCTACGAGTTCATCTACTGGCTGGTTTCGGGCGGCGAGAGTGGCCCTCACGCGCGGCCGTCGCATCCCGAGTGGCACCGGGCCGCGCGCGATTGGTGCGCCGCCAACGATATCCCCTACCTGTTCAAGCAGTGGGGCGCGTTCCGTCCCGCAACGGCCGAGGAGCTGCCGGAGCGATTCGGCCCAGAGTGCGATGCCTTCAAGGTCATCTGCAGCAACGGCTTTGTCGGGGATCTGTCCCTGGAGACGGCATTTCGTCACAAGCCGGCGCACTGGCCGCAGTGCTTCCCGCGCGGCCCAGAGGGGGACTGCTGCTGCAATCCAATCGAGATGGTCCGCATCGGCAAGAAGGCGGCGGGGAATCTTCTGGACGGCCGCCAGCACCTAGCTTTCCCGGACGCGCGGGAGCTGGCGGCATGAGTGCGGCCGACGCGAAGACCGTCGAGCGGACGGACGCCTGGAAGCGGCTCAACAAGTTCATTTGGGCTTGGCTGCGATCGGCGGGCGTGCGAGACGAGGAGACGCAGCGCGACATCTTCGAACTGGTCACGGGGCGACGGTCTTTGCGGACCTGCAGCGTCGCGCAGCTGCGGCAGATCGCCGACCACCTGCGCCGGACCTACCCGGCGCTGGGCGTGCCTCGGCCGGAGGCGCCCTCGACCGAAGGGGGGAAGCGGCGCGGCCCCAAGCGGGCCGGACCGCGCGCGCTGGCGGCGGGACCGCAGGCCGCGAAGGCCCGCGCCCTTTGGCTGGCGCTCTATCACCTGGGCGAGGTCGCCGACCCGAGAGAGTCGGCCCTGGACAGCTTCGCCAAGCGGCAAACGGGCGTCGCGAGTCTGGCCTGGCTCAAGCCGCAGCAGGCCAACCAGGTGATCGAGGCCTTGCGCGCCTGGTGCGCGCGCGCCGGCTTCGACCCGGCCGGCAAGGTGCCTCGCATGACGCCGGAGCCAGGCACCTCGGCGCATGGCCTCAAGGTTCGGCTGGCGGCGGCGCTCTGGCTCAAGCTGCATCAAGATGCCGGGCCGACTTTCGGAGACCTGCGGCGTTTCGTCGGTCAGCTGGCCGGGACCGATCTCGGCAGCTTCGCGACGGCGCGGCTCGACGAGCTGGAGCGTGCGATCGAGGCGCTGGGCGCGGCGGTGCGCAAGGCACGGGCGCAGCGGGGGGACCAAGGCTGATGGTCGCCTACGGCTTCAAACGCTTCTTTGGCGAACCGATCCGCTGGGGTCTGAAGAGCTACACGCTTCGCGCGCCGCGGGCGGGCCGCAGCCGGCACGCACGGCCGAAGGAGAAGCTGCAGCTCTATACCAGCCTGCGTACGAAACACGCTCGAAAGATCCTGGATTACGACCCCGTCTGCCGGCTGGTGTTGCCCTGCAGCCTGCGGTTCGAGCGGCCGTACCGGCTGGTGGAGGTCCGCGTTGACGGTAAGCCGGTGGACCCCGATTTCTTCGCGGCCAGAGACGGTTTCGCCTTCGTGCAGTCGCGCGCCAAGGGCGCCTGGTTCGAAGACGGCAAGGCGCGCTGGATCGAAGAGCCGCCCGCCGCCGTGATGGGCTGTTTCTGGCGCCATGAGCATCCGGCCGCCTTCGAGGCGGGAACGTTTGAGGGCGAGCTGATCGTCTGGCGTCAGCCGCGCACGATCACCTCGGCGGCCGACTATGAAGGTCGGTATGGCGCGCCGATCGACGCGGAGCTGCAGCGATCGCTGATCGCGCGCATCGACCAGCCGGTCAAGGGGCCGGTGAAGGCGCTGCCGCCCGACTTTCCGGATCTGGGGGTCGGATGATGCCGCGCGCGTTCCCCGTGAAACGGCGGCCGCGCCGCTGCCGGCCACCGGAGGGCCAGACGGCCGCTTACCGGCAGCTCTGGCGGATCGTCGACGGGGCGGTGCGCGCCACCTTCGAGGCGCATCCCGAGTATCTGACTCCGGCCGGCCGGGCCCGCGCGCGGCGCTCGATCGTCAAGCGCGTCACCGGCCAGCTGCTGGGCTACGCGGTGCAGACCGCGCAGGCGCGGTCCGGGGCAAGCCCGGCGCGCGACACAGCCGGGGAGTCCTATTGCTCTCCGGCGCAACCGCGGCAAGCCTATGCCGCGGCCGGCCGGCAGGCGTCGTGCAAAGCGCCTGCCGGCCATGTGATTGCCCTGACGCTGCGCCGCTGGGCGGCCTGGTGGCGGCGCTCGTGACCCAGGCGGCGCGCAGATCCGACTGCGTCGATTACCGCGAGATCCTGCCGGAGCTGCTGGCGCAGATCGCGGAGGTGGCGGGGCTGAAGGCCGCGCTGGCGCTGCGGCGCCGGCTCGGCGGCACGTTGGTGCATGTCGCGCGGCGGCCGAAGGCCGGCTCTCTGCTGGTCGAGACGGTCGGCATAGAGGCGGCGCGGAAGATCGCCGGTCTCTTCGTTGCCGACGAGACGATCGAGATCCCGATGGGTGCTGCCACGCAGCGCGCCCTGATCGTCTATTTGCTGACCACCGGCCTCAAGGTCCAGGAAATCGCCCGGCTGGTCGGCTGCCACGCCGAGACGGTGCGCCGGCTGAAGAACGGCCGGCGCGACGAAACGCTGCCCCTCTTCCCGAGTCTGTAACCTGCCCGTAGCGGGGCGTTGACGGCGCCGAAAGGCGCGCGTCACACTCCGGCCGCGGCGCGCGCGGCCCCGAGAGGGGCGCCCCTTCCCACTGCGGTGGGAAGGGCGGCGCAAGGCTCCTGGCCCTACCCTTCGGCTCACCCTCACAGAGCCGACCCGAGAGCGGGTCGGGGAGCCGCGCCGATGTCCGCCATGACGTTCGACTATGCCGTCGCGATCATCATCCTCCACGAGGGCGGTGACGCGATCACCGAAGATCCGGACGATCCGGGTGGGCTGACCAAGTACGGAATCAGCCAAAGGGCGCATCCCGACGTCGATATCCGGGGCCTGACCTACGCCGACGCGGCGGCGATCTACCGGCGCGACTATTGGGACCGGCTGCGTTGCAGCGAGCTGCCGGCCGGCCTCGACCTCGCGGTTTTCGATTGCGGGGTCAACCAGGGCGTCGGCTTCGCGGCCAAGGCGCTGCAGCGCGACGCGGGCGCCACGCCCGACGGCATCATCGGGCCGCTGACCCTAGCTGCCGTCCGGCGACGGCCGCCCGCCGACCTGCTGACCGACTTCATGGCGCGACGCACGAAGCGCTACGCCAGCCTCCCCCACGCCTGGAAGTTCATGCGCGGCTGGTCCAGGCGCGCCTTCGACATCCACCGCCGCGCCATCCTGTTTCAACAGAAGGAGCCCCAGTCATGAGCCTGAACCTCGCGCCCTACCGCAAGCTGATCGTCGCCCTGATCGGCGCCCTGCTGATCGCGCTCGACCAGTTCCTCGGCTTCTCGGTCTCCTGGGAAGCGGAGCAGATCGTCAACACGCTGATTCCCGTGCTGACCGCGGTCGGCGTCTGGGCCGTGCCGAACGAGGCGCTGCCCGACGCGGCGTGACCCCGGCGCGGAGTGACCTGGCTTTCGCTCCTGCGCCTGGTCCTCTCGGTCGCCGAGGGGCTCCTGTCTCTTCTGCGGGAGCGCCGGCTGATCGAGGCGGGCGAGGCGCAGGCGATCGCCGCCGGACTGGAGGCCAGCCGTGATGCGCTTGAGGACGTTCGCCGCGCTCGCCGCGATCCTGCTCTCCGCCAGCGGCTGCGCGAGCGCTGGACCCGGGATGGCTGATCCGGGGGGTGAGCCGGGCTTCTGCCAGGTCTTCGTGCCGCACGGGCTGCCGGCCGCGGCCCTGGCGGTCATGACGGCCGAGGAGGTCAGCGCGTGGGAAGACAACCTGATCGCCTACGAGGTGCTGTGTGACGAGTGATCGAGAGAGGCGCGCGTAATGGAGTGGGGGTCCGTCGCCGCCTGGGCCGGCATCGGGGTGTCTCTCCTGTTGTCGGTCGTCGCGCTTTGGCGCGCGGCCGCGCGGGACGACGACAAGGAGCGCGCGTCGCTGCAGTCGGAGATCGCCATGTTGAAGACCGATGTCGTGCGCCTGGAGGGTAAGCTGGCCGCCATGCCGTCGGGCGGCGCGGTCGACAAGCTGACCACGCGGCTTGGCGACGTGCACGCCGACCTGCAGGGGCTGCGGGGCGAGTTCGCGGGTATCCGGGATCTCTACAAGCAGCACTCCGAGACCATGCAGCGCCTGAACTCCTACCTTCTGACACGGGGAGGGCCGGCACCATGAGCTGGCGGGAACATCTGAACGCGACGCGGCGTCTCTCGATCCTGCGCTGTCTCCTGGAGGTGACAAACCGCACCCTGCCCGACGCCGTCATCAACCGCGCGCTGGAGGATCTCGGCCACCGGGTCGAGCGGGACGTGGTGCGCGCCGACCTGGAGCAGCTGCGCGCCCTCGACCTGGTCACGATCGAGGAGCTGGCGAAGGGCGTTCTGGAGGTCAGGGTGACACCCCAGGGCGCGCGCGTCGGCCGCGGCGAGATCCAGGTCACGGGCGTCGCGCTGCCCAGCCAGGCGTAGGGCCAGTCTATGCCCAAGCGCAGCACGATCGACAAGCTGCCGTCCGAGCTTCGCGAGCAGATCGGCGCCTACCTCAAGGAGACGCGCTCGGTCGACGAGTTCGCCGAGCTGGTCAACGAGCTGCTGGAGGAGCAGGGCTCCGACGAGCGGGTTTCGCGCTCGTCGGCCCATCGCTACATGCAACGGCACGAACGCCTGGGTGCGCGGCTGCGGCAGTCGCAGGAGCTGGCGCAGCGCTTCGGTGACGATCTCAAAGGGCTGGCCGACGACAAGCGCATCCGCTATCTGGCGAGCCTCGTCCAGGAGCTGGCCTACGGCTACATCGACCAGAGGCTCGAAGACGGCGCTGCGGCCGAGGACCCGAAAGCATTGGCCGCGCTCGGCCGCTTGACCCGCGACCTGGGCGCGGCCCTGAAGGACTCGGCCGGGCTGGAGATCCAGCTGCGCGACCACGCGCGCGCCGAGATCGTCGAGGAGGTGGTGCGCAAGGCCATCGTCGCGGCCGAGGCTGGCGCGGCCAAGGCTGGGGTGCAGCTGGGCCGGGAGGCGCTGGACCAGATCCGCGCCGAGATGGGGCTGATCCGGTGAACGGCGGCGCGCTGCGCTATCGCTGGTACGACTATCAGCGCGAATGGTTGAACGACCTGTCGCGCTTCAAGATCGGGATGTGGTCGCGCCAGGTCGGCAAGACCTTCTGCACCACCTTCGAGATCGCCGAGGACATGGTGGACGCCTACCTCGAAGGCCGTCGCGCACCCTGGGTGATGTTGTCTCGCGGCGAGCGCCAGTCCGCCTCGAACCTGCGCCAGCTGAAGGGGCACCTGAAGGCGCTGGGCCAGGCCTTCGAAGAGTTGGAAAGCGATTTCCGGGTCGACGAGCACACGGTCTACAAGCGGCTCGAAATCAAGATGAGCGACGACGTTTGGGTCATCGCGCTGCCGGCCAATCCCGACACGGCGCGCGGCGAGTCGGCCAACGTCTATCTGGACGAGTTCGCGATCCATCGGGACAGCCGGGAGATCTGGGGGGCGCTCTTCCCCGTGGTCTCGGCCGGCTGGAAGGTGCGCATCACTTCCACACCCAAAGGCAAGGCCAACAAGTTCTACGAGCTGATGACGGCCGAGGACTCCGACTGGTCGCGCCATGTGGTCGATATCCACCGCGCCGCCGCCGAAGGCCTGCCGCGCGATGTGGAAGAATTGCGCCGCGGCCTGGGCGACGAAGAGCTATGGCAGCAAGAGTTCGAGTGCCAGTGGCTCGACGAGGCCAGCGCCTGGCTGCCGTACGACCTGATCACCGCGACCGAGGAGGACGAGGCCGGCGAGCCGGAACGTTACGCAGGCGGCGCCTGCTACATCGGCAACGACATCGCCGCGCGCAACGACCTTTGGGTCGCCTGGGTGATCGAGGAGGTGGGCGACGTTCTCTGGACCCGCGAGGTCCGGGTGCTGAGACGGGCCAGCTTCGCGGAGCAGGACGCGGTCCTGGACGAGCTGGTCGCGCGCTACCGGGTCGCGCGGATCTGCATGGACCAGACGGGCATGGGCGAGAAGCCTGTCGAGGACGCCAAGGCGCGCTATGGAGACTCTCGGGTTGAGGGCGTGATGTTCACGCCCGGCAACAAGCTGGTTCTGGCGACGGCCGGCAAGCAAGCCTTCGAGGACCGGCGCATCCGCATCCCGGCCGGCGACATGGCGCTGCGGGCGGATCTGCACAAGCTCAAGCGGGTGCTGGGGCCGACCGGCGCGCCGCGTTTCGTGGCGGAGTCGGATTCCACCGGCCACGCCGACTATGCCTGGGCCGGCTTCCTGGCGATCAACGCGGCGAGCAACGCCGGCTACAGCTACGGCTACGAGCCCGGCGCGCCGCTTCACAGCCGGCGCCTGGCCGAGCTGCCGGACGAGGACGAGGACAGCGGCCGCCGCTTCACCGGCCGCGGAGCCTACTGACGATGGGAGCTTACTGACCATGGCACGCAAGGTGACTCTCTACGACCAGTGGAACCGGCCGATCCAGCGGGGCGCCCTGACGCGCGAGGAAGCCGCGCCGACCACCACGGGCGTGCGCCAGGTGCTGGGGGATCACCCCGAGATCGGGCTGACGCCGCGCAAGCTGGCGCAGATCCTGCGCGAGGCCGAGGAGGGCGAGCCGGAGCGCTATCTGGATCTGGCCGAGGCGATGGAAGAGAAGGACCTGCACTACGCCTCGGTCCTGGGCGTGCGCAAGCGCCAGGTCAGCCAGCTGCCGATCACCGTCGTGCCGGCCGGCGAGGAGGCGGAGCAGCTGCGCCAGGCCGAGGAGCTGGAGGACTGGCTGGAGCGCGAGGAACTGCGCGACGAGCTGATCGACATCCTGGACGCGACGGGCAAGGGCTTCTCGCTGACCGAGATCCTGTGGGACACGTCGGAACGGCAGTGGCGGCCGAAGGGGCTGGAGTGGCGCGACCCGCGCTGGTTTCGCTTCGACCGGACGGACGGGCGGACGCCGCTGCTGCGCGAGACGACCGGCGACCGGCCGTTGACGCCCTTCAAGTACGTGTTCCATTGCAGCAAGGCGAAGTCCGGCCTGCCGATCCGCGGCGGCCTGGCGCGCCTGGCGGCCTGGATGTACCTCTTCAAGAGCTACACCGTGAAGGACTGGCTGGCCTTCATGGAGGTCTACGGGATGCCGCTGCGCGTCGGCAAATATCATGCCGGCGCGACGGCAGAGGAAAAGGCCGTCCTGCTCCGCGCGGTCCGGAACATCGGCGCGGATGTCGGCGCGATCATTCCCGAGGGGATGATGATCGACTTCGTGGAGGCGGTCGGCAAGGGCGCCACGGCCAACGACCTCTATGAGAAGTTCGGCAACTGGGCAGACACGCAAGTCAGCAAGGGCGTGCTGGGCCAGAACCTCACGACCCAGGTCGAGGGCGGTTCCTTCGCGGCTGCCAATGTGCACAACGAGGTCCGCGGCGACATCGAGGGCGCGGACGCCCGGCAGCTTTCGGCCACCCTCAACCGCGACCTGGTCCGGCCCTTCATCGATCTCAATTACGGGCCGCAAAAGGTCTATCCCCGTCTCAAAATCGGCCGCGAAGAGGAGCGCGATCTGCGCATGCTGCTGGCCGGCGCCAAGGCCCTGGTCCCGATGGGCGCCCGGATCTCGCGCAAGGGGATGATGCAGGCCTTCGCGCTGCCCGAAGCCGAGGACGAAGAGGACCAGCTGACGGCGCCGGCGCCGTCAGACTCTGGGCCGGCAGGCTTAGACGGCCTGCCGCCGATCGAGCAGACGCGGACGGCCCAGACCCGGACGGCACAGGCGCGGCGCGAGGAGGACGAAGAGGTCCAGCTGGACCCGGCCGCAGAAACCGGGTTCGAGGCCGCGAGCGAACCGGTCGAGCGGCTGGTCGAGACTCTGCGCGCGCGGATCGCAGCGGCGACGACCTTCGAGGAGGCCCAGGCCGCGCTGCTGGAGCTGTCGGCCGAGGCCGCCGACCCGCGCCTGGTCGAACTGGCGCGCGAGGCGCTGGTCCTGGCCGAGCTGCAGGGGATGGACGGCGCGGCGAGCGACGAGCCCGAGAGCTGAATGGCCGGCCTCGCCGATAGCGCCCCGCGGGCCGAGCCGGTCGTCTTCCGCGAGGCGATCGACTTCCTGCGGCGCAAGCTGCGGCTGCCGACGCGCGCCTGGACGGATCTCTGGGGTGGGCAGCACGCCCAGGCCTTCGTCGTGGCCGGCGCGACGCAGGACGCGCTGCTTGCCGACTTCCAGGGCGCGCTCCTGAAGGCGATGGAACAAGGCACGACCTTTCGCGATTTCCAGCGCGATTTCGACGATATCGTCGCGCGCCACGGCTGGAGCTACCGCGGCGGCCGCGCCTGGCGGGCGCGCACGATCTTCCAGTCCAACATGCGCAGCGCCCACGCGGCCGGGCGTTGGCGGCAGATCCTGCGCACGGCCACACGCCGGCCCTATCTGCGCTATGTTCAGGTCCAGCGCGAGAGCAAGCGTTTGTCGCATGAGCGCTGGCACGCGATGATTCTGCGCTTCGACCATCCTTTCTGGCAGACCCACTTCCCGCCCAACGGCTGGTATTGCTTGTGCAGCGTCGTGCAGCTTTCGGAGCGCGACCTGCGGGGGCGCGGCTGGCGCGTCACGGAACCGGGCCCGGAGGTGCGGCTGCGGTCGGTGACCCTCAACACGCCGGACGGGCCGGCCGAGGTTCAGGTGCCGGAAGGCATCGATCCCGGCTGGGGTCACAACGCGGGCATCGCCGCCCAAGGCTACGGCCAGCAGCGCGTCGCGCTGGCCGGGCACGAGGGCCGCTGGGAACGGTTGATCGCGCCCAGCCAGGTGGCGCGGGCGGGCGGCACGCTGGAGCCGGTGCGGCCGCGCGCCGCGCTCGGCCCGGTCGCCCAGGACTCCGAGGGCCAGCGGATGCGCAACCTGCTGCGCCGCGCGATCGGAGACGACGAGGTGGTCTTCGCCGATCCGGCCGGCGGGCAGGTTCGCGTCGGGCCCGCCCTGGCCGATCATGTGGCGGCGCGGCCGGACGGCCGGGAGCGATTCTTTGCGCTGGTCCCGGAGCTGGTCGAAGACCCGCAGGAGATTTGGGCCGGCTTCGTCATCAATGACCAAACGGGCCAGGTCGCGGTTCGGCGGCGCTACGTCAAGCTGCTGCAATTCGACCGCGCCCGGACGATCGGCCTGATCGCCGACGCCGACAACGGGTCCTGGAGCGGGCTGACCTTCTTTCGCGGCAACCCGCGCGCCATGAACCAGCTGCGCTGGGGACTGCCGGTCTACCGGCAGGACTCGCAGTCGTAACATGGTGTTTTCGGGAGAGTGACTGGCCGCGCCGTCCGCCGGCCGTCGCATGGCTGAAAGCGCTTGGGGAACGGCCCCGCCTTCAGCTGCTGATCAAGATGTAAGCGTCCGGCCGCCGCCTTGCAACGGCAGCTCCCGCTCTCCCCTACTATCCCACCAAATGTAAAAAAGGCTCTCAGTTGCCCGCTGACGGCCGCTGGCTGGGTCCGGGCCGTCTTCGGCCGGGAAGCACAGGACTCCCTGTTACAATCGCGGTAACACCCCCGTAGAATCGATTCTGATCGCGCGGCCCGCCCGCCCGATCGCCCCCGAAGGCCGATTCGGCCGGTCGCGGGTCCAATTTCGCCGATTTTCGGGGTCCGCGCGGCGATCCCTTCCCACTGCGGTGGGAAGGGCGGCCTGCGCCGCTTCGCGTCACTATCCCCGACATCGAACGGGCGGTCCAGCCCAGCGACGACAGCTACCAGCCGCCCAAGAGGGACAGGATGTGACGACGGGCCAGACCAGCCTCCTTGCGCTTTGCGCGCTGCCCCTGCCGGGCGGTGCGGCGCCGGAGTGGGTGCAGCTCATGCCCTCGGCCGACGCCGACGGCGCACTGCTGGCCCGCGACGGTCGCAGCTGGAAGCTGAGCGATCCGGCGAAGGTGGTCGAGGCGAGCCTGGCCGAAGGCCGCGACCTGCCTTTCGACTACGAGCACCAGACGGACCACGCGGCCAAGAACGGACAGCCGGCGCCGGCTGCCGGCTGGATCAAGGCCCTGGAGGCGCGCCCGGACGGCATCTATGCGCGCGTCGAGTGGACCGAGCGGGCGCGCCAGCACATCGAGAGCCGCGAGTACCGCTACCTCAGTCCGACCTTCGTCTTCGATAAGACGAGCCGCGAGGTGAAGCTGATCCTGCGCGCGGCCCTGACCAACGACCCGGCCCTGGAGGTCCGCGCCCTGGCGCGGCGCGAGGCCGACCCTCCCCACGACCTGGAGACCACCATGACCGAAGAAGACCTGAAGGCGCTCTGCAGCGCGCTCGGCCTGCAGGCGGACGCCGGGCCGGCCGCCATCGTCAAGGCGGCCGAGGACCAGGCCGCCGCGCTCAAGACGGCGGCGAAGGGCGGCGACGCCGGCACCGCCGCGCTGGCGAGCCTCGCGCCGCTGGTTCAGCTGGAGGCCGAGGCCGAACCGGAGGCCATCGCGACGGCCGTCACCGCGCGGCTGAAGGAGACCGGCAAGTCGGTGCCGATGGAACAGTACGCCGCTCTCGCAAGCCGGCTGGAGAAGCTGGAGGACACGGAGACGGCGGCGCGGGTCGACAGCGCGCTGCGCGAGGGCCGGATCGTTCCCGCCAGCCGCGAATGGGCGCTGGACTACGCGAAGTCCGATCCGAAGGGCTTCGAGGCCTTCCTGGCCTTGCAGCCGGTCATCGTCAAGCCGGGCGCCGAGACGACCGGCCAGCCGGCGCGCACCAAGGGCGCCGCGCTCGACGAGGCGCAGCTGGCGCTTTGCAGCCAGCTCGGCCTCAAGCCCGAAGCGTTCAAGGAGACGCTGGACGCCGAAGTGAAGGAGACCGCCTGATGGCCGCCCTGACGCAAGACCGCCTGACGCCCGAGATTCTGGAGCCCAGCACGCTGGAGCTGCCAGCCGCCGCGGGCGTCGTGCTCCATGCAGGCGCCCTGGCCGCCCTGGACGCGGCCGGCAACGTCACGCCCGGCGCCACCGCCACCACGCTGAAAGGCCTGGGGCGGGTCGAGGCCGCGGTCGACAACGGCGGCGGGTCGGCCGGCGCCGTCACCGCGAAGGTGCGGCGCGGCGTGTTCCGCTTCGCCAACTCGGCCGGCGCCGACGAGATCGGCAACGCCGACATCGGCGAGGACTGCTTCATCGTCGACGACCAGACCGTCGCCATCACGAACGGCACCAACACCCGCAGCCGGGCCGGCCGCGTCTGGGCTGTGGACGCCCAAGGCGTCTGGGTCGACTTCCGCTAAACCGCCTGAGGAACCGGAACCGTGATCATCAACCGTACGAATCTCACGAACCTGGGGGTCGGCTTCAAGACCAGCTTCCAGAACGGTCTCGGGCAGGCCGAGGCCCAGTCAGACCGAGTGGCCACAACCGTAACCTCTACCACTGGCAAAGAGGAGTACGGCTGGCTCGGCAAGATCCCCAACGTGCGGGAGTGGGTGGGCGACCGGGTCGTGCAGAACATGCTGCAGCACGCCTACACCATCCGCAACCGCTCCTGGGAGCTGACGATCGGCGTCGACCGCGACGACATCGAGGACGACAACCTCGGCGTCTACATGCCCATGTTCGAGGAGATGGGGCGCAGCACGGCCGCCCATAGGGAGCAGCTGGTCTTCGAGCTGCTGCAGAACGGTTTCACCGAGCTGTGCTACGACGGCCAGCCCTTCTTCGACACGGACCACCCCGTCCTGGACGAAAGCGGCGCGACCGTCTCCGTCGCCAACACGGACGGCGGCGCCGGCACGCCCTGGTACCTGATCGACGGCAGCCGCGCGCTGCGGCCGATCATCTATCAGCAGCGCCGCGCCTGGAACTTCGTCAGCAAGGACCGCCCCGACGACGACAAGGTCTTCGAGCGCAAGGAGTACCTCTACGGCGTCGACGGCCGCAGCAACGTCGGCTTCGGCTTCTGGCAGTTCGCCTGGGGGTCGCGCCAGCCGCTCAGCGCCGTCACGTACAAGCTCGCGCGCGAAAGCCTCATGGCGATGCCCGGCGACCACGGCCGGCCGCTCGGCGTCATGCCGAACCTCCTCGTCGTGCCGCCCTCGCTGGAGGGGGCGGCGCTGGAGCTGCTCAACGCCGAGCGCAACGCGGCCGGTGCGACCAACATCTACCGCAACACGGCCGAGCTGCTGGTCGTGCCCTGGCTGCGGTCATGACGGAGGCCCCGCACATGACAGAGACTCAGCCCACAAGGCGGCGTTTCGAGATCAAGGCCCGGCGCGACGGCTTCCGCCGCGCCGGGCGGGCCTGGCCGGCCAAGGGCACGGTCGTGGAGAACCTCACGCCCGAGCAGATCGAGGCCGTTCTGGCCGAGCCGCAGCTGATCGTCACCGAGCTGCCGGCCCCGGCCGAGACGAGCGGCAAAGACGAGAGCGGCGAAGGTGGCGACGGCACGTCCTCGCAGACCGTTCCCGCGGCCGGCGACGAGAAGAAGGCCAAGCCGGCAAAGCCCGCCGCCGCGAAGGCGACCAAGGCTGCCGAGCCGAAGCCGGCCAAGACCGAGAATACCTAATACCGGAGGCCAGTGACGGGCTCCGGCCGGCGCGACGGCCGGGGCTCCGAGGCCGCTACGAAAGTCCTCCCGCGCCGGATCGCGTTTCCGGGGCGGGAGGCAGTCCGGGGGCGGCGGTCGCCCCAACGGCCGCCGCCCGCGCCACAAGAGAGGCTTGTCCCATGACCGACACCGGCGGCGTCGCCGCAGACCGACTGAAGGCCTTCGACGCCCTACAAGCGGGCCCTGGGGATGGCGCCATGAGCCAGCCGCGCCCCGACGAGCTGGTCGCTCTGACCGTCCAAGAGGTAGCGGAGCTGGAGCGCGTCCAAGGCGCCTTCGCCGATCTGCGCGCTCAACTCTCCGCACTTGCCGAACCCGGCGACTCTCTCGACCGGCTGCATCTGCAGCAGTGCCTGGCGCGCCTGTCCGAGGCCGAGCACTGGGCCGAGCGGCTCGTGCTGGAGTGACGCGGCCGTGACCTACGCGACCCAGCAAGACCTGATCGACCTTTACGGCGAGCGCGAGCTGATCGACTGGAGCGACCGGGACGGCGGCGGCGTGATCGACGTGGCCGTAGTGCAGCGGGCGCTGGAGAGCGCCGACGCGCTGATCGACTCCTACATTGCTCGCCGCTACGAGCTGCCCCTGACGGAGACGCCCCGCCTGCTGGTCGAGCTGGCCGCCAAGATTGCCCGCTACGAACTCGCCAAGGATGGCGCCCACGAGCGCGTCGTCCAGGGCAACGCCGACGCGCGCAAGACGCTGGAGGCCCTGGGCTCGGGCAAGGCCGAGCTGCCGCTGGCCTCGGGCGAGTCCGCGCCGGGCGCGGAGCCCGGCGACGTGCGGGTCGAAGGGCCCGAGCGGATCTTTTCCCGTGAAACATTGAGGAGCTTCTGACGTGGCCGGGGTCTCCTTTCGCATCGACATCGAGGACCTGGCCCTGCGCCGCGCGCTGGCCGGCGCCGTCGAGGCCGCCGAGGATCTGACGGCGCCTTTCGATGAGATCGGCAGCTATTTGGTCGCGGAGACCCTGCTGCGCTTCGAAGAGGGCCGCGCTCCGGACGGGACGCCCTGGATTCCCAGTCAGCGCGTTTTGCGGGAAGGCGGGCAGACGCTGATCGGGCCAGGCAGCGGCCGGTTGCGCGATAGCCAAACCTACGACCTGGGGGCCGACTTCGTCGAGGTGGGGACGAACGTTGTCTATGCCGCGATCCACCAGTTCGGCGGACTGCCCGGCATGGCGCCAGGCCCCGCCGCGATCCCTGCGCGGCCGTACCTGGGCCTCGGCCCCGACGACGAAGCTGAGATCGTCGAGATCCTCGACGATCACCTGCTGCGGGGTCTGCAGGGAGGTGCGCCATGACGCTCGCGCTCTCGACCGTCGAGCAGCAGCTGCAGCCGCTGGTCGCGGCCGGCACGCTCGGCAAGGTCTTCAGCGGCATCGCCTTGGCCGACCCCAAGTGGCGGCCGCAAGGGCACGAACTGCCGGCGGTCTTCCTGCTGCCGGGCGGGGACCGCGCCCAGCCCTCGCCGGTCGTCTCCGGCCGGCACCGCCAGCGGGTCGAGCAGCTGCTGCGGGTCGTGATCGCCTTCGAGGTGGAGGGCGGCCGCTACAGCGTCGCCGATGGCGCCGAGGTCGAGCAGCTGCTGCGCGCGCTGCGCGACCGCCTGGTCGCCTGGCAGCCCGACGTGCGGCTGGACCCCCTGGACCTGGTCAGCGGCCGCACGGTTGCACTCCGCGACAGGCTGGTCTGGTGGGAAGAGGTTTACCGCAGCGCTTATCAGCGCACAGCGAGCTGAGGAGACAAGACCCATGAAACAGACCGTGAGACTGGGAGGCAGCTACCGCGTCGGCGCGGACGGTAAGTCCGAGCGGGTGCAGCACACCCGGCCGGCGCCGGCAGCGAAGCGCGCGGCAGCTGCGCCGGTACCGAAAGATCCGCCTAAGGCGACGACTAAGAGAAAGGAGCGGTCATGAGCTTCAAGAGCCGCGCCCTCGTCGTGCTGGCGGCGCCGGAAAGCGCCTACGGCGTGGACCCGACCCCGACCGCGATCGCCAACGCCATCGAGATCCTCTCGCCGACGCTGCAGCCCTACAACGCCGACGAGATCCCGCGCGACCGCTCGCGCCCGGCCGCAGGTTTCGACCCGGTTTTGCTCGCGGGAAAAAACGTCGTGCTCTCCGGCCAGATCGAGCTGAGCGGCAGCGGGACCTCGGGCGCCAGCATCGCCGCGCCGGCCTACGGCCCGATCCTGCGCGCCTGCGGCCTGGCCGAGACGATCGTCACCACCGTGGGCCAGGAGCGCGTCGAGTACGCGCCGGTCTCGGCCGAGGAGGAGTCGGTCACGGCCTACATCTACCGGGCCGGCGCGCTGCATCGCATGACGGGCGCGCGCGGCACCTGGGGCCTGACGCTGACGGAGCGGCAGCTGCCGGTCTTCACCTTCTCCCTGACCGGGCTGTTCGAGACGATCACCGCAGCGCCGCTGCCGACCAACGCCGACTGGTCGGCCTTCGTGCCGGCCGTCGAGATGTCGGAAGCCAACACCCAGTTCACGCTGGGCGGCTTTCCGGCCGTCATGGAGTCCCTGAGCTTTTCGGCCAACAACACCGTCATCCTGCGCGACCGCGCCAACTCGCGCGAGATCCAGATTACGGATCGCGGCCCCACGGGTCAGCTGGCGATCCAGGCACCGGACCCGGCGACCCAGGACTATTGGGCGACGATCGACGGCGAGACACTGGTCGCGCTGCAAGCGGTGCATGGCACGACGCCAGGCAGTCGCGTGCAGATCGACGCGCCGGCCGTGCAGCTGCACCAGCCCAGCTACAGCGACAGCCAGGGCACCGTGATGCTGTCGGCCAACCTGCGCTTCAACCGGCAGGCCGGCGACGACGAGATCCTGATCACCGTCTCGTAACGGGGTCGTTTCATTGCCGCCGACTGGCGGCGAGCAAGTGAGGAAAGGAGGCAGCCTTGCCCGAGTTCATTCTGATCGCCGAGCGCCTGGTCTGGTGGCCGGTCACGGTCTCCGTGCCGCTCGACGGCGGCGGCGTCGAGCAGCAGGACTTCGAGGCGCGCTTCGCGCTGATCGGCGACAACGCCTATCAGGCGTTGGTGAAGGCGCATGGCGCGCTGCAGGTGGACAAGCCGCTGCTGCGGCGGGTGCTGCGCGACTGGCGCGGCGTCAAGGACAGCAGTCACGAGGACCTGCCGGTCGGCGACGGGACCCGCGATGCGTTGATCGACATCACCTGCGTGCGACTCGCCCTGACCAAGGCCTATCTGGAGGCGGAGCGTGGCGGGCCGGCAAAAAACTGACCACGGCGGCGCGCGCCTGGGTGGGCGTCGAGACGCCCCGGCCGCGCCGCCCGGCCGCGGACCCCGAGATCCTGGAGCAGCTGCGCGCCCTGGGCGCACCGCCCGAGGCGATCGCGGCGCGCAGATCCGCGCCGGCACCGCCGCCGGCCGAGCCGGTCGAGATCTGGGCCGATCATTGGGAAGCCTTCCGGTGGTTCCGGGCTTGCGCGTCGCAGTGGCGCTATGCCGGCGAGACGGCCGTCCCGCTGGGTTTGGACTACGGCGGCGCCGAGACGGCCGCGCGCCTGGCCGGGATCGAACCGACGCGGCAACGCTTCGCGCAGCTGCGCACTTTGGAAGCCGCGGCCCTGGAAGCACTGCTGGAGCGGCGCCGGGAAAGAAGGGCCTGACCGGATGACGATCCAGACCGGCATCCGCCTGACGGCCGACGCGAGCGGCCTGGTCACGACGCTGGACGGCGGCGCGGCGGCGGTGAACCGCCTCGGGCAGTCCGGAACCCAGGCGCAGACCGGTCTCAACCAGGCGGCCCTCGCAAGCGACCGCCTGGGCGACGAGGCGCGCCAGTCGGCCCAGGGCCTGGCCGCCCAGCGCCAAGCGCTCCAGCGCAGCGACGCCGCGGCGCGGGACGCCTCGCGCCGACTGGCGACGACCACGACCGGTTCGCGCAACATGGGCTTCGCGGCGCAGAATGCGGCCTTTCAGCTGGGCGACATGGCCGTCCAGATCGGCGGCGGCACCTCCGCCATGCGCGCCATGTCGCAGCAGCTGCCGCAGCTGCTCGGCGGCTTCGGGGTCTGGGGCGCGGTGATCGGCGCGGTGGTCGCGGTCGGCGGCGCTCTTGCGCCGATGCTGCTGGACATTGAGAGCGCATCTGACAGAGCGGCCGACGCCACCGATGCGTTGGCGGACGCGCTCGACCGAGCAGAGGAGTTGGTCGGCGACCAAGCCGAGAAGGTTCGGGACCTTGCCCGTGCCTATGCCGAAGCGGCCCAAGCACAGCGTCTGTTGATTGAAGCCGACTTCGTTGTCGAAATGGCGCAAATCAGAGACGGGATCGAGGAGCAAACCCGGGCCATTCAGGCGGCGGGAGACGAGCTGGCGTCCACTCTGGCGCTTCGCGCTGGTCGACTAGATGGGGGGCAAGCGCAAGGCCCAATCTTTCCCGGAGGCGAATTGGAGGACGAACAGGCCCGCCGCCTACTCGGCGCCCTAGAGTCTTTCGACGCTGGGGCGGGTGTCGAGGGCGTGGAGCAGTTGGGCGAAGCTCTCGCGACCCTGACGGTAGAGCTGGACGGAACGTCCCCTGCCTTCACGCGCTTCGCTGATCAGGTGCTGGAGCAGGTTCGGCAGGTTCTGGACGGTACCCAGAGCCTTGAGGAGATGCAGGCCACACTGGCGTCGCTCCAGGAAGACGCCGCTGCCTTCGCGGAGTCGGTCGACCCGGAAGTCGCCCAGCAGACGCAGCAGCGCGCCGACCAGGCCGCGCGGGCCGTCGAGGCGCTGCGCGAGCGGATCGCCGACCTGCGGCTGGAGGCCGAGGTCACGACCGGGAGCTTGAGCGAGATCGAGGGCCAGGTCATGACGGCCGCCCTGGCGCTGCAGGACGCGGGCGTCGCCACCGGGACCGCCACGGAGCTGCTGGAGTCCTACCGCTTCGCGCTCGAACAGGTGGAGATCGCGGAGAGCCGTCAGGAGGCGCGCGAGCGTCACGTCGAGGCGGTCAAGGCCATCGGCCAGGCCCACGCGGCGCTGCAACCGCAGTTGGAGCAGTCCCGCGCGGCCGCCGAAGCCTGGCGCGACGAGCAGCTGGCGAACCTTGACGAGACGGCCGAAGGCTACGAGGGCTATGTCGGCCAGGTGGAGGAGGTCTTTCAGCGCCGCCTGGCCGACGCGCTGGACCAGAACCTGCGCGACTCGCGTCACTGGCGCGACGGCGTGGTGCGCGCGCTCCAGGATTACGAAGAGGCGGCGAGCGATGCCGGCGCCAACGCGGCCAGCGCCATGACCGGCTCCATGCGCGCGATCGAGGACGCGCTGGTCGACGGCGTCGAGTCTGTCTCCGATTTTGTCGACGCGATCCGCAGGGAATTCCAGCGCGCGGCGATCAGGTCGACCATCACCGGCCCGCTGGCCGGCTTTTTTGAGCAGTCCCTCGGCGGCTTCTTCGGGGGGCTCTTCGGCGGCGGTGGGTCGGGCGGTGGTGGCGGCGGCACCTCCATGGCGCTCTTCCATGAAGGCGGCTTGGTCGGCGAGACCCTGGCGCCGCGCAAGGCCGTCGACCCGGCTCTTTTCATTGGCGCGCGGCGCTACCATCGCGGCGGCCTGGTCAGCGACGAAATGCCGATCGTCGCGCGGATCGGCGAAGAAGTGCTGACCGAGGCCGACCCGCGCCACCGCCGCAACCTGGGGCGCGGAGGCTCGGCTGGCGCTGCTCCGGAGGGCGGCGGGACCGTCGTCATCATCGAGGACCGCCGGGGCGCCGAGGCCGCGCCGATCCAGCAGGAACAACGGACGCGCGGCGACGGGACCCGCGAGCTGAAGCTCGTCATCCGGGGCGAGATGCGCGAGGCGATCGATAGCGGCGCCCTCGACGGCCCGATGGAGCGCAACTACGGGGTGGCGCGCAGGCCCCGGGGAGGCTTGTGATGGCGACGCCCGTCTGGCCGGCCGGCCTGCCCGAGTCCCCCCTCAAGGGCTACCGCGTCAGGTGGCCGGATCAGGTGCTCCGCAGCCAGATGGACTCGGGCCGCAGCAAGCGCCGCCGCCGCTCGCGCTACGAGCCGCGGGTCTTCGAGATCACGCTGGACCTCAAGGCGCACCCCGACCCGGCGCAGGACCAGCTGGCGATCTGGCGCGCCTTCTTCGAAGACACGCTGGCCTACGGCGCCCTGGCCTTCGACTGGATCGACCCGGACGACGGCGCCGCGCTGCGCTTCCAGATCCGCACCGATCGCGAGCCGAGGACCACGCGCCAGGGGTCCGTTCATCTTCTGCAGCTGACCCTGGAGGCCGTGTCGTGACCGAGATCTCCGACCGCTTGACCCAGGCCATGACGGCCGAGGAGACGGCCGAGGAAGAGATCGTGCTGGCCACCCTCAGCCATGCCGGCGTGCCGGCGCCGATACGGATCTGCGGCCATACCGAAAACCTCGAGTCACGCGGCGAGACCTATATCGCGCTGCCGTTCGAGATCGTCCTCGAGTCCTCGGCCGAGGACGAGCCGCCGAGGGCGCAGGTGCGGATAGACGATCCGCAGAACGACCTGGTGCCCTATGTGCGCCAGGCCTCGGGACGCATCGACGTGCTGGTCGAGGTGGTGCTGGTAGCAACGCCCGATGTCGTCGAGCTGGGACCCTTCCGCTACCAGTGGGTCCAGGTCGAGCGCCCTGCCAATTCGACCCTTTGGCAGGGGGAGCTGGTCAGCGAGGACATCCTCAACAGCCGCTTCCCCGCCGACGCCTTCACGCCGGCCAGCAATCCGGGGCTTTTCTCGTGAGGCTCCAGAGCGATCCCCGCGCCCTGCCGGCTTGGGCCGACAGCTATATCGGTATCCCCTTCGCCGAGGTCGATCGCGGCCGCGCCGGCACCCACTGTTACGGACTCGTCTCTCTGGTGGCGCGCGAACGCTTCGGGCTGACCTTGCCGCCCGAGCCCGACGGGTCCGACCCCCACGAGCTGGCGCGCAATGCCACGGCCTTCATGAACGCGGCGCTGGACTTCGCCGAGATCCCGCTGGGCCAGGAGGCGCCCGGCGACATCGCGCTGCTGCGCCACGGCGGCTGCGCGTCCCACGTCGGCGTCGTCATCGCGTCCGGCTGGATGCTGCATCTCGAGCGCGCCACCCGCTGCCTGCCGGAGCGCCTGGCGGAGCGCCTCTGGTCCCGCCGCCTCGTCGGCCTCTACCGTCATCCGGATCTCGCCAGCTCGGCCAGGGTGGCGGCATGACCGGACTTGTCCCCATCGAGGCGCCCCCGACCGAAGTGTCCCCGACCGGAGCGCCACTGCAGCTGCGGGTCGCGACCTGGCCCTTCAACGTCGAGGCCTTCGACGCCCCCGTCGCGCCCGGCGACACCCTGGAGGAGCTGCTGCGCCGCGCCGGCTTGCCCGAGCGGCTCTGGAACCAGGCCCGCGTGATCCTGGCCGACCCCGAGTGGCGCGCGCCGCCCGAGGTGATCCCGCGCTGGAGCGAGGTCGCCGGCCGGCGCGTGAACCTCTGGCGGACCGTGCGGCCCAAGCCCGGCCTGCGGGTCGAGGTCGCGCTGCTGCCGCGCGGCGGCGGGGGCGGCGGCAAGACGCCCTTGCGCATCGTCCTCACGCTGGCGGTGATCGCCGCCTCCTTCGCGGCGCCGGCCCTGCTTGGCCCGACGCTGGCCAGCACGACGATCGTCGGTACCCTGACGGTCGGCAGCCTGGTCACGACGGTGGTGGGTGCTGTCGGCATGCTGGCGGTCAACGCCCTGGTCCCGGCGCCGACGCCGCGCGGCCCGCAGCTGGCCGGCCCGGTCGGGCGCACCGGCACCGATCCGCTGGTCCCGACCATCACGGGCATCAGCAACGCCCGCGCGCGCTACGGCGCCAAGCCCTGGATCGTCGGGCGCATGAAGGTCTTTCCGCCGCTGGCCGCGGAGTACTACACGACGACGGAGCGCGGCCGGCGCGTCTTCTATGGGCTCTTCGAGGTCGGCTACGGCCCGCTGCGCATCGAGGATCTTCGGCTCGGCAACACGCCTCTGGCCGACCTCGACGACGTGCAGGTCGAGATCTGCGCCGGCTATCCCGACGAGCCGCCGCCGAGCCTCTACCCCTTCGATGTCGCCCAGGCCGGCCTGCAGGTCGAGGTCACGGCCGCGGGCGGCTGGGTGACCCGCACCATGCCGCAAGCCGGCACCCGACTGTCGATCGACATCCAGCTGCCGCAGCTCGCCTTCTTCAACGACGACGGCAGCCGTAGCGCGCTGACCGTCGAGTTCGATCTGGAGTACCGCCAGCTCGGCGGCCCCTGGCGCCCGCTCGCGCAGTCTCAGGCCGTCGCTGCGCAAAGCAGCGCGCCCTTGACGAACGTCGCAGAGGTGCGCCGACGGCGCGCGCCGGGCGAGTCGGGCGGCGAGATCGAGTACAGCCTCGAGGTTTCGCGCCGCACCAAGGTCTGGCGCGGCGCCATCGATGTCCGCACCGGCGCGCTCAAGATCGCCGAAGGCGACGGCAGTCAGACCTTCCCCGACGGCCTGCAGATCTTTTCGCTGACTCGCACGACCAGTTGGACGCTTGCCGGCTCCAGCGCCGTGACCGTCTCCGACTCCGCCGTGCTGACCGACGTGCGCCCACCACCCCAGAAAGCCGCTGGCCACTTCGCGCCCGTGTGGGACGGTACGCGGGTGACCGTCGCGGCCGGCGCTGTCTCGCCGCCCCCGATCGTGGTCAGCGGCAACAGCACAAATGGCGTGTGGGAGACGGTCGGGTGGCAACCGGCCGAAGGCCGCGGCCTCTACGAGATCCGCCTGCGCCGCCTGACGCCCGACGCGACCAACGATCGCCAGCGCGACGTATCGTTCCTGGCGGCCTTGCGGGTGGTCGACGAGACCCGGCCCGCCGTCCGCGACCGCGGCTTCGCGTTGATCGCGCTGCGAGTGGAAGGCACCGAGCAGCTGCAGGGCCTCCTCGACCAGCTGAGCTGCGTCGCGACTTCGATCCGGCCGGTCTGGGACGGGACCGATTGGGAGTGGCGACCGACCCGCACCGCCGCCTGGTCCTTCATCGAGGCGCTGCGGGGGCGCGGTAGCCAGCAGCGCGCCCGTGTCGAGGAGATCGACCTGGAGGGCCTGCGCGCCTGGGCGCTCGACGACGAGGCCGAGGGGCGCTGCGTCGATCTGACGATCGAGAGCTTCGGCACGCTGGAGCAGTGCCTGCGGCGCATCGCCAACGCCGCCCGCGCGGATCTCGACCGGGTCGACGGCCGCTACACCGTCCTGCGCGACTTGCCGCAGCCGGTACGGCGCCAGCTCTTCGGTCCGGACAACTCCTGGGGCTTCAGGTACGTGAAGCGCTTTCCCGAGCAACCCGACGCGGTCCGCGCGCTCTTTCTCAATCCCGAGGCCGGCTGGCAGCAGGACGAGATCGTCGTCTACGCCGAGGGCCGCGACGAGACCACCGCGCGGGTGATCGTCGAGCAGCCCTTCGACGGCGTGACCGACGCGCGCTTCGTCTACAAGGACGTGCGCCGCCAACTGGCCGAATTGGTCCTGCGCAGCGAGACCTTCACCTTCCAGACCGACTGGGAAAACCGCCTGGTCAACCGGGGCGACCGGGTCGGCATCGCGCACCCGGTCATCCTCGTGGGTCTGGGCAGCGGCCGTGTCCGGAGGCTCTTGACCACGCCCGTGACCGGTGGCGACCAGGTCGACGGCCTGGTCCTGGACGTGGAGGTCGAGGTGGAGATCGGCGTGACCTACGGCCTGAAGGTCCGCAAGGCCGACGCAACCGAGCTGGTAATCGAGCTGTCGGCCGTGCCGGGCGTTACGCGGACGTTGCTCTTCACCGCGCCCATCCCGCCCGGCCAGCCGGCACCGGAGGAAGGCGACCTGGCCTTCTTCGGCGAAGCCGGTCTCGAGACCGTCGACGCCGTCGTCAAGAACCGCTGGATGGCCGAGGACCTGACCGCGACGATCGAGTGCGTCCCGGCCGCGCCCGAACTGCACGTCCTCGACGGCGCGGCGATCCCGCCGATCCGCAGCGGCATCACTCTGCCGCCCGACTTCGTCGGTCTGAGGCCGCCGCCGAAGCCGGCGATCCAGGCCATAGTGAGCGATGAAACGGTCCTGTTACGCGGCTCGGACGGGTCGCTCTCGCCGCGCATCCTGGTGACCCTGGTGGCGACCGGCGGCCGCGGCGGCCAGGCGACCAGCTGGCAGGCCCGCGCGCGCCTGCTCGGCGCCAGCGACTGGGATTCGGATCTGCGCGCGGCGGCCGAGGCGCCCGCGCTCTATATCGACGGCGTCCGTCAAAGCGCGGTTTATGAACTCCAGATCCGCGGCCTGAACCGCAACGGCCAGCCCTCGGACTGGACGGCATCCGTCGAGCACCGCGTCGTCGGCAAGTCGAGCCTGCCGCCCGACGTCCCCTCGCTCTGGCGCGAGACGAGCCATGTGATCTGGCCCTACGAGGCGCCGCTCGACCTCGCGGGCTTCCTGGTTCGCGTGATTTCGGGGCGGCGCGGCACCTGGGAGTTGGGAGAGCCCGCCCACGCCGGCATCTTGACCGAACGTCGGATTCCCATCGATCAGCTGGGAAGCGGCCCGCGCACGGTCCTGGTCCGGGCGGTCGACGTGGCCGGAAACCTCTCGGCCGGCGCGGCGATGCTGCAGCTCGATCTCGGCGACCCGCTGGTCGCAAATGTGGTGCTGGAACGGCCGATCGATCTGGCGGCCGAAGGCACCCTGACGGACGGCGCCCGTCTCGACGGCGAGCTGCGCGCGGCCGACGACGGCGCGGCCTATCTGGTCAACGACGACGCGCCTTACCTGCCCGAACCCCAGGCGGACTATCTGCCGATCGCCTGGCGGGAGATGGCCTTCGCCTTCGGCTTCTCGCCGCCGCGTGACGCCGTGCCTTCGGCGCTGTCTCTGGACTCCGACATCGAGGCCGGCGCCTGGCGCGTCGAGTACGTCACCGGCGGCGACGGCGCCTATCTGCCGGACGGCCTGGCGCCCTACCTGCCGGACGGCGCGGCGCCCTACCTGGAGCCGCCCGGCCCGCTGGCGCCCTGGCCCGGCAGCCTGCCGGCCGTAGCGCGGCGCTACGATCTGCGCGTCACGACGGCGGCCGATGCCCAGCGCGGCGTGATCCGCCGCCTGCGGCTCCTCTTCGACGTGCCCGACCAAAGAGAGGCGCTGAACGACGTGGCTGTCGCGCCAGCGCCGACGCGCCTGCCGACCGCGAAGAGCTGGCGGCGCATCACCCACGTCAATCTCACTTTGCAGGACGACGGCGGCGGCGCCGCCAGCCTGCGTCTGCTCGACCGCGCGATCGAGGGACCGCTTGTCGATGCCCGCGACGCGGCCGGTCAGCCCGTGGCCGCCACGATCGACGCCGAGATTTTGGGAGTACCAGCCACATGACCACCTTGCCCGAGGCCGCCTTCTTTACCGGCCAGATCACCAACGCCCAGGCGAAAGCGGCCCAGGACGATCTGCTCGCCGTGGTCCGCGAGCTGCCGGGCGGCAGCGCGCGCACGACCCTGACCATCGCGGCCGGGCGCATCGTCCCGGCCGCCGCCCTCCACCTCGTCGACACGGAAGGCCAGACGGCGGCCGACACGCTGGAGCGGATCGGGACGGACACGCACCCGCCCGGCCGCTTGCTGCTGATCGCGGGCGCCGATCCCGGCCGGGCGGTCACGGTCCAGCACGATACGCTCGCGGCGGCCGAGGGTATCGACTTGCTGGATGGCCAGGACCTGCTGCTCGACAGCCTGGCCAAATGGCTGCTGCTCGAACAGCGCGCCGGTCGCTGGGTGGAGCTGCAGCGCGCGCCGGCCTGCGGGCTGGATCTGGCGGGCGCCGGTCTGCGGCGGGTCTCCGCGATCAACCAAGGTCCTCTCGGCGGCTTTCGCAACCTCTTGATCAACCCCCGCGGCCAGATCAATCAGCGCGGCTACGTGGGCGGGGCGGCAACCGCGTCGCCGAACGCCTACACGCTCGACCGCTGGCGGGTCGTCGTGTCGGGGCAGTCGCTCTCCTGGGTGGACAGCGAGGGAACCCGGACCGTCACGGCGCCGGCCGGAGGCGTCGAGCAGGTGATCGAGGGCGCCAGCATCGTCACGGGACCCTACGTCATCAGCTGGATCGGCTCCGCAACCTGCACCGTCAATGGCGTGGCACGGGCCAACGGAGAGAGCTTTACGCTCACAGGCGGAAGCAATGCGACCGTCCGCTTTTCAAGCGGTAGCTTCAGCCTCCCCCAGCTGGAGCCCGGTGACAGCCCGACACCCTTCGAGCCGAGGCCCATCGCGACAGAAGTCACGCTCTGTCAGAGGTACTATCAGCAGTACCGCGATCTGGTTGATCGCGGCCATAACCCGAACACGCCGGCAGGGTTTGCCACCATCTGCATCGCTTTCGCAGTCTCGATGCGAGCCACGCCCGCGTTGGGGATCAGCGCCTCGACCATACTGCTCAGTACCTCCGTCCAGGTCGATGAGCTGACGCTAGAAGCTTGCACGATCCGCAGCTCGTTTTCGGCGGGACAATCCGGCGACTATCTGCTGAGAGCGCGGCTCACTTTGGACGCGGAGTTGTAACCATGCCGATCACAGCACGCTATGCCGACCCCGAGGGGACGCTGATCGTCGCCGAAATTGACGGCAAGACGCTTCACGTCCCGATCGACCAGGCCAACCGCCACTATGCGCGCATCATTGGCGAAAGCGTCGAGATCGCCGCCTATGAGCCACCACCGCCTGAAGTGCCGGCGATCGTCAGCCGCTATCAAGGTCGGCAAGCCCTCCGCGACGCAGGGCTCTTCGACCAGGTCGTCGCGCTGGTGAACGATCCCGCGACGGCCGAGGAGGTGCGTGTTAGGTGGGAGGATCTCACCGTCTTCGAGCGCCACTCGCCGCTGATTGCCGCGCTCGCGCCGAGTCTCGGCCTGTCAAAGGCCGAGGTGGACGCGCTCTTCGTCGCGGCGGCGGCGATCGAATGACGGAGCTGCCAGCGGCCGGCACTTTCAGCGATCCGGCGCGGCTCAACGCCGAGGCGAAGTTCGCGCAGGACCAGCTGCTCGGCGTCGTCGGCGAGCTGCTGGGCGGCGCCGCGCCGACCGTCCTTGGGATCGCGGCCGGCGCGATCGAGCCCACGCGCGCGGCGCACCTGGTCGCGACCTTCGCCGGCCAGGCGGCGGACACCCTCGACCGGATCGGCATCGAGACGCACCCGCTCGGCCGCACGCTGCTGCTGCTGCCGGCCGACCCGGCGCGCGTCGTCACGGTCGCGCACGATCCGGTCGGCATCGCCGAGGGTATCTGGCTGCACGAGGGCCGGGACGCCCAGCTCGGCCCCGAAGGCTCCTGGCTCTGGCTGCGCCGCGAGGCCAGCGGCTGGCGCGAGATCACGAGGCGCAGCGGTCTCGGTCTCGACCTGGCCGCCACTCCGGCCGAAGCGCGCGAACGCCTGCAGATCCAGACCGGCGCCACCGTGAACCTGATCGACAACGGCGACATGCGGGTCGCGCGCCGCAACGTCGGCTACGACCCAACGCCGGGCGTCGCCTCCTACGGCGCCTGCGACCGCTTCTATTTCTTCCAGCAGGGCGGGCAGCAGGGCGACTACCGGGTCCAGCAAGGCGATGCGAATGGCGAGTCTCACGTCTTTCTCCGCAGCGACAGCACCACGCCGCTGCCCGGCCTACAGCGCTTCGGCCAGGTCATCGAGACGGCGAACTGCGCACACCTGGCCGGCCGGCTTGTCACCCTGTCGTTCGAGGTCGATACGATCGGGGCCTTCCCGAACGACCTTAACGTGGTGATCTCCACCGGCACCGGCGAAGACGAAGGGGCGCAAGCTGTCGAGACGGGCGGTTGGACCAGCGGCAGCTCGCCGCTTGCCGAGACTATCCCCGCCGCCGGCCTCTCGAACGACTGGCAGACCTTCAGTTACAGCGTCACGCTGCCAATCCAGACCCGCGAAATCGCCGTCGCCTGGAACTGGGTCGATCCACCGGGCGGCAGCGTCGGCCTGCGTTTCCGCAACGTCCAGCTGGTCGAGGGCGGCGCGGTCGGGCCGTTCCAGCGCCGCCCGATCGCTCAGGAGATCGCGGCGGCCGGGCGCGATGCCTACGTCGCTCAGGCGGAGCAAGGCGTGGGCATGCCGCTCGGCTCCGGCTACGCACGGTCCAGCGCGCTCGCGTGGATCTTCGTCCCCTTCGCGCCGGCCCTCAGGGCCGCGCCGACAGGACTCACCGTGACCAACGTGGGCGGCCTGTACCTTCGCCGCGGCGGCGGCACGCTCAATGTCCAGAGCCTGACCTTCCTGGAGGCGGGGCGAGAGGGCGCGGTGGTGGAGGTTGCCCCCACCTCGGCCAGCCTCGCGCCCGGCGACGGCGCGATCCTTGCGCACGCCACCATCACGAGCCGGCTGATCTTCACGGGGAGCGAACTGTGACCGCCTATCGCTACCTCGACGCCGACAACACCCGCGTTGCCGACGACAACGGCTGGTCGGGCCTGGCCTCGGCCGTTCCACCGCAACCGGACGGCAGCCCGTCTGTCATCGCACCCTTCGCGCCGCCGGCGCCGACCCAGCAGGCGCTGCTCGAGGCGATCCGCGCCGAGGGCTCCCGCCGCCTGCTGGCGCTCACGCCCGACTACGAGCTGGCGGAGCGCGAGACCTGGCACCAGCAGGCGCGCGAGGCGCTGGCCCACGCGGCCGACCCTGCGACGCCCTGCATCCTGCTCTCGGCCATCGCCGCCCGGCGCGGCATCACGCTGGTCGCGATGGTGCAGCGCGTCCAGATGAAGGCGGCCGACTTCAACGCGGCGGCCGGCGCCGTACTGGGCGCCCAGCACGCCCTGGAGCTGGCGGCCCAGGCCGCGCAGACCCCGGCCGAGCTGGCGGCCATCGATCCGGCAGATCCTGCCGTCTGGCCGGCATGAGCGGCAAGCCGATCGCCCGCTGCCAGTGGCAGCGCGAGCCCGACCTGGCCGACTGCCTGGCGGCGCTGAATCTGACCGCAAAGCACCTGGCTCTGGCGAAGCTGGGCTACCGCCTGCAGCCGATCGAGGCCGAGCTGTCCGCCACCGGCCGCCTGACCGTCCGCGTGGCCTGGACCCTGGAGCGGCCGTGCGGCTGCGGCAGCCGTCCTGGAGCACGCCGCCGCAGCCGGATCGCGGAGACCGTGACCCTCGACCTGCGCGGCGCCGCCGCCTTCCGCGCGGCCGACCTCCTCACCCGCCGCGCTAAGCTGGAGGCGAGCCTGCAGGCTGTAGAGCCAGAGGAGAGAGCGGCGTGAGGTCAGTCATTGCGGAGGTCGAGATCGGGTCCGAGCATGTCAGTAAGCTCCTTTTGCTGGGCTACCATCCAGCTCTCAATCTCGTCACACGTGCTGACCCACTCTTCGAATTTCGGATGCTGTTGAGCGCCATTCCTATCGGCGACTATGTGGTTGGAGTAAAGCCGATAGAGGCGGGCCTTTTTCTGGATCTGCTCAAGAAGAGTGCGCACGCCAGTCTCAGCGAACAAGAATTGGACTTGTGGAAAGAATTCATCCAGCCGATCCACCAGTTCTGTCGCATGCGGAGTGCTCAATCGAAAGAACCCCCGCGTGATGGACATCGCCGTATCGTAAATCACCAGTCGGCGTTCGAAGAGATCCAGCTTGACCCGCCTCTCGTTGATACGTGTCTGAGCGTCTGCCGTGTGTTGAGCACTTCTCCAGATCGCTCTGGCTGTCCATGCTGCTGCGCCGACAGCGAGGAGTCCGATAAGCAGGCCGAAAAACTGTTCGAGCCACCACCTGACAGTCAGCGCATTCTCATCGGCCTGATCCTGTTCAGCGCTCCAAAAGCCTGCGCCGCCCTCTATCGCGTGCCGTTCTGCGGCGTCGTAGCGACCGGCCCAGTCGTCTCCGAGCGTGTAGAGCCGATGCACGAAGGCATGCCCACCCGCCAGCTGCAGCTCGCCCAAGTCCTCCGGCCCAGCCGGACCTGGAACGCTACAACGCGCCACCGGCAGCTGCGAGTCGACCTTGTCGACCAAAACACAGCGCAGCGGCCCTCGGCGCAACAGCGCGTCCAGCGCCGCCCGGCCCACCGGCCCTCGTGGGTCCGACATCTCCGGCGCGTCGATACCCCAAAGCCGAAGCCGCCGCCCTTCGAGCACAACGGTATCGCCGTCCAAGGCGATAGCTTCACCCTCGACGATCGTCGGCTCGGCCGCTACTTCCAGTGCGGCCTCTTCGGCCAAGGCGGGCACGGTCCAGATAAGCGCCATCAAGACGAGCATCGGTCGCATCGCCTCAGTCTTGCGGCAACCTTTGCGCGCCGTCCAGGAGTTTGCATTGAGGGATCGACCCGTCTTGGTCACCCCAGACCCAGACGGCCGAAGCAGCCGTGGCGAGCCTTAACTCGCTATCGAACCGAAGGCCTGAGCGGCACAGTACACGCCAGAAAAGAAACTGACCAGACTGCCAGTAGCCATAACAATCACGAAGTACCTCCGGCACTTCACCTTCGTATTGAGCGCCTCGATCTGATCTTTGATACCCTGCCCATCTGTTTTATCTGCATCTGCGATGTTTTTGTCTTTGATAGGCTGGTCGGCTTCAGGCTGGTCGGCTTCAGGCTGGTCGGCTTCAGGCTGGTCGGCTTCAGGCAGGTCGGCTTCAGGCAGGTCCGGCTTCTTAGGTTTTGCGTTGTACAGTTCTTCGACACCCTCGATCGCGCCTTGTTGGATAAGGTAAGCGACGCCAGCGGAGGTCATGCCGAGAAACACGCCTGCGCCGAACCATTTAAGCGCGGGATGCAACTGAGTAATCAGCTGCTGTCCCTGCTCTGCATCCGCACTCCAAATAGCGCCGACCAGTGTCAAAAGAATCACCAGTGCAGCGCCGTTGAAGAGCATGAGGCTTCGAAGCGCCAGAACTGCGAAGGTCATTGCTTCGCTCCGCATCACGTTGCCTGCATCCTGGCGCCAAGCGATGTCAGTGCTGTATTTGAGGTTGTAAAGCTCTCTATCTGCTTTCCAGCCCTCCAAATGGAGTTGAATCTGGGCTTTGTAGTGCTCCAGCTTCATTTGCCTCTGCAGCTCTTCTTCAGTCACGACACTTCATCCTCGGTGGCTTCGGCGATTGCCCGCTTGAGGTTGCGCATGCGCGACAGCAGCTGCGCGCCGCCGCCGCTGATCTCGGTCGGATGGCTGTATGGCGAGTTGTTCGCCTTAACAAAGTCCGAGATCCACTCTTCGCTTACGCTCCCCTGTTCCAGCAAAGCGACCAGCGCGTACTCCAGCGATTCGACACGCGCCTGCAGCCGCTCCACCTCGGCCGCCAGCTTCTCCTGTTCCATCCCGTGTTCCCCTGTTCAGCCGCACCGGCCGGCGGGGGCCAGGGCGCGCCAACGCCCTAAGCCGCGAGCCAGAGACTCGCACGATCTGACCGGCCGCATCAGGCCGCCCCGCCACCCCGATCGGGGCGGGACCAGTCTCGTGAGAATCCTTTATGGAGTCGATGCCTTTACAACCGGGCGAGCCCGTCTCGCCTTGCATGCCCGTTGCCCCCTACATCGGCGGCAAACGCAACCTCGCAAAGCGGCTCGTCCCGCTGATCGATGCTTTACCTTGCCAGACCTACGCCGAGCCCTTCGTCGGGCTCGGAGGTATCTTCCTGCGCCGCACACGCCGGCCACAGGCAGAGGTCATAAACGACCTGTCAGCAGACGTTTCGGGCCTGTTTCGCGTGCTGCAGCGCCACTACCAGGCCTTCCTCGATATGATCCGCTGGCAGATCACGACACGCTCGGAGTTCGAGCGCTTGGTGAAGCTCGATCCGGACAGCCTGACCGACCTGGAGCGGGCTGCTCGCTTCCTCTACCTCCAGCGCACGGCCTATGGCGGAAAGGTCAACGGCCGCAACTTCGGCGTGTCTGTCGGCCGCCCCGGCACCTTCGACATCACCAAGCTGGTTCCGCTGCTCGAAGCTCTCCACGAACGCCTCGCAGGTGTAGTCATCGAGCGCCTGCCCTACGACGCCTTCCTGACGAGATACGACAGGCCCGGCACGCTCTTCTATCTTGATCCGCCTTATGCCGGTGGAGAGCAGGATTACGGCCGCCGGCTGTTCCAACCCGCCGACTTCGAACGTCTGGCCGATCAGCTGGCCAGCTTAGCCGGCCGCTTCATCCTGTCCATCAACGACCGACCGGAGATGCGCCAAGTCTTCGGCCGCTTCGAGATTCTGGAGGTCCAGACGAGCTACTCCCTAAACCATGTCAAGAAAGGGCAGACCGCTGCTGAGCTGATCGTCACCGGCCCCGATACGTGGCGGCGGGAGCTGGGTCTGTGACTTTACCTCCGCCTGCCGCGACGGCGGCGTTACAGGCCGGTTTTCGCGCTGCAACAAGTGACCCCACTTTATGTGGCGCGGTGCCCCCATTTTAAGTGGCGCGCTACACTGTCGTTCGCGTCGAGAATCCGTTGTCCGTAACCACGGGCGAACAGGATGGAAGTGGCGTCCCCGGCAGGATTCGAACCTGCGACCCCAGGATTAGGAATCCTGTGCTCTATCCTGCTGAGCTACGGGGACCCGCAACAGATGCTGTAGGATCTTGGAATGCATCTAGGCAGGACGCAATCTGTCGTCTCGGAGCTTTCTGCGCAAGTCGTGAGAGCGGACCGGCCGACGCGGCCGGCCTACTGACCCGCTTCCCGCGCGGCGCGGGCTTGTCCGGCGGCGAGGTGGGGTCGCAGGGTCTCGATAAAGGCATAGACCGGCAGAGCGACGTTGGCCGCACGCTCGTCCCATTGCGGAATAATCACGCCACCCGGCTGCGGAAAGAAATCGCCTTTGACGATGGCGATCAGACGCGGACCGAGCGGACCGGATTTGGCGGTGCCGGCAGAGACGGCAGTGCTCGAGGGCGTCGCGACCGCCGCGGGTTCGGTCGGGTCGAGAAAGACGGGACCGCCGGAATTACCGACACGCACGGCGCAGTCCATGCGCCAGCCCGGGACAGAGCCCAGCTCTCTATAGAGGTTGCACGCGGGGTCGAGCAGAGCCGTTTCGCGTGGGCTCTCAGTCGGGTGCCCGACCAGCCGCAGGGCGTTGGGCTCCAGCGCCTTGATTTCGTCGAAGCCCAGCGGGGCCAGCTCCCACCAGCCCAGTTCGGCGCCGAGGCAATGCTCGAGTTCCAGCAAGGCCCAGTCGCCATGCACATGGGCATCCAGATCGCCCCAGGCCACCGGCCGCGCCGTGACCCGCCAAGTCCAAGGGAAGCTTCCACCTTCGGCCGCGCCGCCTTCTGCCGCCGTGGCCGCATCCCCAGACGCGCCGGATATCGCGCCGGCCGGTCGCGGCGGCCCGAACCAGAGGTGGCTCGGCTCGTCACTATTGGCCTGAGCGATACTGCGGAAGGCGGTGTGGTGAGCCGTCAGCGCATGACAGGGCCCGACCAGGGTTACCGTACCGAAGCGAAAATCGCGACCCGGCGTGGTCTGCGTGATCAGACCGACCGCCGCCCAGGGCGTACCGGGTAGGCGCTCGACGGCAACCCGGTCGTCCGTCTCGAAGATATTCGCCGACGCCGAGCCCGGCGCCGCGAGGGCGAGGGCGAAAGCGAGAGCCGCCAGAGGCGACAGAAGACCGGCGGGCTGCATGGCGAGGATTGCAGCGCCTTCGGCCGCGCAGGTCCAATCACCCATCGGTGAGCGGCGCGAAAGCCGGATCGGGGTCGGCGCCGCAGTGGCTGGCCCGTTTGAGCGCGGCGCCGGAGCGCCTCGATGTCCGCCTCGTTGGCGAGAGCGCGACCGTGGTTCGGGCGCATGATACTGGAGATCGCGCTGGCGACGCCCGCTTCGGTTTCGTCGTCGCCCTCCGGCGCCTTCACCGCTTCGTCGGCGGAGACGGCGTCGCTGAGCCGCCCCCCGGCCGAGGCACCATTCGTCGAGTCACCGGCCTGCCCTGCCGCAGCGCGCTCAGCCTGGGAGGCTGCGCTCCAGTTCCAGCCGGGCTGATCCGACTCAGCAGAACTCGCGCTAGCTCCCAGCAAGACAAGTCCGGCTAGCCCGCTCATGAGAAGCCGGTAAGCTCTGAACGACACGACATCTCTCCCAACGGGTCGGAAAACGGGTTTGCCCGCAGCGTGACCCGAGAAGGCGGCTTGCGCTATCGGCAGGAGAGACAGGTTCTCGCCCAAAAAGGCGGACGCGCGCCTAGTCGAAAAGAGTGTTGATCGGCAGATGGTAGTAGAGCGTCAGGACCTCGGCCCCCGGATTGTCGTCGCCGATCCCGGCGTTCGAGAGGTGCCCGAAGGCCAGCGAGAGACGCGAGCGATCGTCGAAGCGGTACCCCAGTTCTATCGTCGAACGGAACTCGATCGGGCTGCCCAGATCCTTGCCGTCACCCTCGTAGAAGCCGCCAACCCCGGTGCTACCGGTCAGCACGATGCGACGGCCGAGGTAGATGTCGATCAACAGGCCCGCACCACCCCAGAACCCGCCAGCCGTTGTGACCTCCAGGCCGGCCCAGGGCTTCACGATATGGAGAAACCGCTGACCATGGCGATACTCCAGGCGGAAGTCCGCCTGGTCATCATCTCCGGCGAGGAGATCCCACCAGCCGGCGCCGAATGAGATAAGGCTTGGGTCGTCCTCAGCTGAAACTTCGGCAGCACCTACAAGCAACGCCACCGCCAGAACGGCGGCCAGAATACCACGCACCATCAACACTCGCCCCCAACACACTCCCAACCCTGGGAACCAAGTTTACTGAGCACCGAAAAGAGGGCAAGCCTGAATGCACGGCAACTTCGCAGTGAATTCTTCGCAACTACTTAAAGTTGCAGAACATTTTTCTGGAGCGCGATCGCCATGACTGGAAGTGGTTTCGCTTCCAGTCATGACGTGAATCCTGCTCTAGGCGTAATTCTTGAAGCGCTCCGTCGCTTCGACCAGAGCGCGGCGGATACCGGGTTCCATCGCGGAGTGACCGGCATCGGGGATGATGCGGAAGCTGGCGGCCGGCCAGGCCCTGTGAAGATCGTAAGCCGTCGTCGGCGGACAGACGGTATCGTAGCGCCCCTGGACAATGGCGCCCGGCAAGTCGCGCAGAAGGCTCGCCCGCTCCAGCAAGGCGTCGTCAGGCAGGAAGATCTTATTGACGAAGTAGTGCGCCTCGATCCGTGCCAGACCGAGGGCCATGCTGTCTTCGCCGAAAGCGGCGACGGTCTCCGGACTTGGCATCAAGGTGGAGCAAGCGCCCTCGTAGGTGCTCCAGGACCGCGCGGCCGGCATGTGTACCTCCGGATCCGGATCCATCAGGCGGGTGTAGTAGGCATCCAGCAAATCGTTTCGTTCCGCCTTGGGAATGAAGCCGGAGAAACGTTCCCAAACCTCGGGAAAGTAGGTGCGCATGCCATAGAGGAACCAATCGACCTCCTTCTTCCGGCAGAGAAAGATGCCGCGCAGCAGCAAGGCCGAAACCCGCTCGGGATGAGCCTGGGCGTAGGCCAGCGCCAGAGTGGACCCCCAGGACCCGCCGAAGAGATGCCAGCGCTCGATCCCCAAGCGCACGCGTAGCATTTCCATGTCGGCGATCAGGTGTTGCGTGGTGTTGGCGCGCGTCTCGCCCAGGGGCGTGGATCGGCCGGCTCCGCGCTGATCGAAGATAACGATGCGGTAGGCCGCCGGATCGAAAAAGCGGCGATGGTCCGGCGATGCGCCCGCACCTGGCCCGCCATGCACGAACAGGACCGGCCGTCCTTCCGGATGACCCGACTGCTCCCAGTAGATCGTGTGCAGGTTGTCGACCGCCAGCAAGCCGGTCTCGTAAGCTTGGATGGGCGGAAAGAGGTCTTGAGCCGCCATCGGATCTCCATCGGGGGATGTCCGTGAAAACCTGTCCATCGGCCAAATCTATTGGCCGGCGGACTGTCGGGACGTTGCAAAGCTGTACGACGCACGCCCTTATATCGCGCCGGCCGGCAGAGCCAACACCCCCTGCAAGCACCGAGCTTTGGCGAAATTCCGTTTGGCGTGCTAGCTACTGGCACCATGAGCAGCTCAAACGGCAGAAAAGACGCAACACCCGCGCCCGATCCGACGGACCGCGATCTCTATGCGAGCTGGACCAAAGACATCCTGCGCTACCGCGACACCGACCGCCAAGGCCACGTCAACAACGCTGTCTTCGCAACCTTCCTGGAGTCCGGGCGCGTAGCGATCTTCTACGATCCCGAGCAGTCTCTGGCACCGGAGGGAGCTTCCTTCGTCATCGCCAGACTGGCGCTCGACTTCCGGGCGGAGCTGCACTGGCCGGGGGACATCCAGATCGGGACCAGCGTGACCCGCATCGGCACCAGTTCCATGACCCTTGCACAAGGTCTGTTCGCCAAGGATACCTGCGTCGCGACGGCCGAAACCGTTCTGGTGCTGATGGACGACATTACGCGCAAGTCGCGCCCGCTGACGGACAGCATGCGCGAGCGGCTGAGTCAGGTCGGGTCTCGACGGTCGTCTGCAAGGTGAAAGGCCATGCGCTGGATTGCCGTGCTTGTTCTTCTCGCCGGCAGCTTCAGCCCCGTAGCCGCCGAAGCTACGGCTGAAACCATAACGCGCACCGCTGTGGCGGCGGATGACGGAACGACCCTGCGCCTGGAGGACGGGACCGCCTTTCGTCTTGCCGGGCTGCTACCGCCGCAACCGCCGCTCGGCTATGTCGGAGTTTGGTACATGGCCGAGCGATCGCGTGAAGGTTTATCAGCGCTGACGCTGGATGTGCCGCTGCGCCTTACAATCATCGGCCAGGACCGTTGGGGGCGGGCGCTGGGCTCGGCAACCCTGCCGGACGGGCGACAACTTGGCTCTGTTCTGATCGCCGCAGGCTTGGCGCAAGTGGCCGGTTTGGAGCCGACGCCCGGGCGAAGCGAGCGCCTGCGTCTCGAGGCGACGGCCCGTGCGGAGGGACGTGGGCTCTGGTCGGATACGTATTACTCTGTACGTACGGCGGAGGCGCTTCCGGACGAGTTGGAGCAAATGTCTCTCGGCCGTTTCGTGATCGTGGAAGGACGTGTGACGGATGCGGCAGTGGTGCGCGGCCGGGCCTATCTCAACTTCGGGGCCGACTGGCGCAGCGACTTCACCGCTACCCTGTCGCCCGATGCGCGGCGCAGGTTCCGCGCGGCCGGTCTCGATCCGCGTGCCTACGCCGGACGACGGCTGCGGCTCCGCGGCTGGCTCGAATCGTTCAATGGCCCGATGATCGAGATTCTTTCGCCGGATCAGATCGAGGTGTTGGAGGAACAGTGATTCGCAGATCGTTTCGCCCTCTGCTGGCTTTTGCCGCGGCCGCGCTGCTGTTCACCGCGAGCCTGACGGCGCCCGGCCAGGCCTCCGCGGACTGGCTGTCCGGCATCGAACGGAGCCTTGGCGCCCAGCAGCACGAGCAGATGGTCGAGGCCTTCGGCGGTGCCTACGAGAATCCGAAAGTCCGGGACTACGTCGACTCGCTTGGACAGTTTCTGGCCCGTACGTCAGAGCAACCAGATCTCGACTACACCTTCACCGTGCTGGACTCCCCCATGGTCAACGCCTTCGCCCTGCCCGGCGGCTACGTCTACGTGACCCGCGGCTTGATGGCCCTCGCCGAGAACGAAGCAGAGCTGGCCGGCGTGCTGGCTCATGAGATCGGGCATGTGAATGCCCGGCACGGCCTCAATCGCGTCGGCGCGGGGATCTTCGGAGAACTTGCGGCGCTCGGCCTTGGCCTTCTGCTGGGCGAAGAGGCCGCCGCGTTCGGCAGCAGCGTTGCGGAGCTGGGCTTGCGCGCCTACTCGCGCGATCAGGAATACGAGGCCGATATTCTGGGCGTGCAATACTTGGCGCGAGCTGGCTACGACCCGCAGGCCATGGCAGGCTTTCTGGACAACCTGTTGCGCCAAAGCCGGTTGGAAGCGGAAATCGCCGGCAGCCCCGGAGCGCCGGACGCTTTCAACATCATGGCAACTCATCCGCGCACGGCCGATCGCATCGAGGAGGCGATCCGCCAAGCGGGGTCCACGGCAGTCGTGGACCCGATGACCGCCCGCGATCTCTATCTGGAAAAGATCGACGGCATGCTCTACGGCGACAGTCCCGAGGAAGGCTTCGTGCGCGGTCGCAGCTTCCTGCATTCGCACCTGCGCTTCGCCTTCGAGGTGCCCGAAGGCTTCCGGCTGCTGAACGGCCAGACCCAAGTGATCGCTGTGGACAGTGAAGGCGTTCGAGTGGTCTTCGACCGCGCCCGGCCGGAAAGCGCAGATCTTTTGACCTATCTGCAGCGCGAATGGGCCGGACAGGAGGTCTCGCTCGAGCAGTTGGCCGATTTCGTCGTGGACGGCCTCCCGGCAGCCTCCGGTCTGGCCAAGATCGAGACTCGACAAGGGTCGCGCCATCTCCGTTTGGCGGCGATCCGCATGCCCGACGATACGGTCTATCGCTTCCTCTTCGTCAGCACACCCGAACAAAGCCGCCGCTACGCCGATGCCTTCGTGGATACCCTCTACAGCTTTCGTCGCCTGAGCGAAGCAGAGGCCCAAGAGCTGAAGCCGCAGCGCCTTGTGCTGCACAGGGTGGAGCAGGGCGAGAACGTCGCGAGCCTGGCTCGCCGCCTCCCCTTCGCAAACTATCGAGAGGCCCGTTTGCGCGCCCTCAACGGGCTGTCAGCCGATCAAGAAGTTCAAGCAGGTCAAACGGTTAAACTCGTCGTACAGTAGTGTTTGACCAGAGATAGTGTTTGCCAGGCCCAAGCGTTTGGTCGAGCGCGAAGATGTAGCAGCAGGTCAGCATGCAGCCGAGGGACGAACCCGACCCGAAAAGCCGAGACTTTTGGCGTCTGCCGATCGCCAGCGCGATCACGCTGACCTTCGGCGGGCTGTTGTCGGTTGCCGTTCTGGCCGTCGGTTTCGTCACCTGGCGCGCGAACCAACAAAACACGCTCGAACTGATGGGGGGAACAGCCGAGCTCTACCTCGACTCACTGGCCGGTCTGACGCAGGAGCATCAGGAAGACGGCCACTTCCAGGTCGAGCATCTGGCGCGTCTGGTTCGCACCGGCGCCCTAGATCTCGACAACGAAACGGAGTTGAAGGCGGTCCTCGCCGGCAGCCTGGCTGCCGGCCCGCAGGTGCATGGCGTCGCGCTCGTTCAGGCCGACGGGACTGCGACGCGGGTCGGCTTCGTCGAAGACGAACTGGTCTATCTGCGCAGCAACTGGGCCGGCCGGCCGGATATCGACGATCTGCTCGAGACCGCGCGCAGCGGCACCCTGGCCGACAATCACTTCGTGGTCTGGGCCGAAGATCTGGGCGCTCCACACGTCAGTACCTCTGTGCCGCTGTTCGGCCCCGACGGCAGTTTCCAGGGCGCGGCAAGTGCGGTCGTGGCCATCACGGAAATCAGCGAGTTCGTCGCGTCTCTCGCGTCCGAGGGCGCGCGAACCTTCGTCCTGCTGGGGCACGACCGGGTCGTGGCGCATGCCGACATGGCGAGCGTCGCGACAGAGCTCTCACCCGAGCGGCCCCTGCCGCGCGCCAGCGATCTCGGCGACGAGGTTTTGGCGGCCATGTGGGACGAGCCGGTGATGGACCGCGCACTGCAGCAGATCGTCTTCGCCCGAAACGCCAAGGCGCACGCCGTGGAAGTTGCTGGAAACCGGCATCTTTTCGTCTACCGAGAGGCCGGGACCATTGGCGGCGAACCCATGACTGTCGGGGTCTACCTGCCGTTGGATGAGGTGATCCAGCCCCTGCATCGTCTGATCGGGTCCGGCACCGTTGCCCTCGTCATTCTCTTGGTCTCGATCGGGCTTTCCGTTCTGCTGGGTCGTGCGCTGGCCCGCCCGGTGCGCCGACTGGAGGCCGCCGCCGAAGCGGTAGCACGGCTCAAACTCGACGAGATGCCGCCCCTCGAGCGCTCGCGCCTGCGCGAACTGGATGCCGCGCAGCGCACCTTTGCCGCCATGCGCACGGCGTTGGGCTGGTTCGAGATTTACGTTCCACGCGCGCTCGTCGCCCGTCTCATGCAGCTTGGCCCCAGCGCGACGCATTCGGAGGAACGGCAGATCACCGTGCTCTTCACCGACATCTCCGGTTTTACCAAGCTGGCCGAGCGGCGCTCGCCGGAAGAGTTGGCGACACTGCTCAACGAGCACTTTGCGCTGCTGGGCACCTGCGTCGAGGCCGAGAGCGGCACGGTCGACAAGTACATCGGCGATTCGCTGATGGCCTTCTGGGGTGCGCCGGAGTCGCAACCCGATCATGCGGCTCGAGCTCTAAGGGCCGCCCGAGAGATGGCCCGGGCCGTAGCCCAAGACAACAGGCAACGCCAGGCCAATGGGCAGCCTGCCGTTCGTCTGCGAATCGGCCTGCATAGTGGCCCCGCCGTGGTCGGTAACATCGGCGCGCCCAGCCGCATGAACTACACGCTGATCGGAGATACGGTGAACGTCGCCCAGCGCCTGGAAGCTCTCGGAAAAGAGCGCGGGCACCCGGGAGAGGATGCGGATGTCATCCTGCTCGCCAGTGCCGACACTCTCTCGGCTGCCGATGCGATGGAGGCAGGGGAGAACCTGGGTAAACTCGACTTGCGCGGACGCGAGGATCCGGTGGAAGTCTACCGGGTGACGGTCGCTTGTGCGAAGAGGCCTGGAAACTTCGCCGACTCTGAACCTGCCTAGACCTGGGATGCCCTCCTAGGCCGTGACCAGAACGTCGCCGGCATTCCGCAACAGACCTGCCGCTTCGCGAACGACATCGGTGACGATGGTTTCGGCAGACTCGATCTTGTCGATCAGATCGAGCGCCTCACCTGCGATCAGCACGCGGGTCTCGTAGTCGTCCGGATGGGCAGCGTCGTACCTCGTCCGCTCGCTCTCCGCGTTGCGCCGCAAACCCTCGAGGTCGTCCTGCCATTGCCGCGCGAAGGCGTTTGCAACGGTCCGCCCCGTGAACTGCTCGGGCCAAGCGGCATTCCGAGCGATGTCGAAGACCTTGGAGCGAAGCGTTCCGTCTCCGGTCGCACGGAGCAAGGCCGCCTTCGCGGCTTCGGATCCCTCGGCCTCGGCGCTCGCCCAGAAGCGCGTGCCCAACATGACGCCATCGGCACCGAGCATCAGGGAAGCCGCCAACCCGCGACCGTCGGCGAGACCGCCAGCGGCCAGGATGATTTGCTCCGGCCCGGCAAGATCGCGAACCGCCGGCAGGAGCGCGGTCAAGCCACGGTCCATACCATGGCCGCCCGCCTCCTGACCCTGTACGACGATGACGTCGACTTCGGCTGCCAGAGCCTGCTCGGCCTGGCTGAGCCGTTGGATTTGCCAAATCGTCGGCACGCCGGCGTCACGCGCTGCAGCCACGGCCTCCTCACCATCCCCGAAGGAGACCATGAAAGCTGCCGGCTGTCGAACCAGGGTTTGCGCGATCAACTCGGGTTTGCGCAGAAGGCTCCAGGTGATGAAGCCCACGCCAACGGCGGCGTTGCCGATTTCTCCGAACGCACGCTCCAGCCACGCGGCGTCGCCGTAACCGCCGCCAATGAGCCCAAGCCCCCCGGCATGAGACACTGCAGCGGCCAGCCTACCGCCGGCAACCTTGTCCATGGGGGCCAGCATCACCGGATGAGGAATGCCAAAGCGTTCGGTAAAGCGGGTCTTGATCATCTGTTCCATGACCGCAGCTTTCCAGATCGCACGACGGAAAGAAATCGATTGATACGAGAACTTTATATCTGCATTTTTGATGGATGGATCGGCAACTGCTTAAAACCTTCGTCACCGTAGCCGAGTCCGGAAGCTTTTCCGCAGCCGCGCTTCTGCTGCATTGCGTGCAGTCGAACGTGACGGCACGTATCCGACGCCTCGAACATCAGCTCGGTGGAACGCTGTTCGAGCGCGGGCGGAGCGGTGCCCGCTTGACGCAACTGGGCGAACGCTTGCGCCACCACGCAGACGATCTTCTGATGCGTTTCGAGCTTGCCGAACGCGATCTGCTGGATGCGGCAGGAGGCTCCGCGCCCTTGCGCTTGGGCGCCATGGAGACGACGGCGGCGGTTCGCTTGCCACCGCTTCTGAAGGCTTTAACTCAAGCTTGTCCGACGGCACCGATTTCGCTCCACACCGGCCCGACGGCAGAACTGCTTTCTCTGGTCTGGGATCGCAAGCTCGAGGCCGCTTTCGTCGCGGGCCCGGTCGACCTCGGCCGCTTTCGCAGCATCCTGGCGTTTCGCGAAGCCCTGGTCGAGGTGCGCGCTGCCGAGGCAGGTGGGAACAGGCCACTGCTCGCTTTCAGAGGCGGCTGCAGCTACCGAGCCGTCGCGGAGAACTGGCTGCGCAGCTTGGGGAGAAGCGATACCCCGATTCTGGAGATGGGGACGCTCGACGGCATTCTCGGTTGCGTGGAAGCCGGTATGGGCTTCGCGGTTGCGCCGGAGGCAGCGGTGGCTGCCTACCGGAATGTCGATGCGCTCAGGGCAAGAGCCTTGCCGCGCGCCCTTGCGCTCAGTGAGACGTTCCTAGCGTGGCGTTCGGACAATAGAATGCCGAAGGCGCACGGCGCTCTTTGCGATCTGATTGCGAACATTCAACCCGATGGGTCGATAGAGCGAGAGGGCGCACCGGAACCACGTTCGAAAACCGATTGACCGCTAGCTGATCTAGCCCTCGATCAAGAGATCCCTCGGTGCGTCCGTGCGGGACATGATCGCGGTCCGTAGTTTTCCGAGAGCGCGATGCTCCAGTTGCCGAACCCGCTCTTTGCTCACCCCGAGCTGCGTACCGAGCTGTTCCAAGGTTGCACCTTCGTCGGTCAAGCGGCGCGCCTCTATAATCATGCGCTCACGCCGGTCCAAGGTCCCGAGCGCCTCACTCAACCATAGACTGCGCAGATCGCGGTCATGCACGATCTGAACGTTGACATCAGGCGTCGCGCGCTCATCGGCCAGGAAGGACTGCCATTCGTCTTCGCCATCTTCGCCGACTGTCATATTAAGCGATTGATCCGAGGCGGACATCCGGCTTTCCATCGCCTCGACCTCTGCCAAGGGGACGCCAAGCTCGACCGAGATTTTCTGGCGACCCTCGTCGTCCAACTGTCGACCGCTGTTTTCCTCGATCCGCGCCCGAAGACGACGAAGGTTAAAGAACAAAGACTTCTGCGCGGCCGTGGTTCCGGTTCGAACGATCGACCAGTTGCGCAAGATGAAGTCCTGTATGGCCGAGCGGATCCACCAGGCGGCGTAGGTGGAAAAGCGCACGTCCCGCTCCGGTTCGAAGCGGGCGGCCGCCTGCATCAGCCCGACCGATCCCTCTTGAACGAGGTCGCTCATGGGTAGGCCGTAGTTTCGGAATTTCGCCGCGATGGAGACCACAAGCCGCGTGTAGCTGCGCACCAGTTCATGTAGAGCGGTTTGATCGCCCTTCTCGCGCCAAGCTCGCGCCAAAGCGAACTCTCGGTCTCGGGTCAGAAGAGGTTCGGACATCGAGCGGCGGATGAAGGCCGACCCGGCCCGCTGCGCTTCGGGGTTCTCATAGTGAGCCATCGCGAGCTGCTCCCGGACGTGATTTTTTTCACTTCTGATTTAATTTACGACCACCTGAAAGCTCCGGATCACCCAAAAATCTGATTCCAACAAAAGAGAGAGCTAGCACTCACACAGAAACTATGAGTACTTATAAGGAAACCCCATTAGTACTTATGAGTTGAAGATTTACCGGACTGCTTGATACGCCAGACTCGGCAGCCGATTCAGACTCTTCATGCCAATTGCGATCCCCCTCCGGCTAACCGTTCTGACCTGCGCCGCACTGGTGCTGGCAATGCTCGGAAACGCGACTTTTCCCGCATTGATTCCTCTTTTTCAGGACTCCTGGGATCTGTCGGCAAGCCAAGCCGGTTGGGTCAGCGGAGTCTATTACGCCGGTTACGCCGCAGCCGTTCCGGTCTTGGTCGGACGTACCGACCGGATCGACGCGCGCCGAATTTTCATCGCGGCCAATCTGCTGGGCGCAGTGACAACGCTCGGCTTCGCTCTCTTTGCAAACAGCTTCTGGACCGCCTTGCCCTGGCGGTTCCTGGCGGGTGCGGCTTTGGCCGGCAGCTACATGGTGGGCGCCCGCATCCTGGCCGATCGCATCGAGGGACCGCAGCAGTCGCGAGCGATCGCCTGGTACACTGCCCATTTCGCCGTTGGCGTCGGCCTCTCCGTTCTTGCCGCCGGCGAGCTGGCCAGCCGCTTTGGCTGGCAGTCCGCTTTCTTCTTCGCTGCCGCCGGTAGCGTCGCCGCTGCACTGATCGTGTGGCTCGGCAGCGAAGCGCGACCGCCCCAGGGAAGTGGAGGCCCGGCCACCGCAATGCGCTGGGTTTCGGCGCTGAAGAACCGTGCCGCCATGGGCTATACGCTGGGCTACACCTGTCATATCTGGGAGCTGTTCGGCTGGCGCGCCTGGCTGGTCGCTTTTCTAGTAACAGCGCCGGCCTTGGGAGGTCTCGCCCAAGCCGAGGCGACGCGTCTGGCGACGGTGGCCCTGATCATCGGTCTGCCGGCCTCGGTACTGGGTAACGAGCTCTCAATCCGCTTCGGGCGCCGCCGCGTGCTTACTGTCGTGATGGCAAGCTCGGCGGTCTGTACTCTGGCATTCGGCTTGACCGCCGATGGCCCGAGCTGGCTCCTGCTCGCCTTACTCTTCGTTGTCGGCGTGATGGTCATGGGAGATTCCGGTTCCTTGACCGCCGGTGCCGTCGGCGCTTCGGATCCCGAGCACCGTGGCGCGCTGATGGCGATCCATACTCTCTTCGGGTTTGGCGCAGGATTTGTCGCGCCACTCGCCGTCGGCATCGTCCTGGACGCTGCGGGAGGCATGGAAGAGCCGCGCGCCTGGGCCTGGGCTTTCGCCCTGCTGGCGTTCGGTGCGGCGCTGGGGCCTTGGGCCTTGAGACTCGGTCATACCACCCGTTCGCTCTGAGGGCGGTCCCCAGGCCAGCCGTCCGCACGCCGCCTTTTCGCCTAGCCGCGCGCCCGTGGGTGAGCGCGATCATAGATATCCAGCAAACGTGCCCCATCGACGGCGGTATAGCGCTGGGTGGTGGAGAGACTGGCATGGCCCAGCAGCTCTTGAATGGACCGCAGATCGCCTCCGGCCCCGAGCAAATGCGTGGCGAAGGAGTGACGAAGGGCATGCGGAGTTGCCGTCTCAGGCAGGTCGAGCAGACTGCGCAGGCGTTGCAGTGAGAGCTGGACCTGCCGGGCGGACAGGGGCTTGCCCCGTTGCGAGCGGAACAGCGGTCCCTCGGCCGGCAAAGCGTGCGGACAGGCGGTCCGATAGGCGGCGATGGCTTCGGGGATCGCCGGCAACAGCGGCAGGATGCGCTCCTTTCGTCCCTTTCCGAGGACACGCAAGGTCGCTTGTCCCATGGCCGGAGCATCACCGGCACGCAGAGCCAGCGCTTCACCGATGCGCAAGCCGGCGCCGTAGAGCAGCAGCAGGATCGCCGTGTCCCGCAAACCCTGCCAATCCTGCGCGTAGAGCTCGCCGACCGACTCGACCGTCGCCCGCGCCTCGGCCTCGGTCAGCGCCTTGGGGAGAGTCCGCGGCAGCTTCGGCCCGCGCAGATTGGCGATGGCGCTGTTGTCGAGCCGGCCGGTCCGCCCGCCCCATCGATAGAAACTGCGCAAGGCGGCGAGAGCCCGGGCGGTCGAACTGCGGGCCAGCCCGTCCAGGGTCCGCCGCGCCAGCCAGGCCCGGAAGTCCGCCTGCCGAAGGCTGCGCAGATCCTCCAGCCGCGGCCGCTGTCCCAGATGATCCGTGAGGAAGGTCAGAAAATCGAGAAGATCGGTGTCATAGGCCGTGCAGGTGTGCGATGAAGCGCGCTTCTCGTCAGCCAGCCATCTACGCCAGTCCTGAAGGGCGGCCTCCACTCCCGCGTCGCCGGGAAAGCCGATCAGGCCGGCCCCCCCTTTGTCGGTTACTCGGGCAGATCGAGCCATGCACGGACCAGATGCTCGACCGCCTGACCGAGAAAGCCAAGCAGTTCCGTGCCCTGACCTTCCTCGAAATGCCCAGGATCGCGGCTGCCCAGTCCAATCAGAGCCGGCGGCGTTGTCGGACCGATATTGAGACGAACCAAGGCCGACGAACGCACCAGACCGGCCGCCGTCGGAAAGACACCCGCATCCCCCGGCGTATCGCCGATCAGGCGCACGCGCTTGCTCGGGCCGAGCAAGGCCTCGACCGTGCCGGCCTCTAGCCGATAGACGCCAACTGGGCGCTTCGGCGGACTGAGCGCCATCTCGGAGGGTTCGACACAGAGCGAGACCACGTCTACGTCGAGCGCCAGCGTCAGGTCCGTGGTCAGAGTTTCAATCAGATGCTCGAAAGAGCGAGCGGCCAACAGTCCAAGCAGACCGCGGTGAAGCCGCTGTTGGGCGAGGGCGTTGGCACGGCTCAACGATACCAGCTCATCGCGGGTCTCAAGCGCCTGCGCCACCTCACGCCGCAGGCGCTCGACCATGGCCTGCTGGAAATCCAGCACCCCATCTCCGGTTGCGCGCACCGGCGTCACCATGGCATCGAGCAGTTCGGGGTGACGTTTCAGGAAATCGGGGTGACGGCGCAGATAGGCTGCTACCTCGCCCGCGCCGAGCGTGCGGCGCGGTGCATTCTCGAGTCCCTCGGTCACCGAGCGCTCAGGGCGCTCCGGACTGTCAGGCGCTGCGTCGCGCCGGTTCGCCATGGCCATCCTCGTCGCTCAGAATCGTTTGACCCGTCTTGGCCCAGTCGGCCAGGAACGCCTCCAGGCCCTTGTCGGTCAGCGGGTGCTTATAGAGACCTCGCAAAACCGCGGGCGGGAGCGTCGCCACGTCGGCGCCGAGTTTCGCCGCCTCGATGACATGCGCCGGCCCGCGCACGCTGGCGACCAGCACCTCGGTCTGGATCTGCGGATAAGCTGCGTAGATCTCGACGATCTCGGCGATCAGTTCCATGCCGTCCGCACCGATGTCGTCGAGCCGGCCCACGAAGGGCGAGATAAAGCTCGCGCCGGCCTTGGCGGCCAAGATCGCCTGTCCCGCCGAGAAACAGAGGGTAACGTTAACCTTGGTTCCCTCGTCGCTCAGTACCTTGCAGGTCTTGAGACCGTCGGGCGTCAGCGGAACCTTGACGCACACGTTCGGGGCCAAGGCCGCCAGCTTGCGCCCCTCGGCCAACATGGTCGCATGATCGGTAGCCGTCACCTCGGCGGAAACAGGACCGGGCACGATCTCGCAAATCTCCTGGACCACTTCCAGGAAGCGCCGTCCGGTCTTCGCAATCAGCGACGGGTTGGTGGTGATGCCGTCGACCAGCCCGGTGGCGGCAAGATCGCGGATCTCGGCGACATCTGCAGTATCGATGAAGAACTTCATGTCGGCGGTCTTTCTCGTCCTTGTATCCAGCCCCCTCTTGCAGGATATCTGCTGTCGCGGGGGCGCTTGCGCCGGAGATAGACCCGCCCCAGGGGGTCCGTCCAGAGCTGCCCCACCCAGTAGACTCGAAGGGACTCCGATCGGATGGCTAGAGTCTAGCTTATGGCTGAGCGTCGCGCCACCAGCGCCCCCATCTCAGAGCGAGAAGACCCCGCAGATCGACCGGCCGGACTCGGGGACCCGGCTCAACCTCGGCGGTTGCGCGTCCTCTTGCCGCTGCCCCTAAGCGGGGCCTTCAGCTACAGCGTTCCGCCAGGGTTGGAGCTTTCGCCCGGCGACATCGTAACCGTTCCGCTGGGCCGGCGTGACGTGGTGGGCGTGGCCTGGGACAGCGCCCCGGAGGAGGACGGCGTGCCGGTGGGGAAACTCAAACCGGTCGTGGCGCGACTGGACCTTCCGCCACTGCCCGACGCCCATCGCCGCTTCATAGACTGGGTTGCCGGCTACAGCCTTGCGCCACCCGGCGCGGTGCTGCGTATGAGCCTCTCGTCACCGGGCGCTTTGACACCACCAAAACCGGTGCGGCGCGTCCTCCACTCCGGCCGGCCTCCTCTCGATTGCCTCAAGCTCACGCCGGCGCGTCGCCGCGCCTTGGCCGCGGCGGAAGACGGTTTCGCCCGCAGCCAAGCAGAGCTGGCACGTACCGCGGGCGTCGGAGTCGGCGTGGTCAAGGGCTTGATCGAAGCCGGAGCGTTGGACGAGGTCGAGATCGTCCCCCGCCTCGGGATCGGCGAGCCGAACTGGCAGCACCAGGGTCCGGCGCTTTCGCCCGATCAAGCATCGGCCGCCGCCGACCTCAGGGCGAAAGTCGACAGCGGCTTCTCCGTAACGCTGCTCGACGGCGTGACCGGCTCAGGCAAGACAGAGGTCTACTTCGAGGCCGTGGCGGCAGCGCTTGCGGCGCAGCGACAGGTTCTGGTTCTGCTGCCTGAAATCGCCCTTTCGGCCCAGTGGCTGGAGCGCTTCGCGGCACGCTTCGGCACGCCACCGGTCGCATGGCACAGCGATCTCAAGAGCAGCGCGCGACAACTGACCTGGCGGGCCGTCGCGGACGGCCGGGCGAGAGTGGTGGTCGGCGCGCGCTCCGCGCTCTTCTTGCCCTATCCCGAGCTCGGCCTGATCGTGGTCGACGAGGAACATGAAGCCGCCTTCAAGCAAGAAGACGGAGTGATCTACCACGCGCGAGACATGGCGGTGGTGCGCGCCCATCTGGGCGATTTTCCCATCGTGCTCGCCTCCGCCACGCCGTCCCTGGAGTCCCTCGTCAACGTTCAGACCGACAAGTATTCCGAACTGCGCCTGCCCAACCGCCATGGCGGCGCCGAATTGCCGCAGGTGGAGTTGATCGACCTACGGCGCGATCCTCCCAGGCGCGACCCGGAGATCGGCACGTCCTGGCTGTCGCCGCCATTGTTGCAGGCGTTGGAGGAGACCTTGCAGTCCGGGGCGCAGGCCCTGCTCTACCTCAACCGTCGCGGCTATGCGCCGCTCACTCTCTGTCGCGCTTGCGGCCATCGCTTCGAGTGCCCGAGCTGTTCGGCTTGGCTGGTGGAGCATCGTTTTCTCGGACGCCTGGTCTGCCACCATTGCGGTTACGGCATGCGCGTGCCCGAGGCGTGTCCGGCCTGTGGCGAGGTCGAGGCTCTGACCCCGATCGGTCCCGGCGTCGAGCGCCTGGCGGAGGAAGTCTCTGCCCGCTTTCCGGCCGCCCGGACCCAGATCATGTCATCGGACAGCCTGCAGGGACCGGCCGACGCCGCCGAACTGATCCGGCGAATCCAGGCCCACGAACTGGATATCGTGATCGGCACTCAACTGGCGGCGAAGGGACATCACTTCCCGCTGCTGACTTTGGTCGGTGTGATCGACGCCGACCTGGGCCTGAAGGGCGGCGATCTGCGCGCCGGCGAGCGCACTTACCATCTGCTGCACCAGGTTGCCGGACGCGCGGGACGGGCCGAGCGACCGGGCCGGGTGCTGATCCAGACCTACGACCCGGACCACCCGGTCATGCAGGCGCTGGTCGAGGGAGATCGCGACCGCTTCCTGGCGCTGGAGGCCGAGCAGCGCCAGATCGGCGGCTGGCCGCCGTTCGGACGTCTCGCCGCCTTGATCCTCTCCGCGCCTGATCCCGACGTGGTCGACCAGGCGGCGCGACTGGTCGCCCGCTCCGCGCCCACCCTTCCCGGCCTGCGCGTGCTCGGTCCCGCGGAGGCACCGTTGGCGGTTCTGCGCGGGCGTCATCGCCGCCGTTTTTTGATCAAGGCCCGGCGCGACCTGCCGCTACAGAGACTCCTGCGCCGGTGGCTGACCGGGCTGGACCTTCCGAACTCCGTGCGTCTCGCGACGGACATCGATCCCTACAGCTTCTGGTGACATCGAGGCAGGGCCGGCAAATCTACCTGAAAACTTTGTGTAGCGCGCCTGGTCCGAGGGCGGACTGTGCACTGCAAAAACCGCTCCCGACTCGGCTTGCACCCCACCATGGGCCTGTGATACCTACCCCTCGCTTTCGCTGCGGGGATCTCCTCGCGCAATGGCAGCACATAGCTTCTGCGGCGCGGTTCCTTCAGGCTGTTCAATCAGATGCGGAGTGACCTGCGCGGTTCCAGCGAGCATGGGTTCGGGGTGGCGCTCTCCGGCGCGAAACCAAGGGGAAAGCAGGCGTAACCCTGCGCTGGAACCTTGGACCTCCGTTGAAGTCTTTATTTAGGGAGCCGACGGGCTTGGCAGGCACAGATGAAACCGTAGGCGGCTTGGCTGGGCGCTATGCCCTTGCGCTCTACGAACTGGCCGATCAGAACAAGCAACTCGACGCGGTTGCCAGCGACCTGACCAGCCTGCAGTCGTTGATCGCCGAGAGCGGCGATCTGCGGAGCCTGATCCGCAGCCCGGTCTACGGGCGCGATCAGCAAGCCGAGGCGATTGCCGCAATCTTGGAACGAGCTGGCGCCAGCGATCTGGTTCGCCGTTTCGTCGGTGTGGTTGCCGAGAACGGCCGCCTGTTTGCGCTGCCGCGCATGATCCAGGGTTTTATCGCCGAGTTGCGTCGCCGCCGCGGCGAAGTGACGGCGAAGGTTATCTCCGCGCGCGCGCTCTCCGAGACGCAGCGCAACGCGCTCGCCGAGACGCTGCAGAAGAAGATCGGCGGCAAGGTAGAAATCGACACACAGATAGACCCCTCGCTGCTCGGCGGCCTGATCGTTCAGGTCGGCAGCCGCATGGTGGACGGGTCCCTGAAGAGTAAGCTCGAACGACTTAAGTTCGCGATGAAAGGGGTTGGCTGATGGACATCCGGGCCGCGGAAATCTCCTCGATCCTGAAACAGCAGATCGAGAACTTCGGCGCCGAGGCCGATGTCGCTGAGATCGGCACGGTTCTCTCGGTCGGTGACGGTGTGGCGCGCATTTACGGTCTGGACAACATCCAGGCCGGCGAGATGGTCGAATTCCCGGGCGGTGTGAAGGGCATGGCCCTGAACCTGGAGCACGACAACGTCGGTGTCGTGCTGTTCGGCGATGACCGCGGCATCGGCGAGGGCGACACAGTCAAGCGGACCGGCGACATCGTCGACGTTCCGGTCGGCAAGGGGCTACTCGGCCGCGTGGTCGACGGACTGGGCAACCCGATCGACGGCAAGGGTCCGATCGAGGATGCCGAGCGCCGCCGCGTAGAGGTCAAGGCCCCCGGCATCATCCCGCGCAAGTCGGTTCACGAGCCGATGCAGACGGGGCTCAAGGCGATCGACGCTTTGATTCCGATCGGCCGCGGACAGCGCGAACTGATCATCGGCGACCGCCAGACCGGCAAGACCGCCATCGCGCTCGACACCTTCATCAACCAGAAGAGCGTCAATACAGGCGGCGACGACAAGGCCAAACTGCACTGCATCTACGTCGCGATCGGCCAGAAGCGCTCTTCGGTCGCCAAGCTCGTGAAGCTGCTGGAAGACAACGGCGCGATGGAATACTCCATCGTCGTCGCGGCCACGGCCTCCGACCCGGCGCCGCTTCAGTTCCTGGCGCCCTATACCGGCTGCACGATGGGCGAGTACTTCCGCGACAACGGCATGCATGCGGTGATCTGCTACGACGACCTGTCGAAGCAGGCCGTGTCCTACCGTCAGATGTCGCTTCTGCTGCGCCGCCCGCCGGGACGCGAGGCCTTCCCGGGCGACGTCTTCTACCTGCACTCCCGTCTGCTGGAGCGCGCGGCGAAGATGAACGAGGACAACGGCTCCGGCTCCCTGACGGCATTGCCGATCATCGAAACCCAGGGCGGCGACGTCTCCGCCTTTATTCCGACCAACGTGATTTCGATCACCGACGGTCAGATCTTCCTGGAGACCAACCTCTTCTATAAGGGCATCCGCCCCGCGCTGAACGTCGGCATCTCGGTCAGCCGCGTCGGCTCGGCCGCGCAGATCAAGGCGATGAAGAAGGTCGCTGGCACCATGAAGCTGGAACTGGCGCAGTTCCGCGAGATGGAAGCCTTCGCCCAGTTCGCCTCCGATCTCGACGCCTCGACCCAGCGTCTGCTGCAGCGCGGCCAGCGCCTGACACAGCTTCTCAAGCAACCGCAGTACAAGCCGCTGCCGGTCGAGGAGCAGGTCTGCGCGATCTATGCCGGCACCCGTGGCTACCTCGACACGGTGGCGGTCAACCAGGTCGGCGATTTCGAGCAGCGCATGCTCGCCGAGCTGCGGTCCACTCAGCAAGATCTGCTGGAGGGGATTCGCAGTCAGAAGGACCTGACCCAGGACCTCGAAAGCAAGCTGAAGTCCTTCCTGGAAGGCTTCGCCAAGACCTACACGGCCGGTTGAGCCGGCGGCGGCGCCTGAGCGGCAGCGCCAAGAGAGTGGATCAGAGACGAAGCGGACCCGATGGCTAGCCTCAAGGACCTGCGCAACCGCATCTCGAGCGTCAAGTCGACGCAGAAGATCACTTCGGCCATGAAGATGGTCGCGGCCGCGAAACTGCGCCGTGCTCAGGAGCAGGCCGAAGCAGCACGCCCCTATGCCGAACGCATGGGCCGCATGCTGGGGTCGGTGGCCTCCAGTGTGGTTGCGGGCCAAGGGCCGAAGCTGTTGTCCGGCACCGGCAGCGATCAGGTCCAGCTGGTGGTGGTGGCAACGGCCGACCGCGGCCTCTGTGGTGGCTTCAACTCCTCCATCGTGCGTGAAGCCAAGCGGCTGATCGACGAGTTGAAAGGCCAGGGCAAAGACGTGAAGGTGCTCTGCGTCGGGCGCAAGGGACGCGATCAGCTTCGCCGCACCCACGGCAACCTGATCATCGAGACGATCGAGGACGTGACGAAGCCCTATCCGAGTTTCGAAAAGGCCGATGAAATCGCCGAGACGCTGCGCCGGATGTTCGCGGCGGAAGAGTTCGACGTCTGCACCCTGATCTATGCGCGCTTCAAGTCGGCGATTGCTCAGCTCGTCACACGCCAACAGCTGATCCCCTTTACCGCAGGCGAAATCTCCGAGGACGAGGCGCAAAGCGACTCTGCTTCGCCCCAGGCGGAGGGGGCCGTCTACGAATACGAGCCGAGCGAGGAGCAGATCCTCGCCGATCTGCTGCCGCGCAACCTCTCGGTCCAGATCTATCGCGCCATCCTGGAGAATAATGCCAGCGAGCATGGCGCACGCATGACCGCAATGGATAACGCGACACGCAACGCCGGCGAGATGATCAACAAGCTGACGCTGCAGTACAACCGCACGCGTCAGGCCGCGATCACAACGGAGCTGATCGAGATCATCTCCGCCAAGGAAGCAATGTAACCAAGAGCGAGCGAGGGCGCCGGCCGGCTTGCGGTCAGCGTCGGCGCCGAAATGGCGAAACGCCAGGGAGCAGAAGTTCGATGGCCAAGAATCTGGTGGGCAAGATCACCCAGGTGATGGGTCCGGTGGTGGACGTGCAGTTCGAAGGCGATCTGCCGCCGATCCTGAACGCGCTGGAGTGCGACAACAACGGCAACCGACTCGTTCTCGAGGTGGCGCAGCACCTGGGGGAGAGCGAGGTCCGCACGATCGCGATGGACAGCACCGAGGGCCTGGTCCGCGGCCAGGTCGTGAAGGACAGCGGCGGCCCGATCACCATGCCGGTCGGCCCCGAGACCCTCGGCCGCATTCTGAACGTGATCGGTGAACCGATTGACGAGCGCGGCCCGGTGGAGGCCAAGCAGAGCGCGCCGATCCACCGGTCCGCACCCAGCTTTGCCGAGCAGTCGACCGAGGCCGAGATCCTGGTCACCGGCATCAAGGTCGTCGACCTTCTGGCGCCTTACTCCCGCGGCGGCAAGATCGGCCTTTTCGGCGGCGCCGGTGTGGGCAAGACGGTGCTGATCCAGGAGTTGATTAACAACATCGCGAAGACTCACGGTGGCTACTCGGTTTTCGCCGGTGTCGGCGAACGCACCCGCGAGGGCAACGACCTCTATCACGAGATGATGGACGCCGGCGTGATCGACCTGGAGGGCGGCGACTCGAAGGTGGCGCTGGTTTACGGCCAGATGAACGAGCCGCCGGGTGCCCGTGCCCGCGTGGCGCTCTCCGGACTGACCCTGGCGGAATACTTCCGCGACGAGGAAGGTCAGGACGTGCTGTTCTTCGTCGACAACATCTTCCGCTTCACCCAGGCGGGTTCAGAGGTTTCGGCCCTGCTCGGCCGCATCCCCTCCGCGGTGGGCTACCAGCCAACCCTGGCCACCGACATGGGCGCCCTGCAGGAGCGCATTACCACCACCAACAAGGGCTCGATCACGTCGGTTCAGGCCATCTACGTGCCGGCCGACGACTTGACCGACCCGGCGCCGGCGACCTCCTTCTCGCACTTGGACGCCACAACGGTGCTGAGCCGCGCGATCTCCGAGTTGGGTATCTACCCGGCGGTCGATCCGCTCGACTCCACAAGCCGCATCCTGGAGCCGGGCGTGGTCGGTGAAGAGCATTATAACGTGGCGCGCCGCGTCCAGGAGACCCTGCAAGGCTACAAGTCGCTGCAGGACATCATCGCGATCCTGGGCATGGACGAGCTATCGGAAGAAGACAAACTGACGGTTTCGCGGGCCCGCAAGATCCAGCGCTTTCTGTCCCAGCCCTTCGATGTCGCCGAGGTCTTCACCGGCACTCCCGGCATCCAGGTCAAGCTCGAGGACACCATCAAGGGCTTTAAGGGCCTGGTGGACGGCGAGTACGACCATCTGCCCGAGGCGGCCTTCTACATGGTGGGAACCATCGAGGAAGCGGTCGAGAAAGCGAAGAAGCTGGCGGCCGAGGCGGCCTAGAGCCGGATCAGCCCAACCCCGATCGCTTGAGCGATCGGAGGTGGATCGTGACACCGCCTCTCATCGCTATGTCGGAGCAGACCGTGAATTTGCTCCAGGGGCTCACGAAACGACAGGTAGGGAGCGCACTTCATGGCGGCCGAACAGGTGGAATTCGAGCTGGTCTCTCCGGAGAAGCTTCTGCTGTCCGAGAAGGTCGAGATGGTGGTCGTGCCCGGTGCGGAGGGCGACTTTGGCGTGCTACCACGCCACGCACCGCTGATCTCCTCCCTCCGGACCGGTGTGATCTCGGTCTACCGTCAGAATCGCCGTGATATCAGTGAGCGAATCTTTGTCGACGGTGGCTTCGCCGAGGTGACCCCGGAACGCTGCACGGTCCTGGCTGAACAAGCCGTCCCGGTTGGTGAAATCGATCGGAGCGCAACCGAGCAGCAGCTCAAGGATGCCCGTGAAGACCTGTCGGATGCGGCTTCGGACGCGGAACGCCAAGCCCTGGAACGTCGAATCACCCGCTACGAGGGTATGCTGCAGGCTTTCGATTCTGCCTGACCGACAGCTTCCATTCGGGGCATTGCGGGCGACCACAAAGTCGCCCGCATTTCATGTAAGCGCTTGTGTCTCTTATGTGATTCGGCGATTTTACGCGCATCTAAACGTATAAACCTTGCAGCCGGATAACACGCTACCAAAATGAGGGCCGTGTGCTGCCGTTCTCGCTATACGGCAGTCGCATCAAAAACGAACGCCAGGCTCAGCACCGGGCATTCTTGACGCACGCAGCTGAAGCAGAGGGCACGAAGGGATATGTCAGCCAAGCACTGGACGCTCGACGACGTGCAGTGGGACCGCTTTGACCCAAGCAAGGTCGACGCGGACACGGTAAAGGTCGTCAAGGCCGCCAGCCTGGTCGAATACAATGGCGGCGATTACGCCACCTATCTGTGCAACGTGTTCCCGGAGGACAGCGAGTTCTGCGCGGAGGCGCAGCGCTGGGCGCGCGAAGAGGTTCAGCACGGCGAAGCACTCGGCAGGTGGGCGCAACTCGCGGATCCCGATTTCGATTTCGACGAGGCTTTCGCGCGCTTTCTCGACGGCTTCCGCCTGCCGATGGAGGCTACCGAGTCGGTGCGCGGCTCGCGCTGCGGCGAGCTGGTCGCCCGCTGCATCGTCGAAGTCGGGACCTCCAGCTTTTACGGCTCAATCGCCGACGTAACCGAAGAGCCGCTTCTCCAGGATATCTGCAGGCGCATCGCGGCCGACGAGCTGCGCCACTACAAGCTCTTCTACTCCTTCTTGCGCCGCTACCTGGAGGCGGAGAACATCGGCAGGTCGAAGCGTTTCCTGATCGCGCTGAGCCGCATGCACGAGACGGAGGACGACGAACTGGCCTGCGCCTTCTGGGCCGCGAACTCGGAAGCCGGAGAGCCTTACGACCTGCGCAAATGGTCCAACGCCTACATGGGCCGCGCCTACGGCTACTACCGGTTACCGCGAGTCGAAATGGCCACCGCGATGACCTGGAAGGCGGCCGGTCTGAATCCTCAAAGCCGCGCCGTCTCCTGGTTCGCAGGGCTGGCCTATCGTATCATGCAGCACCGTCACCGGCGTCTGATGCGCAGCGGAGCTCTCGCCGCCTAGAGCGAATTGCGAGTGCATGGAATGGCTGAAAGACTCGACCGAGCGTCGTCGAGTCGCGCTCGCGACTCGGACCTAGGCCAGATCAATCCGATCACGATCGGCCCTGGCCCTTTTACTCGCTCTCGGCAGGTTTCTTGAGCTTCAAAAGTCCGCCAAGTACCGTCGAATTGTTCGCCGTCAGCAGCTTACCGCCTGTTTCGGCCAGACCTTGAACAAAGTCGAGATAGGCCTTGTTGGCGGCGTTGGCCTGGGCGGCCGCGTCGGACGCGCCCTGACCCGTCCCGCTACCCGCTTCGCCAGCGGCGGTTTGACCGCCGGCCAGACCGCTCATGTCCCGAAAAAGCTGACCGGCGGCCAACATCTGCAGCAAGGTGCCGCTGCCGGTGGGGTCCGGCAGCCCAGCGGCTCCCTGGAGCTGAACCGCGGGCGCCGCCAACTGGCCCGGAACGGCCTGTTCCGCGGCGGCGCGGGTCCCGGTCGCGACCGGCCCGATTTCCGGCGGTAAGATCGGGATCGGCGAGTCGCTCCAGTTCCAGAAGCGGTTCAGATCGATCTCCTCGGCACTGTTGGCTTCGCCCAATACCGCTTCGGCGAAGATGCCGCCGGAGGGCAGGGAGATGGTCGAACTTTGGCTCTCGAACTGACCGCCACTGAGGTAGGAGTCCTCGAAGGCCTGTTGCGCCGGCGCCTCCTCATCCGCGAAACGCAGACGGAAAGCCACGTAGTTGCCGAAAACCGCCACCGGCTTCGGGTCGAGCCGGCCGGCCAGAGGCTTGTTATCGTAGCTCCGCCCGGCAACCATCCCGTAGACTCGATGGTCGTCCAACCGCATCCAGATCTGCTGGTTGAAGAAGAGCTGCTCGCGATTTAGGCCTGCCGCGAGACGATCCTGCTGTTCGACCAACAGCAGCCCTTCAAGTTCGGCAAGGCGGGTTTTGTATTGCGCCACCTGATTTTCTATTTTTGTATATTTATCAATTTCCTTCTTAATTTTTCGTTCTAATTCGCGCTTTCTCTCCACTCTTTTGTCATTTTGTTCGGATTCGGCAAAAGGAGACGCATGATAAACGCCACCATGCAGTCCGTATTTACTTTTAAATCGGGAAATTTCTTCTGATATTTCTTGAATTTCGATAGCCGTCAGATCCGACTCTTTCCTCACAGCACGCGCCGCTGCCTCCAGATCCGGGATTTCCGACCGCAGCGCAGCGATCTCCTCCTGAAGAACCTGGCTGGTCGACTCTCCCTTCTTCTCCGCCGCATCGCCGCGCAGCAGCAGCAGCTTCCGAAGGTCCTCGAGCTCGAAATCCGTGGCGATCTCGATCAAGGTTTCGCGGTGCCGTTTGATGCTTGTTGCGTCGAACTCGACCAACTTGAGAGGCAAAAAGATCAGCCGTTCGGCCTTGATCGCTTCTGTGACGAGACTGAAGACCTGGAGGAGTTCGAAGTACATCACGGTGAGCGCGTGCATGTGGTTGTAGTTGGCGACCACCCTGGTCGTGACGGTCTCGCTTTCGCGCTCACTAACCTCCTGCACCAAACTGGCGCGCCGCGAACGTACGGCCTCCGCCACCTCGCGCGTGCGGTGATGAATTTTCTGGTTGGCCTCGGACGCCAACTCGCGCTTGCCCGCGCTGAAGGACACCGAGGAACTGCTGGACAGGCTGCTGGCGCTCCCGGATGACCCGCCGAGCAGGCCGAAGAACGACCCGGAGCGTCCGCGCTGCCGGGCCTTGCTGCTGACGCGTGTCAAGGAACTGCCAATCTGGTTTTCGGCAGCGACGGCCTTTTGTACCTCGGAAACCGCACGGTTCTGCTCGTCCTCGCGGCTCAGCCGCTCGTCCTCGGCGATATCTTCCTCGCCGCTGCTCTGCGACTGACGCCGCCAGTCGACGACGGCGATTCGCGTCGCCTCGCCGGGCGCCAGACAAAGCGAGTGCAAAAGCTCGCCCAGGGCCAGGCCGATCTGCTGCCAACCCTGGCGGTGGGTGAGCAGGACCCCCTCCGCCGGTTCGGTCCCAAGCAGCGGCGACTCGGCGGAGAAGGGATCGAGCGGCTCGGCGATCGCCGACGCCGTCCTATCTTGCGCGAAACGCGCGATATGAACCGTTTGGTACTGAGCCGTTTCGCCGATCGCGTATTGGCGCATCTTCGGCACCAAGTAATCCGGCGTTCCCGAGTCCGCAGCCGATAAGTCGGATGAGGCCGTGAAGTCACCGGCGCCGGCTAACGCCTTCAACTGAACGTCGATGTCGCTCTTCGCCGTCGTGCTCATAATCTCGCCCCTCGAATATATGCATGACTTTGAATTCAATCATAACATGAATTCCAAGGCCGACCAGTCGGCAGGGGGAGCTTGAAGAACGGAACGCGCGCGCCGCGGAAAATCTCCGTCGCCTCAGCGCGCTTGATCACGACAAGTGCCGGAATTCCTCAAGAATGCGCCGGTAGAGATCGCGCTTGAAAGGAACGATCAAGGCCGGTAGTTCCTTGAATTCCGCCCACTTCCAGGCCTTGAACTCGGCGTGAGGGCCGAAGATGTCGAACTCCGCATCGGTCCCAAGGAATTCCAGGGCGTACCACTTCTGTTTCTGCCCCCGATAGCGGCCTTTCCAGAGCTTCGGCACCAGGTCCAAAGGCAGGTCGTAGGTCAGCCAGTCGCGGCTTTCGGCGATCAAGCGGGCGTTGGCGGTTCCGGTCTCCTCTTCCAACTCGCGGAAGACCGCGGCCTCTGGGTCTTCGCCTTTGTCGATGCCGCCCTGGGGCATCTGCCAAGCCGCATTAGCCATGTCGGCACGTTGAGCCGCGAAAACCTTGCGCTCTCGATTGAACAACACTGCGCCCACACCCAGGCGGAACGGCAGAGCCGCCGCCTGTTCGGCGGAAGGCAGAGGGCCCGATGCGCCCGGGCCGTAAACCGTATCGCTTCGGCTCATATCGCCTCCTTCACTGGCGCACTTACTGCCGCGTTCACTGGGGCGACTGACTGTTCGCCACCGCCGTGACCGGTGCCAAGGCCAGCCCCTTGCCGGGGAGCGTTCTCGCCCATTCCACCAGGAATGCGAGCGTCGTGGGGTTCGGCTGCCCCAGGGCAACGGCGGTGCCGCGCTCGCGCGCGATCCGCTCCACCTGCGCCAGGCTGGCATCGACGGCCGGAGTGGCCGCCATTCGCGCATCCAGACTGCGATCGTTGATCGCCACCGGCAAACCCAAGGTCACGGCCAGCCGCGCCGCATGAGGCGTATCGACCGGGCGATTGTCGACGTACAGCAGGCCTCGGCGGCCAAGCTCGCTCAGAACCGGCGTCAAAGCCTGCGTATCTCCAACGAAGCGCGACCCGAGCGTCCCGACCACGCCGACGTAGTCCCGTCCACGGCCCAAAACCAAACCGAGACGCTCCAGATTGTCGTCAGGCCGGGCGCTGGTCAGGAGCGCCATGGTGCCGGGATCGTCGCGCGTTGCCGGCTCCATCGGCAAATCGATCAGCACCTCATGGCCGAAGGCACGCGCTGTCCGCATGAACTCTTCTGTCTGCTTGGCGTAGGGTGAGAAAGACAGCGAAATCTCCGGCGGTAGCTGTTCGATCGCCTGCAGGGTGCGCGGGCCGTTGAGACCCAGGCCGGTGATTACGATGGCGATCAGCGGCCGCTCGTCCGGTGGAATGAAAGACCGGGCGAAGCGCTGCCAGGCCGGCACGACGGGCGGCGCGGGCGCAGGAGGTGTGGCCTCCGGAGCCGCGGGCAGAGCCGCCGTTTGCGTCTCCTGCGCCGGTGGAACCGCCTGAGGACCGCCGGCCCGGTTTTCGCTGGATGGCTCCGCAGCCATGCTGCCGGTCTCGGCGACCTCTCCGGCAGGCGGCTGGCGCGCCGTGCGCAGTTCCGACTCACCGGACTCGCGGTCGCCCGGAGGTGTGGGCGCGGCCTCCGACTCGAGTTCAGGTAACGGCGCTGACTGCGGCCCCGCCAGGTCCAGCTCCGATCCCAACTCGTCCGACGCCGTCGTTTCCTGACCTTCGGTCGCCGCGTCGGTGATGGGCGGAACCGGCGGGCTGGGCTCCACATCGACCTCGGCCAACTCCTCGCCGGCCGGCGTCGTCTCCGTCAAAACCGCAATCTGGGGCTCGAGTTCGGGCCAATAGACATAGGCCGCGGCGGCGGCCAGCAAGACGGCAAGCAACATCCAAGCCGACAGCAAGGCAAGGCTGGCAACGCTACGGCGCGATTCCTTGCCGGCAGCCGAACCGATCACCTGACGCGATGGACCTATCGGACCGCCGCGTCCTCCTAGTTTCCGTCCAAGAGCCACCTGGTGAGTGCTGCCTCGATCCGATCAGGTGCGCCTCAACGGCGCAGTCCGATCAGTTTACGGTGCGCTGGCTATACAAAACCAGACCGCGCAAGAGATCGAGGGCGCGCGCCAACTGATAGTCTTCGAGGGCCTGATCCTGCGGAGCGTTCTCGGCCTGAGGTCCGGACTCTTCGACGGGTGCCTCTTCCGCTTCCAGGCTGCCGCGCAAATCCGCCTCGCTGCGGCCGGCTGGCCCATCGATCGTCTCCAGGCGCGCGCGCTCCACCAGGATATCGGGATCGATGCCCTTGGCCTGTATCGAGCGTCCACTCGGGGTGTAGTAGCGCGCCGTGGTCAGACGCATGGCACCGGCGCTACCGAGCGGCATGACTGTCTGCACCGAGCCCTTGCCGAAGGACTTCGTTCCCATGACGATAGCCCGGCGATGATCCTGCAGTGCACCGGCCACGATCTCCGAGGCTGAAGCGGAACCGCCGTTGATCAGCACCACGATCGGAAGACCGTCGACGAGATCGCCCGAGCGCGCATTGTATCGGCTGGAGTCTTCTTCGTAGCGGCCACGGGTCGAGACGATCTCGCCGCGCTCCAGAAAGGCGTCGGAGACGGACACGGCCTGATCCAAGAGCCCACCCGGATTGTTGCGGAGATCCAGGACGATACCGCCGAAGTTCTCGCCGAGCTCTTCTTCGAACTCCGCAATGGCTTCTTCCACCCCGGATGTCGTTTGCTCGTTGAAGGCGGTCACGCGGACGTAGCCGATGTTGCCTTCCTGACGCGAGCGAACGGACTGCACGGTAATGATGTCGCGCTCGATGGAGATGTCGAAGGGCTCTTCCTCGCCCCGGCGCACCGTGATCGTCAGCGACGTCCCGACGGGCCCGCGCATCATGTCCACGGCCTCGGAAAGCTCAAGGCCCATCACGGGCTCGCCGTCCAGATGGGTGATCAGATCGCCCGCCTCGACGCCGGCGCGGAAGGCCGGTGTATCGTCGATCGGCGAGACCACCCGGACCAGCCCGTTCTCCATCGTCACCTCGATGCCGAGCCCACCGAACTCGCCCCGGGTCTGCACCTGCATGTCGTTGAAGCTATCGGCATCCAAATAGCTCGAGTGGGGATCGAGATCGCTCAACATGCCTTGGATCGCCGCTTCGATCAGCGTCTCGTCGCTGACCTCCTCGACGTACTCGGCCCGGACGCGTTCGAAGACGTCAGCGAAGACCTTTAACTGTCGAAAGATCTCTTCGTCGTCGCCGTTCTGGGCCTTGGCCCCCGTCGGCAACAGGACGGCCGCACAGATGGCGGCCGCAACCGCCGTTTTCGCAAAGCGCATCAGCCTCTCGCTCTCTCTTCGTCCATCGCCAACCACGGCAGGGGATTGATCGGTTGGCTGTCGCGCCGCAGCTCGTAGTAGAGACGGGATGCCCCTACGCTGCCATCTTGGCCACCCATCATACCGATGGGCTCCCCGGCCAGAACCCATTGACCCACAACGGCATCGATCCGCTCCAGCCCAGACAGCAGGCTATGGTATCGCCCGTCGTGCTCGATGATCAACAGCAGCCCGTAACGCCGAAAGGGCCCTGCGAAGGCCACTTGCCCGTCGAAAGGCGCCACCACCTGCGCTCTAGGCCTGGACTCCATATAGATCCCACGGGCACGGGCGTCGATGCCGCCTGCCAATTCCTCGCCGAAATTGACAGCAACGTGACCGGCCACCGGTAGCCGCAGACTGCTCTGAACGTCGGGAAACGGGCGGACACTTCCCGGCCGGACCAAAGGCGATTGCGGCAAGCTGGCGACCAGGGGCGGCGGCAACGAAGCTTCGTCGGGACCGGTCTCGCGGGCCAGGTCGATCTCGGCAGGCGGTTCGGCGGCAGGTTCGGCGTCCGACTCGACCGATTGCACGTCCGGCGCGGAGCGCCGACTGCGGCGCAGTTCTTCAGCCCGAACCAGAGCCGCCATTGCCGCCTCGGTCTCGCGTCCGCGGCGCTCCTGCGCCTCGGCCGCCAGGCGCTCCACAAGCTCTTGAAGGTCCTCGACCTCCTCCGCCAGACGCTGAACCCGCAAGGCCGCCTCGGTGCCGGCCGTCAGCGCCTCCTGCTGCAAGACCAGCTTCTGCCCGGCCAAGTCTTCGATGCTCGCCCGCTCCACAGTCAAAGCGTCGCGTGTGAACGCCAGGGCGTCTCTTTCTCCCGACGTCGCCTCGGTCAAGGCCGCCAAACGGTCCAGATCCCGCCGCACCTCCGAGGCACGCCGTTCCAGCTCCGGAACGGTGGCCGACAACAAGAGAGCGGTGCGCGCCGTTTCCAGCGCTCCTCCTGGCGAGGCCAGCAGCATTTCCGAGGGCTGCAATGCCATCCGCTGGAGCGCCGCGAGGGTCACCGTCAACTGAACGTTCCGCTCGGCAAGACGTGCACGCTGGCGCAGTTCCGCAGCACGCCGAAAGGCCACGGCGATCTCCGCGACCGAAAGCTGCCTTTCCAGCTCCTGAGCCCGCGCTGCGGCGGCGATGGAGTCGCGGCGCAAGCGCTCGACCTCCTCTTGCAGTGATGCGGCACGGGCCTGAGCCGCGCTCTCGGCCGCCTCGCCCGCCTCGATCTCGCGCTGCAGCTCTTCCAACCGCTCGACCTGCGGCACCGCCTCTCGGGCTGTTTCTTGGGCCAGGGCCGAAGCGGCGAAGAGACTGGAGCCTAGAAGCAGACTAAGGAGGACTTGCAGCACACAGGAAAGCCTGTCGCAGAGTTGCGTCGGAATTGCGGCAGCGGGAGACCACACAGACATTGACGCTCACGCCCTATGGTAGGGATGACCGGTTAGGATCGTTCCGGCCCGATAGAGCTGCTCTGCCAACAGAATACGAACGAGAAGGTGTGGCCAAGTCATGCTCCCAAAGGAAAGAAGGAGATCCGCTTCCGCGCGCAAATCGGCGTGTAGCCCATCGGCGCCGCCGATCCAAAAGCCGACGACGCGGCGTCCGTCTTCGATCCAGCCGCCAAGGTGTTGGGCGAAGGCATCGCTGTCCAGAGATCTGCCGCGCTCGTCCAAGGCGACGCGCACGGCTCCCTCGGGCAGCGCGGCGCGCAGCAGTTCGGCTTCGCGCAGCATCCGTTCAGAAGACGGCAGCGGGCGACGCGCCTCTACCTCACGGAGTTCCAGCGGACCGAGTGGACCGCGGCCGAGGCGACCGGCGTAGTCCGCATAGAGGTCACGCATAGGACCCGGCTTCAGGCGGCCGACGGCCGCCAGCACAGATCGCATCCCCATCCTCGCTCCGGCCCTACGGCCGCCCGCTTGGCAGATCCCCCACCCGGACGGCACTCCGCCGGGCAGGCGTCAGGCGTTGGCGGCCTGCGCCCTCGGCCCGCCCGCAGCCGGCGTCATCCACATCTTTTCGAGATTGTAGAAGTCGCGGACCTCGGGTCGGAAGATATGCACGACCACGTCCAAGGCATCGATCACGACCCAGTCGCAGGTCCGTTGCCCCTCGATCGAGACATGGCCGTAGCCCGCCGCCTTCAGCCGCTCGCGCAGCTTCTCGGCGATTGCACCCACCTGGCGGGTCGAGCGACCGCTGGCGACAACCATGTAATCGGCGATGGACGACCTGCCTGCCAGGTCAATGACGACGATGTCTTCTGCCTTGTCGTCGTCGAGCGAGGATTGAACGAGTTCGACCAGATATCGGCTATCGCCGGGGTGGCCGGCCGCAGGTTCGGCCGACCGCTCCATGACGCTTTGCGTCGCGCTGCGGTCGAGTATGGCTTACACCCTCACCTTTCTGTGGCGACCACTGCTTCATCCTGGTCGCCGCGCGGCCCGCTTTTGTCCATCCCGTCTTCCGGGATTGCCGACGGCGCGCGAGCCCTCAACGCCGTGGCCGAGAGCGCGGACTTGGGAATATGGAGAAACGTCCATGCCGGAGGCGATGCCAAAACCAGCCTTCCGGCGCTCCTCTCCGGAATGCGGGCGCGGACAAATCGCCGCGCGGCCTTCCCGGCCACAGGTGTAAAAGAATAAGCGGGACGGTCTAGAACCGCAACGCCGACAGTGTGAAAAATTTCTTGCCAGGCAGCCCAGCGGTCGATTTGTCCGAGGTTATCCGCCCCCATCAGCCAGGCAAATCGGGTGCCCGGAAACCAGTGAACCAGGGCACGCAAGGTGTCCGCCGTCAGCGTGCCGGGGAGCAATCGCTCCAAGGCCGTGATCCGCAGCCGCGGGTGCCGCGCCAGCTGCTTCGCTTGCGCCAAGCGATCGCCCAAACGAGCCATACCTGCCTGCGATTTCAAGGGGTTCTGGGGACTGACCAGCCACCAGACCTCGTCGAGTTGCAAGCGTTTCAGAGCCTGCTGCGAGATGTGCAGATGACCGACGTGCGCCGGGTTGAACGAGCCGCCGAGCAGACCGATTCGCGCACCGGGCGGGGGCAGCCATCCGCCCAACTCCGCAGCGAGGCGACGCCGGGTGACGAAAGGGGGCGGCCGCAGCCGGGAGAACACCATGGCAACCGGCTGAAAACCCGAATCCTACGGCCGAATCTGGCCTTGGCCGTGCAGACGATACTTATAGATCGTCAGTTCATTAGCGCCGACCGGGCCGCGGGCGTGCAGTCGACCAGTGGAAATGCCGATCTCGGCGCCCATGCCAAACTCCCCGCCATCCGCGAACTGGGTCGAAGCGTTGTGCATGACGATTGCCGAATCGACACGATTCAGGAAGGTCTCGGCTACCGCCGCATCTTCAGTGACGATGGCGTCGGTGTGATGGGACCCATGGCGATTGACGTGATCGATCGCGGCCTCCAGGTCCTCCACCGTCTTGATCGCCAGAATCGGCGCCAGGAATTCCGTGTCCCAGTCGGCCGCTTTCGCAGGAAGGACGCGGCCATCCAGAGCCTGCACGGCGGCATCGCCCCGCAGTTCGCAGCCGCGCTCCGCCAGAGCCTCCAGGATCGGCGGCAGCAGGCGTTCCGCCACCTCACGGTCGATCAACAGCGTTTCGGTCGCCCCGCAAATACCGGTGCGTCGCATCTTGGCGTTGACCGCGATGGCCCGAGCTTTCGAAGGGTCCGCAGCGGCATGGATATAGGTGTGACAGTTGCCGTCCAGGTGCGCCAACACCGGCACCGTTGCCTCCCGCATGACGCGCTCGATCAGACCGCGACCGCCCCGCGGCACGATCACATCGACATAGTCGTGCATCCGCAGCAGATGCCCGACGGCGGCACGGTCTGTGCTGGGCGGACGCTGCAAACAAGCTTCGGGCAGGCCTGCCGCCGCCAGACCTCTGTGCAGAGCGGCAAGAATCGCGCCCGATGAGTGGAAGGATTCCGAGCCGCCACGCAGGATCGCGGCATTACCTGCCTTGAGGCAGAGCGCGCCGGCGTCGGCGGTGACGTTGGGCCGGCTCTCGTAGACAATCCCAACGACACCCAGCGGAACGGCCACCCGCTCGATGACCAAGCCATTCGGCCGCTCCCAATCGGCCAGGACCCGGCCCACGGGATCGGGCTGCGCCGCGATCGCTTCGACGCCCCCGGCCATCGCCTCGACGCGTGCTTCGGTCAGCTCAAGCCGGTCGAGGAGAGCCGGAGTCAGGTCGCGGGCTCGAGCCGCCGCCATGTCCTGACGGTTGGCCGCGAGGAGTGTCGAGAGGTCCTCACGCAAAGCTGCGGCGGCAGCGCGCAGGGCAACCTGCTTGGTCTCCGCCGACGCAGTCGCGAGAAGCGACGCAGCCTCGCGGGCTGCGGAGCCGATCGCCAGCATGTCGGCTTCCAACGTGTCCTTGAAGGCGGCTTCGGCGTTCATGGCTGCACTCATTACGACTGCGTAACGACCCGGGTGACGACGAGATCGTCGCGATGGATCAGTTCTTCCCGTCCACGGTAGCCCAGCAGGGTTTCGATGTCTCCGCTCTTCTGGCCCGCTATGCGCCGCGCCGCCTCGGCGTCGTAGGCCGAGAGGCCGCGTGCGACCTCTTCGCCGTCGGGCCCGACCACCAACACGGCATCGCCGCGTTGGAACCGGCCCTCAACGGCCGTCACGCCAGCCGGCAGAAGCGACTTGCCGGCCTGCAGAGCGGCCAAGGCTCCGGCGTCCACGGTGACGCTTCCGGCCGGCTGCAGGGTTCCGGCGATCCACTGCTTACGTGCCGCGCGCGGACTCATCTGAGTCAGGAACCAAGTGCAGCGGGCGCCTTCGGCCAAGGCGCGCAGAGGATGCAGCACCCGTCCGGAGGCAATCGCCATACGACAGCCGGCATCGACGGCGACCTTGGCCGCCGCCAACTTGGTGATCATCCCGCCGGAGGAATAGCCGGCCGGCGCCGCGCCCGCCATGGCCTCGATTTCCGGCGTGATGCGCTCGACCTGGGGCAGATGCTCGGCACCGCTGTCGCGCCGGGGATCACCGCTGTAGAGCCCGTCGATATCCGAGAGCAGGACCAGCGTGTCGGCATTGATCATGGCGGCAACGCGCGCACCCAGGCGGTCGTTGTCCCCGAAGCGGATTTCGGACGTTGCCACGGTGTCGTTCTCGTTGATCACCGGCATTGCCTTGAGTCGCAGCAGAGTCGTCAAGGTCGCGCGGGCGTTGAGGTGGCGCCGCCGCTCCTCGGTATCGGCGAGGGTCAACAGCACCTGTGAGACCGTAACTCCATGGGGCTGCAGGGCGGCCTGGTAAGCATGTGCCAAGAGGATTTGGCCAGTGGCCGCCGCCGCCTGCTGCTGCTCCAGTTTGAGCTTGCCTCTGGCCAAGCCGAGAGCGGGCCGGCCGACCGCGATAGCACCCGAGGAAACCACCAGCACCTCGCAGCCGCGCCGGCGCAGCGCGACCAAATCTTCCGCCAGTGCCGCCAACCAATCGCGACGGATTTCGCCGCTGGTCTGATCGACCAGCAAGGCGGAGCCGATCTTTACGACCAGCCGGCGCGCCTGCTCGAGCGAGGGCCCTCCGGCGGCGTCACGGGGCAGCTCGGTCACGGCCGCCAACCTTCCTCCGCGGTCTCCTCCCGTCCCTCGTTTTCCGTCTGCTCGGCGGCGAGCACGCGGGCCTTCTGGATCTGCTCGATCACCGCGGCCAGCACCGCCTGCCGGCCCTCGCCGCTGACCCCCGAACAGAGGATTGGCTTGACCCCGGTCGCCGCCTCCAGAACCGCCGCACGCTCCTTCAGGGCCTCGGCCGTCAAGGCATCCACCTTGTTGAGCACCAGAATTTCCGGCTTCTGATCGAGATCGGCTCCATATCCGGCCAGTTCCGTCCGGACGGTATGCCAAGCTTCGACGGGATCGTCCTGAGTACCGTCGATCAGGTGCAACAGCACGCGGCACCGCTCGATATGGCCGAGGAAACGGGTGCCCAAACCCGCCCCATCGTGCGCGCCTTCGATCAGGCCGGGGATGTCGGCCAGGACGAATTCTTCCTCGCCGGCCCCCACCACACCGAGGTTGGGGTGCAAGGTCGTGAAAGGGTAGTCAGCGATTTTCGGCCGGGCCCGCGAGACCCGGGAGAGGAAGGTCGACTTGCCGGCATTGGGCAGACCGATCAATCCCGCATCGGCGATCAGCTTCAGGCGGAGCCAAACCCAGAGTTCTTCGCCCGGCTGACCGGGATCCGACCGGCGCGGAGCGCGATTGGTCGAGGACTTGAAGGCGGCGTTGCCTAGGCCGCCCCGGCCGCCGTGGGCCAGGGGCACACGCTGGCCGATTTCCGTCAGGTCGGCCAGCAGGAAGTCCTTGTCCTCGTCGAAAACCTGCGTGCCGACCGGCACTTGGATCACCAGAGGCTCGCCGCCGGCGCCGGTCCGATCGCGGCCCATGCCGTTGGCGCCGCGCCGCGCCTTGAAGTGCTGGCGGTAGCGGAAGTCGATCAGGGTGTTGAGCCCCTCCACCGCTTCGACAACCACGTCGCCACCTTTGCCGCCGTTGCCGCCATCCGGCCCGCCGAACTCGACATACTTCTCGCGGCGGAAGGAGCAGGCTCCGTTACCGCCGTCGCCGGCCTTCACGTAGATCTTGGCTTGGTCGAGGAACTTCATGACCGGTCCGGCTGTCTCTTGAGACTGTTTAAGGCTGGGGAGACTGTTCGAGACCGGTCAGTTCCGAAAGAGCATTCACGGCCCAAAAAGAAAACGGGGGAGCGACCCTGCACTCCCCCGTCCGTGATCTTCGAACCCTACCGGCTCGGTCGCGTGCGACGGCGGCGCGCCTACTCCGCGGCCTCCGGCAAGGGATCGACCGAAACGTACGTACGGTTGCCGGCCCTCTTGGCGAAGGAAACCTTGCCTTCGATCAGCGCGAAGATCGTGTGATCCTTGCCGAGGCCCACATTGCTGCCCGGCCGCCACTTGGTGCCACGCTGGCGCACGATGATGTTTCCGGCAAGCACCTGCTCGCCGCCGAACTTCTTGACGCCCAGGCGCCGACCGGCCGTATCGCGCCCGTTGCGCGAGCTGCCCCCTGCCTTTTTATGTGCCATGGGATTCTACTCCGCTTTTGCTTCTTCGCCGGCTGTGCCAGCGGTCTCGACCGAAGCCTCCACGGGAGCTTCGGCGCTTTCGGCTTTCTTCTTTGCCGCCGCCTTCTTCGGCGTCTTGCCGTCCAGCGCGATGTCGGTGACCTGCAGCACCGTCAGTTGCTGGCGATGACCGTTCTTCGTGCGCGAGTGCTTGCGGCGGCGCTTCTTGAAGACGATCAGCTTCTCGCCACGGGTCTGTTCGACCACCGTCGCGGTCACACTGGCGCCCTCGATGCGCGGTGCACCCAGGGTGGTACCCTGGTCGCCACCGACCATAAGCACCTCGTCCAGGGTGACGGTCTCGCCGGGCTCGGCGGACAGCTTCTCGACGGTCAAGCGGTCGTCTTTGGCGACCCGGTACTGCTTGCCGCCCGTCTTGATGACTGCGAACATCGTTTGCGCTCTTCGGCTAAAGCTCATCAGTAGGGAACGCGCGCTGACGTCGAGGCCGCGCGCGAAGGCCGGGACTATAGGGATGGGTGCGCGGCTGTCAAGGGACAGACTGCGCAGCCGGCCAGGGTTTTGGCAGGGATTTCCGCCTCTGCAGTGGCCTGTTTCTGGGTTCGACAGCAGACCTCGGGCGCGATCCCTATCGCGGAGGTTCGCCTCGCGCTTCGATACCGGCGAACGCGATGTCTGGACCGAACTCGAATGCAGCGGCGGGCTCCAAGGCATCACCCCGAGCGGAGCACCTCGGTCGCAGGCCCGTTGCGTTCGAACCCCTGGACCAGCAACTTGCCGCTGTGCGGCTCCGCCAGCAAGGCCAAGCGCGTCGTGGGATTGAGGACGGGCGGAACGAGAAAAGCCAGAGTCCCCTCAGTTTCATCGCAGGACCTCTCACGCCAGTTCGCCAAGGCGGCGGCACGTTCGGCACTTTCCGCGCCACGCGGGCGCCAGCGGCCGGGAAAAGCCTTGAAATGGTTGGCGGCACAGGCCCCACCGCAATCCTGGCCTTCGCGCACTTGAACGTCGATCTCCAGGCGCTCGATCACGCAGGTTTCCTCCGGAGCCAAGCCTGCCAAGACGAAGATCGCCGGCAGGGCCAGCGCGGCGCTCGACAGAAGCTCCTTGGCCTCCGAATAGCTGCCGCAGGTTTCGAAGGCACGACGCAGCAGGTGCGCCGGCGGCAAACCGTCGTTGCCCCACCAGCGGCGGCGCGCGGCGATCCAGTCCAAGGGCAGAAGCCCCGTCACCCGACGCAGCGGCGCCTGATTGAAGGCGGCGGCGAAACGGCCGGGGGCTTGCGCCTGGATGACCCCGGCAAAACCCGGCCAGGTCAGGTTCGTCCAAGGACCGGCCGGTCCTTCCAAGTGCGCGGCCACCACTTGCCGGCCCAGACCGTCGTTGGGCCAGTCGAGCACGCGCAGGAGCTGCGCCGCCTCTCCATCCGCCGCCGGCGCAGCCCGGGTGGTGCAGCCCCATTCGTGATTGATGTTGAGGAAGTAGCCGCCCGGCCGCCCGATCGCGTCGGCCAAGCCATCGATCTCGGCAAGATAGGGGTTGCCGCCGCGCGCCAGCCAGCGCCGCGACAAGGCATCGGCCGCACGGACCACGAAGGTCGGCCAACGGCGAACGCCCTGCTTCAGCAAGGTCATCGCGCGGTCGCGCTCGGCCGCCAGCAGCCTGGCCGCCCAGTCGTGACCAGGCAGATGAAGCTGCGGGATCTCGGCCCGAGGGTTTGTGGGGGTCTCGACGATCATGTACGGAGGATCGCACGAAAGACAGCGGCAGTTGAACGCCAGACCTCTGGCCACGCTTGCGTTCGTGGAAGAGGCACTTTAGATAACCGATCTTCCGCGGGGCCACTCGCCGTGGAAAGGGCCGTCCCGACCGACGATCTGCCGCAACCGGCAGAGGCCGAGGCGAGTCCCTCAGTGGAGAGGTGCCGGAGTGGTTGAACGGGACGGTCTCGAAAACCGTTGTGCGTGTGAGCGCACCGAGGGTTCGAATCCCTCTCTCTCCGCCATTCGTCTTCATCGCAGGACAGGAAACGACGCCTCCGCAAACGTCCGTTTAGAGGACGCAGGGTCGCTATCCAGTTCACGCGATACGTCAAAACCGAAGGCCAGGCTGGGGAAGAATGCGGATAGCGGGTTAGTGTGGCTCCAAAGTCGATCTCATTCTCCGTAAATCACCGGAAACCAGTCTTCACGCAGTTTATCGCCTGCCGTCATCCCATGATCCGGAAACGGCGGTGACGTCGGGCCGAGACGTTCGACGTATCGCGCATCGTCTCCCAACAGTCTCAGCGAGAAAGCACGGCGCCGATGTGCCGAAGTGTTGCCCCGCGCTCCATGGAGAATGCCGAAATTGAAAGCAACCGCATCGCCAGGCTCCATTTCCCACTCTCGTATATCCATCGCTTCCGCATCCGGGTCTGGCACCGGCATGTAGATTTCGTCATCGACATAGAAGTTGTCGTCGTTCAACCAACGGGTTGGCAGTACGGGTTTTTCCCATTTATGAGAGCCTGCGACACATCGCAGGGATGCTTCCCTGACGGGATCCATAGGCGACCAGAAGGAGACGTTCTGAGCACCGCCGACAAAATAGTACGGCTGATCCTGGTGCCATGGTGTGGGTTTGGTGATTCCCGGCTCCTTAACCAATACATGCTCATGAAATATCTGCACGGATTTTGATTGCATCAGATCCGCGGCGACCTCCGCCGCTGGAGAATTCGTTATGACCTTTTCGAATTCTGGGATGCGCGTCCAATTGCAATAATCGTCAAAAAAGCGCCCGCCATCGCCGGACTTCAGATTCTCGGCGGCATAGGGGCCGGGCTCCGCCATATTTGCTTCAATACCGTCGCGGACTTCAGAAATGAAATTGGCGAACAGACCTTTCACCAAGACAACGCCATCACGCTGGAATGTGTCGATATGGTCCTGTGTGACGAGACGGTGCATTTCGATCTCCTCAGGATTTCTATCGAAGATAAACTACGCTCGCCGCCAGCCGACAACCAAGCCAAACAAGCGCTGCATCCGAACGATACTCTCGAAGGGCTTGGAGCTGACCCCGGCGCCTTCCCTTGGTGTCTTGGCGCTACAGCGAAATCATAGTTCGCACCTTTATCTCGCAGAGCCAATCACTCCCCGTCGATTGCACCCCTAACTTTCCTCAGTAAACGGTTATCGTCGTTTGCCGACGTTTGTTTGTGCTCCGAAATCCCGCTGTTGGCGGGGGGTGGCGCGGAGGATCGTCCTCCACGCCAAAACCGCCGAAAGCCCTCGACCGAAGCAATGACGTCAGAGGCGCCCGAACCGAGTCCTCCGGAGCGATTCCGAGGCAGATCCGAGACGGTCAGATCGCCGTCAGCGCGAAAATCCGGTTGACCCGGCCCCTGCGGCCGCCCCGATAAGATGAGCCGTCGTCCCACAGCGAGGTGATTCGTGATGAACGCGTCCGCCCAATTCCTGATGCCGTCGGAAGCGGCCAAGCGCCTTGGCGTGTCGACCAAGGCTCTGCGGCTCTACGAACAGCACGGCTTGATCATCCCGCTTCGCAGCGCGGCGGGATGGCGGGCCTACGGTCCCGACGACATGAGCCGCGCCGCCGAGATCGTCGCGCTTCGCGCGCTCGGCTTCAGCCTCGCCCAGGTTGCGCGCGTGTTGAAGAGCGATCCCGAAGGCCTCGGGCAGGCCCTGGCCGCACATGAGGCAACACTCGAATCTCAGATGCGCCAGCTCGCAGGTACGCTGGAGAAGATCCGGGGATTGCTGCGGCAGCTTCCGGGCGGCCGGGTACCCACTGCGGGTGAACTGACAGAATTGCTGGCGTCGGCGGGCGAGCTTGTGGTGACGTTCGACCTTCCCTGGCCCTGGGGAGGTGAGCAATTCGAACTCCGCCACATTCGGCCGCTGACCTGCATCATCGGCCCGCTCGGAAGCGGTAAGACCAGGTTCGCGAAACGCTTGGCCGAAGCACTGCCCAAGGCCGCGTTTCTCGGTCTGGAGCGTCTAGCCAAGAGTGGAACCGAGCTACGACGGCAGGTCGGCGCCGACCCGCTGCTCGGGTCGCGGATCGATCAGACTCTCGCTTGGCTCGTCGAAGACGGCGCCGACATGACCGACGCCCTGATTGCCCTCGTCGCAGGACTGGAGGCCGAAGGCCCGACCGTCCTGGTCGTCGACATGATCGAACAGGGACTCAAAGAAGCCGCTCAACAAGCAGTGATCGCGCATCTTCGACGGCGAGGACCCGGGGAGCGTCCACTCTTCCTGATCACCCGCTCGAGCGCGATCCTGGACTTGGAGACCGTGGGTGCCAAGGAGACGATCATTCTCTGTCCCGCCAACCACAGTTACCCCGTCTACGTCCAACCCTACCCAGGCAGTCCGGGCTATGAGGCCGTGGCCACCTGTCTGGCATCACCCGAGGTCCGGGCGCGGACAGACGGAGTCGTTGCCTGGCGGCCAGAAGCGGTTTGATCGATCGAAAGAGGGCTTGAGGCCCTGCCGTTCCGGGGCCGTCCGAACGACCGAACTTTGCCTCAAGCTCTTCGAGAGCCGCCGAAACCGCCAATGCAGGCCGTCGATAGTGACCGCTGTCTCCCAGGCTGCTGGCGATCCGCAAGATCCGCACGCCGTTTTCGCAAAAATACCATTTCACATAGAATTTTTTGAGATCTGCACAGTCAAAAGACGAATTTTTCTTTTTCCGCACCCGATTTATATTCGAAGCCAAAGTAAGATATCGGCCATTAATGTAGGTATATCAATGAATATACGATTTTTAATGCAACCTTAACAGACGCAATCTAGTTTTAACCATCGCCTGCGGGCTGTGGCCTGCCCAAGGGAGATACCCTTGCGACTCAACCGTTCCGCCGTGGTCGCCATGACATCTCACTTCGCCCGTCAACATAACGAGGCCGTATCGGCCCTGCGCTGCCTCACCGACGTCGCTTCCAATCGGAAGCAATACCTCGATGGCGAGGCAGCAGCATGAAGACCGCCAGCGAACACGACAAACCCGGCGAAACGCCGCTCGCGTCGGATCGAACCGACATGGATCGCAAGGATAGCCGGACCCGCTGGGCGACGACTCATCTTGTTCCTTCCCACAGCCTTGCACAAATGACGCGCGGTCGAGTCGAACCGTGGGTCTATGACCTGATCGGCGCCTTCGCCGTTGCCTGTCTCGCGACGGCAGGCCTGATAGCGCTAGACGCCTTCGAAATGCTCTACGAGCTCTCCCGTCAGCATGAGGACTGGGAGCTGGACGAACTGATCATCGTCGTGCCGGTGCTCTGCGTTGTAAGCGCTTGGTTCGGATGGCGGCGATGGAGAGAAACGGGTCGACACCTGCGGGCGCGCATCCGAATGGAAGAGGAGCTTCGCAGCAACACGGAAGATCTGGACTTTCTGATTTCTTCGGCAGGCGGCGCGTTCTACAGCGCCAAGGTCCGAGATGGACTCGCCATCGTCCAGGTCGATCCGAGCATCGAAAACCAGACCGGCTACAGACCGGAAGACTTCATCGGAGACTCCGACTTCTGGAGCAGGATGATCCATCCCGACGACCGAGATAGAGCCGCGGCCAGGCTTCCCGAACTGTTGGAGAAAGACTACGACGAACAGGAGTATCGCTTCCGACACGCCGACGGTTCTTACCGTTGGATGCTGGATCAACTGAGACTGAAGCGCACAACCGATGGGCTGCCCGACAGTATCGTCGGCCTCTACACCGACATCACAGAGCGCAAAGAGGCCGAGCAGGCGCTCGAAGCCGCCATCCGGACAGCAACGGCAGAACTTCGGCAGCGCGAAGCCCATCTGCGTCTCATCACCGACAACTTGCCTGTCCTGATCGTCTACGAGGATCTGGATCTACGCTATCGCTTCATCAACCAGACGGGCGTCGATTGGTTCGCACAACCTCGGCAGCAGATCATAGGCCGCTCGATATCCGAAGTTATGGGCGACGAAAGCTTCGGACGCATTGAGAGCTACATCGAGAGTGCGCGTCAGGGAGTTCAGTCGACCTTCGAAACGACCATGGCCTACCCGGACGGCGTGACACGCGATATCCATGGTCTCTATCTTCCGGATCTCGACGAAAACGGTCGGGTCAAAGGCCTGGTCGCGATGGCCATGGATATTACCGACCGGAAACGCGCCGAGAACGAGCTGCGCTCGAAGAAAAACGAGCTTGAACTCATCTTCAACCACGTCCCGACCCGGATCTTCTACAAGGACGACGCGAACCGCATTCTGCGGCTTAACGAACCTGCCGCGCGTTCCATGGGGATGACGGTCGAAGAGGCCGAAGGCGCGGACAGCTTCGACCTCTTCCCCGAGATGGCTAAGAGCTACCACGACGACGATCTGGAGATCATCCGCTCCGGCACGCCAAAGCTAGGCATCATCGAGGAATACGTACCGCGAGACGGTGAGCGAGGCTGGGTGCGGACCGACAAGGTTCCCTACACCGACCCGGATACCGGGAGGCGCTTCGTGTTCATCGCCACCTCCGACATCACCGCCGAAAAACTAGCCGAGGAACAATTGCGCGCAGGCGAGGAGCGCTATCGGTCGCTCTATACCCGAACGCCGGTCATGCTTCACTCCATCGACGCGGAGGGACGTCTTCTCAGTGTCAGCGATTTCTGGCTGGAGAAACTCGGTTACAGCAGAGACGAGGTTGTCGGGAAGCAGGCGACCAACTTCATGACTCCGGAGTCGGCGTATCGGGCCACAGCCCAAGCCCTGCCGGAGTTACTGCGAACCGGCGCCTGCAAGGACCTGGAGTATCAGATCGTCACGAAATCCGGCGAAGTGCTGGACATCCTTTCGTCGGCCGTCGCCGAGTACGACGAAGCAGGCGACTTCAGCCGCTCCATGGAGGTTCTCACCGACATTACCAAACGCAAGGTGGTCGAGCGGCAACTTGTCCAGGCGCAGAAGATGGAGTCGGTCGGCCAACTGACCGGCGGCCTGGCGCACGACTTCAACAATCTCCTCGGTATTGTCATGGGCAACCTGGAACTGCTGGAACAGTCGGTCGCCGAAGACAAGGACGCCGAGCGCTGGATCGAGGCGGCGTTGGCCGCCGTCGAGAGAGGAGCGGAGCTCAATCGTCGCCTGCTCGCTTTCTCCCGTCGCCAGACGCTGGAGACTCAATCTGTCGATCCCAACCCCTTGATCGAGGGGCTAGGGACTCTGCTGCGACGCACCCTCGGCGAGTCCATCGCTTTTGAGTACCGCCTCGGCCAGCAGATCCCTCTCGTGCGGAGCGATCCCAACCAGCTCGAATCGGCAATTTTGAATCTTGCCGTCAATGCACGCGACGCAATGCCGAAGGGCGGCAGGCTGACGATTGAAACGGAGCATGTCCATCTCGACGACGACTATGCCTCGCGCGAGAGCGAGGTGGCACCGGGAGACTATGTCGTTCTTTCCGTCACAGATAACGGAGACGGCATTCCCGCCGACGAGATCGACAAGGTTTTCGAGCCTTTCTTCACGACCAAAGACGTCGGCAAGGGCAGCGGCCTCGGCCTAAGCATGGTGTACGGATTCATCAAACAGTCGGGAGGCCACGTCCGGGTCTATAGCGAGGTCGGAGTCGGCACAACTGTACGTCTCTATCTGCCTGTCCAAGACGGCGGTCTCGACGAAGCTCCTACCTCGATCCTTGAGACTACGGAGCTGGAAAGCGGCCAGGAAACGGTTCTTGTCGTCGAAGATCAGTTGGAGGTGCGGACTGTCGCCGTCTCCTTGTTACGGAACCTCGGCTATAGGGTTTTGGAAGCCGAGAGCGGCCCGCAGGCTCTTTTGATTTTGGAAGAAGATCGCGAGATCGACCTTCTCTTCACCGATATCGTCATGCCCGGCGGCATGGACGGTACCCAAGTCGGCAAAGCGGCGCGCAAATTGCGACCCGACCTGCCCGTCGTCTATGCAACGGGCTATGCCGAAGCCGCGGTGCTGCGGCAAGGCGAAGTTACGACTGCGCAGAATCTCGTAACAAAACCCTATCGACGCAAGGAACTGGCCCACAAAATCAGACAAGCATTCGATGAAAAGAGATTTCAGCGCCGCGGCAAGGTCGTTTCCGCATCTCAGATCTAAAGGAGTGCGGACAGTTATGGAGACTAATCCGGCGAAAATCAAATTTCTCAATAACGGCGTTCTATCAACAGAGGGTTATCTTGTCTTGGGAGCATTCGTCTGATGACCATTCTCATCATCGACGACGAGGGGCCGCTGCGCGAAACCCTACGCGACATGCTTGAAACCTTGGGATACAACGTCCGCGAGGCGGAGAATGGCGACGCCGGTATGGCAACCCTTCAACTCACAGATATCGCCCTGATCATCACCGACATCCTAATGCCGAAGAAGGATGGTATCGAAACAATCCACGAAATCCGAAGTCTCTATCCCAGCCTTCCGATTGTCGCCATCTCCGGCGGCGGCGTAAACCGCGATATGTCTTTCCTCGCGTATGCAAGCAAGTTGGGCGCCAATCGCGTGTTGCAGAAACCGATCGGCTTCCAGGACCTTGCGAACACCGTCGAGGCCCTTGTCCCTCTGCACGACGCGCGCATTCCCAATCTCTTCAGAAGCTGAAGTTCGGAAGACCGGTACGCGATTATCGTTAGGTCGAAGCGGGTTCGCTGATGGCGTGAAGCGCTCTCTGAACGCACAAGAGACCAGATAGCGATGTCACGAGGTCGCAGTTCACTCTAGCTGCGCCAGTCGACCCAACGGCCGTGGAAGTCGACACGGCCGAGCAAGCGCGGCGACGGATCGTGGCTGGTGATCGAGGTCAGCGCGGCACCGGGTCGCCGACCGTCGCTCTCCATCTGCAACCAGACAACCGGAGCATCTTCAGCGGCATCGCTCAGCGCGCGCGACATCTGACCGGCGAAGGCGGCGCGCGCCGCTTCGGGGAAGTACTGTAGAACGATGCTGTGGAAGATCACGTGGCAATGACCTGGCCACCGTTCGGCCAAGCGCCCGGCGATCCACCCGACGGCGTCGGCCTGGCGAATCTCCGGTCTCTGCACGGTCGCGATCTCGAAAGCCGCTTGCAGGCGGGCGAGACGGTCGCGCTGGTCGGGCCAGAGGAAAGCCTTCAAGCGCAGGCGATGTTCGGGATTGTCAAGGTCGAGCGGATTGAGATCGCAACCCTGACGCGCCACGACCTCGACACGGCCGTTCGGCGGCGACGCACCTCGCCATTCCGGCGCAAGCTGCAATAGGCTATCGGGCTGACCCAGCCTCCGTCCGGCGAAGCTGTAGCCGTAAAGGCCCAGATTGAGGTTCAAGCCGGCCGAGCTACCGACTTCCGACAGGACAAAAGGCAGATCGAAGGACTCCGCAAGATACGAGAGACCGGCGAAGAGGCCGTTCGCTCGCTGCACCTCGTTGGTCTGGGGCGGGGAGTCGAGCCAATCGTGAATCCAGTCATCATGCTGAGCCAGCGCCTCGGTCACGATCCGCCATAAGACTTCGTCGTCGACCATCTCATTCGGCGGATAAACCGCGGCCAGGTCCGGCGCCCGGTCACTCAGAACCAAAGCATGAAAGCCGCCCATCAGGCGGAGCGGCACGGCCTGACCGCGCGGACTGGGATCCCCGGACCAAGTCAACACGCGCACAGCGGCCCGTCCCAAATCCGGTGTCAGGCGCGCGGCGCAAAGGGCCGTGAGTCGTGCCGTAAAAGGCGAACCCAACGCGCGGCAGGCCTCGCTCTGCTGCAGAAAAGCCGCACGTACAGCTGACTCCGACATGAAACCTCCTCTCTTGAGTGGAGTTTCAGGCTCGTCCGCCTTCGCCCCTCACGACCAGCCGCATCGACGCAGAGCTGCGCTGCTTTCGCCGCACTAGATCAGACAGTGACCAGTCGGACCCACGTATTGGGTCCGACGATTACGTTAAATCCAGTCTCGATTCAAAGTGTGAGAGTCTGTTTCTTGGGATCGGCGGAACCGCAAAGCGAGTCCATACCATCACAACAGGCTCTAGCCGCGCAAAGCCGCAGGATCTCCTTCGGGACGCTCGCGCAGATGGGCGGACAGGCGCCGCTCGATACGCCGGAACACCCCTTGCAAGCCGTAGACGATCACCAGGTAGAAGATGGCCGCCGTCAGGTAGAGCTCGTAGAACGCGAAGGAACGCGCCGCCACCCGCGAAGCCACGCCGGTGATGTCCATCAGCGTGATCAGGGAAACCAGCGAGGTTGCCTGCAGCAGGAAGATCACCTCGTTGCTGTAGGCCGGTAGAGCGATCCGTGCGGCCTTCGGCAAAATGATCCGGCGGTAGAGTTTGCTGCCCGACATCCCGAAGGCCCGCGCCGCCTCGACTTCGCCGTGCGGCACCGCCTGAATCCCGCCGCGCAGGATCTCGCAGGTATAAGCGGCGGTATTGAGCGTCAGCGTCAGGACTCCGCAGAACCAGGGGTCGCGGAACAGGACCCAAAGACCGAGCGAGCGGAGCGTGTCGGAAAACTGCCCGGCGCCGTAGTAGACTAGGAAGAGCTGCACCAGGAGAGGCGTGCCCCGGAAAAAGAAGGTGAAGCCCTGCACCGGCAGGGACAGCAGCTGGTTAAGGCTGACCCTGAGAATCGCCAGTGGAACCGCCAGGATCAGGCCAATCGCCAAGGAGACGGCCGTGATTTCGACGGTCAGCACAGCCCCGGAAAGAAAGCGCGGCAGACTGTCCCAGACGATATCGAAGTTCATGCTGCCAGCCCCCCTAAACCCGCCGCACGCCGCGATTGGCCCAGCGCTCGAGGCGACTTTGAACCAGGACCGAAACAGCGGTGATGCCGAGAAACAGCAGAGCGGCGGCGAAGAAGAAGGTAAAGGGCATGCGGGTCGCACCGGCCGCGATCTCCGCCTTGCGCATCAGCTCCTCGAGCTGAATGACGGACATCAAGGCCGTGGCTTTGATCAGAACCATCCAGACATTGCCGAGACCGGGCAAGGCGTAGCGCATCATCTGCGGCAAGAGGATGCGGCGGAACAAAAGAGTCCGGCGCATTCCGCTGGCGACAGCCGCCTCGATCTGCCCGCGCGGCACCGCCAGAAAGGCGCCGCGAAAGACCTCCGCGGCGAAGGCCCCGTAGATGAAGCCCAGGGTGATGGTGCCGGCGGTAAAGGGGTCCAGGTTGAGGCGGAAGTCGGCGAAGCCGGGACCCCACTGGCGCACGGTGGTCTGCAGCAGAGTCGGCACGCCGTAGTAGATCAGCAGGATCAGCACCAGCTCGGGCACACCTCGGATCACCGTGGTGTAGGTCTCCGCCGCCAGCGCCACCGGCCGCAGCGAACTGAGCTTGGCCCAGGCGGCGACCAGACCGAACACCATCGCCAGCGCCATGGAGACGAGACCGACCAGCAGCGTCATCTGCAGGCCCTCGATCAGGGTCGGCCAGCGCGCCTCCAGCGCCGCGATACTCTCCATCCTGCCTCCGGTATCCAGCCCGTCACCCGCCCATCGGAGGGCACCTGTCCTCAGCCGGGATCGCGCCCGACACCCGGGTCAAACGGCGGGCATCGGGCGGAAGCTCCGCTCGCGCAAAGGCGATCCGTTCTACTCCGCGCCGAAAACGTCGAAGTCGAAGTACTGATCGTTGATTTGCTGATAGGTGCCGTCGGCCCGAATCTTGTCGATCGCGGCGTTGAAAGCTTCGCGCAGTGTGTCGTCTTCCTGACGGATGGCGATGCCAGCGCCTGTGCCGAACCAACGGGCGTCGGTGAAGCCGGGACCGACGAACTCGTAGTCTGCACCGCCCTCGGTTTGCAAGAAGCCCTCGTCCAGGACAATTGAGTCGGCGAGCAGCATGTCGAGCCGGCCGGAGACCAGATCCAGATTCGCCTCTTCCTGGGATCCGTAACTGCGGACCTCCACCACACCGTCGAGGTTGTCCTGCAGGAAGGCCTCATGGATCGTCGCCGACTGCACCCCGACCACCTTGCCGTCCAGACTCTCGCTGTCGAAGGAGATCTCGTCCACGTTACCGACCGAATCCTCGACGCCGAGACCATCGGCGATGGAGTTCCCCGCGCCCTTTCGCTGAACGAACTTGGCCGGCGTCTGATAGTACTTGTTCGTGAAGTCGACGACCTGCATCCGCTCCTCGGTGATCGACATGGAGGCGACGATTGCGTCGTACTTCTCCGCCAGAAGGCCGGGAATGATGCCATCCCAATCCTGCAAGATGAATTCGCACTCGAACTCCGCGGCCTCGCAAAGCGCGCGGGTGATATCGATATCGAAGCCCTGCAGTTCGCCGTTCTCATCGATGAAGTTGAAAGGCGGGTAGGCGCCTTCCGTACCGATGCGCACGGTTTCCGCGGAGGCGGCCGTGGCCGCCAGGCCGAAAGCCGCCGCGGCGGCAAGGGTGAGTGCGATGTTCCGCATGGTCGTTCGGTTCCTCTCTTCTTTAACTCTCTATCTCTTCAAGGTCGCCCCGCCACCTATCCGGCCATGGCCAGATGGGACGCGAGGAAATGGCGGCAGCGGTCGGACTTCGGATCGCTCAGCACCTGAGCCGGCGGCCCTTCCTCCTCGACACGGCCTTCATGGAGGAAGATCACCCGGTCGGCGACATCGCGAGCGAAGCCCATTTCGTGCGTGACGATCACCATGGTCCGCCCCTCCTCGGCCAACTGGCGCATCACGCGCAGCACCTCACCGACCAGTTCCGGGTCCAGGGCTGAGGTCGGCTCATCGAACAGCAGCACGTCGGGCTCCATGGCCAGCGCGCGCGCAATCGCGGCACGCTGCTGCTGTCCGCCGGAGAGATGGGCCGGGTAGTAGTCGGCACGCTCGGCGATGCCCACCTTGGCCAGGAGTTCCATGGCGCGCGCCCTGGCCTGCTCCTTCGGCACGCCCAGCACATGCACCGGCGCCTCGATCACGTTCTGCAGGACCGTCATGTGGGTCCAGAGATTGAACTGCTGGAAGACCATGCCGAGGTGGGTGCGCAGGCGATCCACCTGGGGCCGGTCGAAGGCGGGCCGGCCCCGGCGGTCGCGGCGCACCTCCAGCAGTTCATCCCCGACCCAGACTCGGCCACTATCCGGAATTTCGAGCAGGTTGATACAGCGCAGGAAGGTGGACTTGCCCGAGCCGCTGGCGCCGATCAGGGCGATCACATCACCCTGGGCCGCCGTCATCGAGACGCCCTTGAGCACCTCCAGCGCACCGAAGGACTTGTACATCTGCTCGACGACCAGCGCCGGCTGGCGATTTGCCATCAACCGGATTTCCGCTTCCCTGGCATGCTTGCCACCCTTGCCCGGTCTGTTCGCCGGGCTTGTCATGAAGCGGCAACGTTACGGCGCCGTACCTGTGCTGCAAAGCAAAAACCTGATGGTTTCGACCGAAAAGTCCCAGGCGGGACTTGCGACGGCGCGGCCGGTCCCTGCTAGACTGAATGCTCCACGAAGGCCCGTACAGCGGCCCACAAACACGCGTCGTCGGGAGGGCTTCCGTCATGCGCCTGTTCGTCGCCCTGAGCCTGCCCGAGGACGTTCGCGAACGCCTCGACATGCTGGACAGCGGCCTGCCCGGCGCCCGTTGGGTCGCTGCGGAAAACCTGCACCTGACACTGCGCTTCCTCGGTGAGGTGGACAGCGCTCAGGCGCGGGACCTGGACGACACCCTGTCCGCCATCGACGCGCCCGGCTTCGCATTGACTCTGCAGGGCCTTGCCACCTTCGGCGACGGCGCGAAGGTGCGCGCCCTCTACGCGGACGTGGCCCCCAACCCAGCCCTGCTGCACCTGCAGGCCAAGGTCGAGAGTGCGGTCGCCCGCGCCGGACTTCCGCTCGAGCGCCGCAAGTTCAAGCCGCATGTCACCCTGGCCCGTTTCAAGGGCGATCCGGGCCCGAAGCTCGGCCACTATCTTGGGCAACACGGCCTGCTGCGGATCGGTCCCTTTCCGGTGGATCACTTCCTGCTCTATTCCTCTCTGCTCGGCGCCGAAGGCCCCCACTACACGGAAGAAGTGGTCTACGATCTCGAGCGGGTCGGCGTGGTTTAGCGGCCTAAGACTCACGCCCGGGCCTTACCCACCGCGACCTTCGCCATTCAGCGCAACCTCAAACGATAGCTGGGACCCGATACCTTGCCCCCCATCACCACCTTCTACTCCGTACGCGGTTCCTTCGCCTATCTGGGCCATCAGGAGATCGTCCGGCTGGCCCGCCAGCACGGGCGGCGCCTCGTACACAAGCCCATGCTGCTGTCCATCGTAGTACCGGAGACCGGCGGAATCTGGTTCACGGATCGCCATCCGGCCCGCGTAAGCCATGCCTGGGAGGACTTTCAGCGCTGGGCGGCTTGGCGGGGCGTGCCCGTGGTGCCGGAGGATCCGAAGAACCACTACGGACCGATGGAGCTGCCGAGCGGCTTAGTGGTCGCCGCGCAACAAGTCGTCGAGTCGGGCGGCAGCGGAGACCTGGACCGACTGGCTTTCGAGATCCTGGCCGCGCTCTGGCGGGACGATCGCGACATCGCCGATCCGGCCGTGCTCGACGAGCTGGCCGCTGCCTGCGGCTTCGACGGGCCGGCCCTGCGCGCGGGCGCGCTGTCCGAGGCGGCGCAAGCCGAGATCGCCGCCAACTCGCACGAGGCCGTGGAACTGGGCGTGATCGGTTCGCCCAGCTATCTGATCGATGGCGCGCTTTTCTACGGCCAGGACCGGCTTCACTTCGTCGAAGCGGCCCTGCAGAGATCGGCGGCGGCCTGAGGCGGAGGCGCGGGCCGGCGACTCGAGCCCCCCGGCTTGGAGTCGCGCGAGACGTTACTCGGCGGCGGCCTGGTAGATGCCGGCGGCCCTGACGCCATCGTCCACATAGGATTCGAACTGCTTGAAGTTGGCCTCGAAGCGCCGGACCAGGTCGCGCGCGATGCGGTCGTAAGCCTCGGGGTCAGCCCAGGTCGCCCGCGGGTCCAGAACCGCGGCGGGCACGCCGGGACAGCTTGTCGGCACCAGCACGCCGAAGTCGGGGTGCGGCTGCATCTCCACCTCGTCGAGTTCGCCGGCCAGGGCCGCCCGCAGCATGGCGCGGGTCAGCTTGATGTCCATGCGCCGGCCGACTCCGTACTGACCGCCCGACCAGCCGGTGTTGACCAGCCAGCAGTTGGCGTCCGCCGCCTGCATCTTGTCGCGCAACATGCGGGCATAGACGCTGGGATGGCGCGGCATGAAGGGCGCCCCGAAGCAGGTCGAGAAGGTCGCCGTCGGCTCGCTGCCCAGGCCCTTTTCGGTGCCGGCCACCCGCGCGGTGTAGCCGGAAAGGAAGTGGTACATGGCCTGCTCGGGCGTCAGCCGGCTGATCGGCGGCAACACGCCGAAGGCGTCGGCCGTCAGCATCACGATGTTCTTCGGTAACCCGCCTTGCCCCGCCGCGCTGACGTTGGGGATGAACTCGATGGGGTAGGAGGCGCGGGTATTCTCCGTGTAATGGGCGGATTCGAGGTCGAGCGACCGCGTATCCTGGTCCATCACCACATTCTCGAGAACCGTCCCGAAGCGCCGGGTGGTGGCGTAAATCTCCGGCTCGGCCTCGGCGCTGAGGCGGATCACCTTGGCGTAGCAGCCACCCTCGAAGTTGAACACGCCGGTGTCCGACCAACCGTGCTCATCGTCGCCGATCAGAGTGCGCGACCCGTCGGCCGAGAGCGTCGTCTTGCCGGTGCCGGACAGGCCGAAGAAGATCGCCGTGTCGCCCTTCGAGCCGATGTTGGCCGAGCAGTGCATCGGCAGCACGCCGCGGTCCGGCAGCAGATAATTGAGGATCGAGAAGACCGACTTCTTGATCTCGCCGGCATAGGAGGTCCCGCCGATCAGCACGATCCGCTGCGCGAAGCTGACCAGGACGAAGCATTCGGAGCGCGTGCCATCGGTGGACGGATCGGCCTGCAGGCCGGGAACCTGCAGCACAGTGAAGGCCGGATCGAAGTCCGCGAGTTCGTCGTGCGACGGCTGAATGAACATGTTGCGGGCGAAGAGGTTGTGCCAGGCACATTCGGTCAGGATGCGCACTGGCAGACGGTAGGCCGGATCGGCGCCGGCGAAGCAATCCTGCACGAAAAGATCGCGGCCCTGGAGGTAGGCCCGGGCCTTGGCCAGCAGACGGTCAAAATGGGCCGGCTCCATCGGGACATTGACCTCGCCCCACCAGACGGTGTCGAGACTCTCCGGCTCTTCGACGATGAACTTGTCCTTGGGGCTGCGGCCCGTGTGCTCGCCGGTCAAAGCCACCAAGGGCCCTCCGGCGGCGAGGCGCGCCTCGCCGCGTGTCAGCGCCTGCTCATAGAGCGCCGGTGCGGCCAGGTTCCAATAGACGTCTTTCAGATTACGCAAACCCAGGCTTTCCAACCCGTGCCGCGACACGACCGGTCCTTGCATGCCCACCTGCTGTCTCCCTCGTCGCTTGCTCGGCCCTTATCCCTAGGCCGCGTAGGATTTGTGTACCGCCGCCCAGTTTCGCGCGCAACTTTGCCGTCCTCGGTCTGGACCGCGGCGTGAGAGCCATGAGACGGCAAGGAGACTAGGATGCGGCCTACTCGGTCCCAACGGCTTCAGACCGACTGGCTCAGGATGGCGCCGCTTCCGCCTCGGCCTGCCTTCGGCGTGCCTGTTTGGTCAGGCGAACCAGCTCCACACGGCAGCTCTCGGCATCCCGCACCGGCTTGGCGAAGGCCAGCCGGGCCAGGCTACCATCCCTGCGCAGGTCACAGCCCTCCGGATCGACACCGGTCATCGTCCAGTCGGTTCCGGAAGGCGGCTGCTTCAGGTTCAGAAGCTGGCCGGCCATGACGGCGATGGCATCGGCATGATCTTCGTTCATGTGGGCGACGATCTCCGCTTCCGCCTCTGCCAGTGCCGCGGTACCCGAGACATCCATCAGCAGCTCTGCGCCCTCGATCCAGTGGATCCGGCCGAAGCCTGCCACCAGGTGCGCCCGTTCGACCTGCAGGCGGTAGAGGTGAAAGTCCCTGAAGTCGGAATAGAGCGCCGCACCGGGATGGCGGCGCACCACACGGGCCTTGAGCAAAGGATCGTCGACCGCCTCGATCCGGCCCAGCACCCCAGCGCGCGGGCCGGTCAGCGGATCGCTCAGCCCAGCCACGTCGCTGACCAGCAATCCGGCCCGCGCATCGGATTTGAAGTTCGCCGTATGGTCGGCCAGGTCGGAGAGCAACAGCAGCGGACAACCGGCATGGTCGACCGTCATCAGGACCAGCGACGGGTAGGGCCAACCGGATCCGTCCCGCGTCAGGCCTGTCGCCAAGGCCGCGGTTTCCGCTCGCCGTAGCAGACGGCGCACTTCGGCGGCCGGAGGGGTCTCGGCATCGCTCATGGATCGGAGTTGGCCGCGCCCGGTACGACCCGTCAAGTCTCTTGGCCGCTCACGCTCCAACCTGACGACTCCTACAGAGCGGCCTCGTCGCAGACGGGCCTTTCGCGGCCCGCAGTTCTGGCTCAGATTGGATCAAAGCAAGAACAAAATGCGGCGAATTGACTTGCCACAATTCCCCGCTCTGCCGCACCCTAGCCCGAAAGCGGCAGCAGCTTGGAGGAGAGAAGAGGCCGAATCGCATAGCCTCCTTCGGCCTCAGTTTTTCATTGGGCAAGGATCCCGCAGATGCAACACACCATCGCCCTGGTCGACGACGACCGGAATATCCTGACCTCGGTCTCCATGGCGCTGGAGACCGAAGGCTACAAGGTCCGCAGCTATACCGACGGGTCGGAGGCGCTGCGCAGCCTCTCCGCCCAGCCGGTCGACCTGGCCGTGCTGGACATCAAGATGCCGCGCATGGACGGCATGGAGCTGCTGCGTCGCCTGCGGGAGGGCTCCAACCTTCCGGTGATCTTCCTGACCTCGAAGGACGACGAGGTCGACGAACTGCTCGGCCTGCGCATGGGTGCCGACGATTACATCAAGAAACCCTTCTCCCAGCGTTTGCTGATCGAGCGCATCCGCTCTCTCCTGCGCCGCGAGCGAAGCAGCCGCGACGAAACGGGCGAGGGTCCGCGCGAGCAACCGCTGCTGCGCGGCAGCCTGATGATGGATCCTGGCCGCCATCTGGTGACCTGGCGCGACGAGCCGGTCAACCTGACGGTCACAGAGTTCTTGATTCTCAAGGCATTGGCCCAGCGTCCTGGCCACGTGAAGAACCGCGATCAGCTGATGGACGCGGCCTACGGCGAACATATCTACGTCGATGACCGCACAATTGACAGCCACATCAAGCGGTTACGCAAGAAGTTCAAGCAAGCCGACGGGGACTTCTCGCAGATCGAGACGCTCTACGGCGTCGGCTATCGTTATAAGGACGCGTAACCTTTGGTCTAAGCTTGTAGACTTCCGTCCCGCCTACCCGCCGGGCTACCCCTATTCGGATCGCGCGGCTGAGGGGAACGCCGGAAAAGCGGGATGACCCAGAGACTGCAAAACATCGACAGCCGATTGCCATGACAGCCGAGCCCTTCGACCCCGCCTACGAGGGTGCCCCGTCAGGCACGACCCCGCCGTCCACGGCCCAGCCGGCAAGAGACTCGGCCGAGGACGGGCAAGCGGCGGCGGCCAAGGCGAGTGCGAAGCAGCTCGATACGCCGTCCCATCGGCGGCGGCCGGCCTGGCGCTCGCCGCTGACCCGGCGGATCCTGGCGCTCAACATGCTCGTGCTGCTGATCCCGGTTCTGGGTCTGCTGCACCTGGACCAATACCGCCAGTCGCTGATCGATTCGGAATTGAAGGCACTTCAGGTCCAGGCCGAGACCTTTGCTCTGGCCATCGGGTCGGCCGCCGTCGTGGACACCGCGAGCGGCGAGCAGCAGCTACTGGAGGACGCCACCCGCCAGACCGTGCGGCTGCTGGTGGCCGGCACCACGTTGCGCGCGCGGATTTTCGACCGCTCCGGACGTCTGACCGCCGATTCCTTCGTGCTGATGGGGCCAGGCGGTCAGGTCAAGGTGACCGAACTGCCGCCGCTGGAGACCGGCAACAGCCTGGTGCGCTGGATCGACGATATCTACGACAAGGTGATCTACGGGCTGCCCGGCGACAACGGCCTGCCGCCCTACCGCGAACCCCTGAGCCAGAGCGCGCAGGACTACGCCGAGGCCATGGCGGCCCTGGCCGGCGATGCGGACGGCCGGGTGCGGGCCGGCGGCGAAGGCCGCATTGTCCTGTCCTTAGCCGTGCCGGTGCAGCGCTACCGCCAGGTCCTGGGCGCCCTGATGCTGACCAAGGACGGCGACAGCGTCGAGCGGGCGGTGCGGGACCGCCGCCACGACATCCTGCTGGTCTTCGGCATCGCCCTGGCGGTCACGGTATTGCTGTCGCTCTATCTCGCACGCACCATCGCGCTGCCGATCCGGCGCCTGGCCGAAGCTGCGGACCGGGTGCGCGGAGGCAGCAGCGGCCGACAACGCCGCGGGCGAGGGCAGCGCAGCTTCATCACCAGCCTGAGCCGTCGGCACGACGAGATCGGCGACCTGGCCCAGGCGCTACAGCAGATGACCGATGCGCTGAACATCCGCATGCAGGCGATCGAGGGTTTCGCGGCCGACGTCGCGCACGAGATCAAGAACCCGCTGACCAGCCTGCGCAGCGCCGTGGAAACCGCGGCGCGAATCGAGGACCCGAAGCAGCAGAAGAAGCTGATGTCGATCATCGTCGACGACGTGCAGCGCCTCGACCGCCTGATCAGCGATATCTCCGATGCCTCGCGCCTGGATGCCGAGCTGGCGCGGGCGGATGCCGAGGAGGTCGACGTCTCCAGCCTGCTGGCGACCCTGGCGGAGGTCTACCGCTCCGTCGGGGAGGAACGCGAAATCAAGATCGTCTGCGATGCCGCGACACAACACCCCCTGCGTATTCAGGGCCTGGAAGGACGCTTGGGACAGGTTTTCCGAAACCTCCTGTCCAACGCCATTTCCTTCTCTCCCTCCGGCGGCACCATCACGCTACGCGCCAGGCGCGACAGCCGCCCGCGCGCCGAAGGCGGCGATTGGATCGCGATCTCCGTCAGCGACGAAGGGCCCGGACTGCCGCAAGACAAGCTGGACGCCATCTTCGACCGCTTCTACAGCGAGCGGCCCGAGGGTGAGAAGTTCGGGACCCATTCGGGCCTCGGGCTTTCGATTTCAAAGCAGATCGTCGACGCACACGGCGGCGTCATCTATGCGGAGAATCGTTTCGAGACCGGACAGGTTTCGGGCGCCCGCTTCACCGTGCGGCTGCCGGCCGTCTGAGGTCCAGATCGAGATCCGGCCGAGCGACCTCACCCGACGGCTCGAAAAACCGATCGATCGCGCACGTTTCGAGCATCGCGCATTTACCCGAATGCAAGATGCGTTAGAAAGACACGGAACGACACCTGCCGAAATGGACCAGAGGCCGATGTGGACCCGAGGATGAGCGGATTTCCGGATCAGGAACTGCTGCATGCGACGGCGGTGGAGCTGGATACGCCCGACGGCCCTGTCGGCGTGCTGTTGCGTGGACCCAGCGGCAGCGGTAAATCGGACTTGGCCCTGCGCCTGATCGACGACGGCGCGCGTCTGGTGGCCGACGATCAGACGCAGCTGACCCGAGAGAGCGACCGGGTTCTGGCCCGCGCACCGGCACAGCTCGAAGGGACACTCGAAGTGCGGGGCGTCGGCCTGGCGGGCGTCCCCAGCGCTGCGGAGACGACGATCTGTCTGGTGGTCGAACTCACCGGCGGCACCCCGATCGACCGGCTGCCCGACGAGCATTCCGTGGTGCTGTTGGGTCAGGCGGTTCCAGCCCTCCACCTGGATGCCCGCGAGCCCTCGGCGCCAGCCAAGCTTCGCCTTGCGGCACGCAGCCGCGCTTCCGCACTGGTCACACCGTTTTTTGCAGACAAGGCAGCAGAGAAGGGACCGCAAGCGCTGCCGGTCGTGTTGGTCACTGGCCTCTCGGGCGCCGGGCGCACCACCGCGCTCAAACTGCTGGAGGACATCGGTTACGAGGCAATCGACAATCTGCCCCTGAATCTGCTCGGCCCCGCCGTGCTGGCCGGCCATCTCGACCGACCGGTCGCGCTCGGCGCGGATATCCGCAATCGCGACTTCGCGGCCCAGCCCTTTCTGAAACAGCTGGACGCCCTGGTCGCCGAACCGGCGCTGGAGGTCAAGCTGGTCTTCATGGACTGCGCCGACGACGTCTTGCAACGCCGCTTCACCGAGACGCGCCGCCGCCACCCCTTGGCTCAGGAGCGGCCGTTGGCGGACGGCCTCGCCGCGGAACGCACCATGACCGCGCCTCTGAAGGCCCGGGCCGACCTGGTGGTCGACACCTCCAACCTCGCGGTCCCCGATTTCCGCCGGCTGATCACCGGCCACTTCGGCTTAGGCAGCGGCGGACTGGTGGTCTTCGTGACGTCCTTCTCCTTTCGCCAAGGCTTGCCGCGCGAGGCCGACCTGGTGCTCGACGTGCGCTTCCTCCGCAATCCGCACTACGTGGAGGCACTGCAGCCGCTCACCGGCCGCGATCCCCGGGTCTCGGCTTATGTTGCGAACGACCCGGCTTTCGCCGGCTTCTTCTCGAATCTTACCGCTCTGATCGAGCCGCTCTTGCCGCGCTACGAAGCCGAGGGCAAGAGCTATCTGACCATTGCCATTGGCTGTACCGGCGGCAAACACCGCTCGGTCGCGATCGCAGAGAAACTGAGCACCTGGCTGACGGCCCAAGGCCGCGAGGTAACCGTCGGCCATCGCGATATGCCGACGACGTGAGCTCAACCGACTCGCGGCCCGGATCGCATATCCGGAGCAAAACCGGCCAACTTTCAGGGTCTCGACTCGATTCCACCGGATCCCCGAGACTGGGAACACCCAAGGGCGAACCCCAACTGTAGAGTGAGACTGTTTTTCTACCCATCAGGTGGTTCCACCTGATGGGAAAAGGGTCTAGCCTCCGGCTCCCACCTTCAGGGCTGTCTTGCCGATGATCGGTCTTCTTCTGGTTACCCACGGCCGCCTGGCCCAAGAGTTCATCTCCGCCATGGAGCACGTGGTGGGGCCTCAGCCAAAGGTCGCAGCAGTCTGCATCGGCCCCGACGACGACATGGAGGCGAGGCGCAGCGAGATCATTACACAGGTCAAGGCCTGCGACGAAGGCGACGGGGTCGTGATCCTGACCGACATGTTCGGCGGCACGCCCTCCAACCTCGCAATCTCCGTTATGGATCAGGCCAAGGTCGAGGTGATCGCCGGCGCCAATCTCCCGATGCTGATCAAACTGGCCAGCGTGCGCCAAAGTGCGACACTGGCCTCCGCCGTCGCCCAGGCGCAGGAGGCGGGGCGAAAGTACATCAACGTCGCCTCCCAATTGCTCGCGGGCGAGGCCGTTCGCTGAAAAGGGCCGAAGGATGAGCGATACGGCGCCTAGCACCGCCCTACCAGGCCGGCCCGACACCCACCGCTGCGTAACGATCGCGAACCAACGCGGCCTGCATGCCCGCGCCGCGGCCAAGTTCGTCAAGCTGGCCAGCAGCTTCGATGCCGAGGTGCTGGTGACGAAAGGGTCGAACGCAGTGTCCGGTTCTTCTATCATGGGATTGATGATGCTGGCCGCCGCGCCCGGCTGCCGCATCCGGGTGGCGGCCAGCGGGCCGGACGCCAAAGCCGCGGTGGAGGCCTTGGCCGAGCTGGTCGAACGCAAGTTCGATGAAGACTGAACCAGGTAAAGCGAACAGCTCCAAGCGCACCGCCAAGACCGAAACCAAAGAACGCGTCTTCGAGGGACTCGGGGTCTCTCCCGGTGTCGCCATCGGCCCAGCGCATTTGCGCGAAGGCGAAGTCGCGCGTGTTCCGGAGTACGGCGTCGCCGCGGCCAAGGTAGCCGCCGAGGTCCAGCGCCTCGAGAAGGCAATCGAGAAGGCGGTTCGCCAGCTTCAGAAGATCCGGAGCAAATCGGCCGGTTTCCATGGAACCTCGGGCGAAGAGCTCGGTTACCTGCTGGAAGCGCACTTACAGATGCTCTCCTCTCGACGCCTCCGCGAGGGCGTGATCGCACGGATCGCCAAACGTTTGAATGCCGAAGCGGCGGTGGCCCGGGAGATCGAGTCGATCGCCGCCGCCTTCGCGGAGTTGGACGACCCCTACCTGCGCAGCAGAGCCAGTGAGATTCGCGAAGTCGGCCAGCGTATCCTGCGTAATCTGAACCAACGCGGTTTCAGCGGTTTCGGCGACCTGAACATCGGCAGCGTCGTGGTGGCCGAGGAGATCACGCCGGCCGACACCGCCCTGATGGACCCCGCCAAGGTCGCCGGCTTCGCCTGCGCCTTGGGCGGAGCGGAAGGCCATACCGCGATCATGGCCCGCTCCCTGGGTTTGCCGGCGGTCCTGGGAACACCGGGCATCGTCGGTGGGGTCGATCCCGGTAGCCCGGTGATTTTGGACGGCTCCGAAGGCCTGGTGATCGTCAACCCGACCAAGAAGCGTCTTGCTTTCTATCGCAAGCGCCAGGCGGAACAGGCGAAGGAAGTGAAGGCGCTCGCCCGGCTGCGCAAACTGCCGGCGGAAACCAAGGACGGCACCCGCATCCAGCTCCAGGCGAACCTGGAGCTGCCGCGCGAGGTCGGCCAGGCGACGGCCGTCGGGGCCGAGGGCGTCGGTCTCCTGCGGACCGAGTTCCTCTACATGAACCGCAACGACCTGCCCGACGAGGAGGAACAGACCGACGTTCTCAGCGGCATGGTCGCCGGATTGGCGGGGAAGACCGTGACGATCCGCACCCTGGATATCGGCGGCGAAAAGCTTGCCTCATCCCTCGGAGGCCATCTTGGCGCCTGCGCCAACCCGGCCTTGGGGGTTCGCGCCATCCGGCTGTCCCTGCGCGCGCCCGAGCTGTTGGAAACCCAGTTGGCGGCCATTCTGCGCGCCGGCGCCGCAGGGCCGATCCGGATCCTGTTGCCGCTGATCACCAGCGTCGAGGAGCTGCGCGAGACGCGCACGATCCTGCTGAAGGTCTGGCGCCGCCTGAAGCGCCGCAAGGTCCGCATGGCCAAGGTGCTGCCGCCGTTGGGCGTGATGATCGAGGTTCCGGGAGCCGCACTTTCCGCCGACGCGCTCGCCCGCGAGGCCGACTTCTTCGCCGTCGGCACCAACGACCTCATCATGTATACGCTCGCCATCGACCGCGGCGAGGAACAGGTCGCCCATCTCTACAATCCGCTGCACCCAGCCGTCTTCCGGCTGATCCATTTTGCCGTCGATGCAGGATTGCGTGCCGGCAAGAGCGTTTCGGTCTGCGGCGAGATCGCCGGCGATCCACGCTACACGGCACTGCTGATCGGTCTCGGAGTCCGCGAACTGTCGATGGGTCCCAAGGCCTTGGCCCGGGTGAAAGACCGCGTTCGCAAGCTCGACGCGGCGGCCGCGGCGCGGCTGGCGAGCGAAATCTCGATGCTCAGCGATGCTGCCGAGATCGCCCGCTTGCTCGACTTCTTCAACGAACGGATCTGAAAGCGGCTGTAAACGTTGGGCGAAGGGCGGACGACACCTGCCGTCCTCCGCCCTTCGCCCTTCGCCGTTTCAGCGAGATCTACTGCGTCGGGGTGGCGCTATGGTCGTGACCTCCCATGTCACTGCCCATGGCCTCGACGGAGACCTCGACCGTCACCTCTCCGGCCTGCTCGAAGGTGAGCGTCATGGGAAAAGACTCGCCGGCGACGAGCGGCTGCTTCAACCCGATCAACATCACATGCAAGCCACCCGGCTCCAGTGCAGAAGGCGTACCGGGCTCGACCTCGATCGCCTCGACCTGACGCATCCGCATCACGCCTTCTTCCATCAGGTGCGTGTGCAACTCGACCGCTTCGGCTACCTCGGCGGACGCTTTGATCAGGCGGTCCGGTTCACTGCCTTCGTTGGTCAGCAGCATGTAGGCGGCCCCGGCCTTTGCCATGCCGACGGAAGCGCGTGCCCAAGGGTGATCGATGTGGATGGCGCCGGCCTTGAAGTCGTGTGCGATCGCCGTAGCGGTAGCCAAGGCCAGCAGGCAGAAGCCCGCGACAAACTCTTTCATCTTCGCTCTCCGGTTTGGGAATTGGCCTGCGTGAAAGGCTCGCCTCTGCACGGATCAGGCCGATCTGAGTGTCGTTCTTTCACATAATGGGGCTCTGCCGACTCGGGTCGGGCAGGACGCCCTCAAAGGGTCGTCAAACGAAGACAGGCGGAGCTCTTACCGGAGGTATCGAGAAGCCGGGCAGAGACACGGGCTGCGGGCTGGGTGCGGAGAGAATCGCGATCTCCACCGTCGCCCAGGGCAGTCGACAGGCAGGTGAGTCCGGCAAGACGACGTTGACAGCCGCCAGGGAACAGAAAGGGCAGGACTGCTTGGCCTCTCCCGCGTCACCCGGCAGAGGAACGAAACCGTCCGGCGTCCAGACCAGCCGTTTGAGACCTTCGGGCGAGCAGATGACGATCACCGGACCGCCGGGCTGCGCCGCACCGACGGCAGCCATGGCTGCGCCGCTGGTTGCATGTGCAGCCAGGTTGACCAGCAAGGCAAGAACGGAGAGCCTGGCGGCAGATCTGTAGAGGCGCCGAATCATCGCCGACACACTACAGAATCGGCGCGCAGCGACAAGCCAGTCTGCGTAGAGCGAGGCCGCGACTTTTCGCGCCGGCCCCGGAACCTTGCGCAGTAGCGCACCGTCTCGTGGTTCGCCGATCCGTCGGGTTCTCAAGTGGGCATCGCAGAACGGCTTGCTCGGGCGTCTTGCATCGAAAGATCGCGTTACGTTATATCATAACATTTCCTTTCTCGATTTGCCTCAGGAGCGTCTCGATGGTCCAAAGTTTGCGTGCCGGGCTCCTGTCCGCCGCCGTACTGCTACTGTCCGCGCCAGCGGTCGCCGACGACCAGCTTCAGGTCGCGGTTTCCATCAAACCCATACATTCCCTGGTGTCCGCAGTGACGCGCGGCGCCAGCGAGCCTCATCTGATCGTCAAAGGCGGCGGATCGCCCCACACCTACAGCCTGCGACCGTCCAATGCGGAGGCCTTGGAGCAAGCAGACGCCGTCTTCTGGGTCGGTCCGGACTTGGAAACCTTCCTGATCGGGCCGATCGGACAGCTCGCACCGCAGGCACGCAAAGTTTCCTTCCAGGAGGTCGAGGGGTTAGTGCGCCTGCCCGTCCGCGACGGCGGCGGTTTCGAGCCACATAGCCACGATCATGCCGAAGGGCATAGCCACGATCATGCCGAAGGGCATAGCCACGATCATGATCACGATCATGATCATGATGGCAAGGAGCCGCAGGCAGATCGCCCGGGCGCATTCAACGCTCACTACTGGCTCGACCCGGCGAATGCGCAACTCTTCGTCAGCCACGTCGCCACGGTGCTTGGCGAAATCGATCCCGATCACGCCGACACCTACCGGCGAAACGCGACCGAAACCTTGGAGCGGCTTGCCAGTCTGACCGATGAGATGGAGGCTGTCTTGGCACCGGTGGCAGGCGAACCCTTCGTCGTCTTTCACGACGCCTACCAGTACCTGGAGAACCGCTTCGGCCTGAACGCCGTCGGTTCGATCACCCTGTCGCCGGACCGCAGCCCCGGCGCGGGCAGGATCGCGGAGATCCGCGATAAGATTGCCGAACTCGGCGCCGCCTGCATTTTCGCCGAGCCGCAGTTCGAATCACGGCTAGTCGGCATCCTGGTCGAAGAGACTCAGGCACGGGCCGGCATCCTCGATCCCCTGGGCGCCGACCTGCCGGACGGCCCCGATCTTTACTTCGAGCTGATGCGGCGCAATGCAGACGCCCTGCGCGCCTGCCTGCAGCAGAGTTCCTGACGGCAAGCCGACGCGTTTCAATGCGAGAGCCCGGCAGGCGAAACACCGTCATGTCGAGAGCGGAATCGAAGACTTCGAAAGATAACAGGAAACCTGCGCCTCCACTGGCTGTTGCGATCGGCGGGAGGTGTGGTCTGAACGGGTACAAACGAGTCACGCGGCCTATTCTCTCGAAGCCTCGCCGTTATCTCCGGCTGCAGCTTGCCGGCTGCGGGTGATACTGCTATCTCCCCCGCAGACTCGAGGGTTTCCAACCAAAGATCTCGAACGTCTCCCGCAACGTTCCCGCAGCCAAAGGCTCGGGGCCATCGACCGAAGGACCGCTCTCCCATGGCCGAATTCACCGACTACAAGGTCAAGGACCTCTCCTTGGCAGACTGGGGCCGCAAGGAGATTGAGATCGCCGAGACCGAGATGCCCGGTCTGATGGCTTTGCGCGAAGAGTATGGCGCCTCCAAGCCGCTCAAGGGCGCCCGCATCGCAGGCTGTCTGCACATGACCATCCAGACAGCGGTCCTGATCGAGACCTTGATCGCGCTGGGCGCGGAAGTACGCTGGTCCTCCTGCAACATCTTCTCCACTCAGGATCAGGCTGCCGCCGCCATTGCCGCGGCAGGCATCCCGGTCTTCGCCTGGAAGGGCATGAGCGAGGAAGAGTTCTGGTGGGCGATCGAACAGACCGTCACGGGGCCGGACGGCTGGAAGATCAATATGGTGCTGGATGACGGCGGCGATCTGACGCAGCTCCTGCATAAGGAGGACTACGCACCGCTGATGGCGGACGTCCGCGGAATCTCGGAAGAAACCACCACCGGTGTGATTCGCCTCTATCAGATGGCCAAGGCCGGCTCGTTGAAGGCGCCCGCGATCAACGTCAATGACTCCGTCACCAAGTCCAAGTTCGACAATAAATACGGATGCCGCGAGTCCCTGGTCGACGCCATCCGCCGCGGCACAGACGTGATGATGGCCGGCAAGATCGCCATGGTCTGCGGTTTCGGAGACGTCGGCAAAGGCTCGGCGGACTCTCTGCGCAACGCCGGATGCCGCGTGATGGTGAGCGAGGTCGATCCGATCTGCGCTCTGCAGGCTGCGATGGAAGGCTATGAGGTGGTGACGATGGAGCAGGCGGCACCGCGCGCCGATCTCTTCGTCACGGCCACGGGCAACAAGGACGTCATTACCGTCGAGCACATGCGCGCGATGAAAGACCGCGCCATCGTCTGCAACATCGGCCACTTCGATACCGAGATTCAGATCGAGGGGCTGCGGAACATGAAGTGGGACAACGTCAAGCCGCAGGTCGACCAGGTGGAGTTTCCCGACGGCAAGAAGATCATCCTGCTGTCGGAAGGGCGTCTGGTAAATCTGGGTAATGCCACCGGTCACCCCAGCTTCGTGATGTCCGCCAGCTTCACCAACCAAGTGCTGGCCCAAATCGAACTCTGGACCAACACCGACAGCTACGAACGGCAGGTCTACGTGCTGCCCAAGAAGCTCGACGAGAAGGTTGCAGAACTGCATCTGGCAAAGGTCGGCGCCAACCTGACGAAGCTGTCCACGGACCAGGCCGACTACATCGGCGTGGGCACCGAGGGCCCCTTCAAAGGCGAGGCCTACCGCTACTAGACAGCATCACGCGCTGCTGGGTGCAGCGTGATGCAGCGGTTCAATCGCCGACGTTCGATCGCAACCACTCCGCTTGCTTGATGACGGAATCTCCCCGTAGACTCCGACTTGCGTGAAAATGCGCTCCAAGGGGGACGGTAGGGGCGTGCCACCACAAGAGCTTCGGCACGGCCTCTAGCGTTGGGACGGTATGACTCCGGCCTGGATTGCAGCGTTGGTCTGCATGGTTCTGGCTTGCTTGGCCGGGATCATGCTTTGGCGCGCCCGCAAGGAGGCGGCGACCAACGCCGCCGCAGAGACGGCGGCCCAGAGGGCTCTCAGGCAGGTTCAGGCGGACTTGCTGAAAGCGCAGGCACAGGCCGACAGCGTCGCGGCGGAGCGCGACGAGGAAAGCCGCCTGCGCGAAACAGCCGAGGCTGCGCGCGACAACCTCTACGCCTTGATGAACGGCCTGCCCCGGCCGGTCTGGTGGCGTGGCAGCGATCTTTCGCTGCTTTACGCCAACGATGCCTATCTCGCCGCGGTGGGCCTGGGTCGCGGCCAGGCCCTGGCAACCAACGCAGAGCTGGTCGACGCCGACGACCGCGAAGCAGCGCACGCGTTGGCACGTGCGGCACTCGGTAGTGGGGAGAGTCGGTCGCAGGCCTTTCATGTCGTCGCCGGCGGCCGTCGGGTACTGCTGGAGATCACCGAGACGCCCTTGGCCGATGGCACCCTGGTCGGACATGCCCGGGATCTGACCGCGGTCGAAGAGCTGCGCGCCGAGCTGGCACGTCATGACCGGGCCCAGAGCGACGTATTGGAGAACATCAACGTCGGGATCGCCGTGCTCGGCCCGGACATGCACCTGACCTTCTACAACCAGGCCTACGCGCGCTTGTGGCAGCTCGGCGAGGCCTTTCTGGCCGGCCAGCCGCACATCGCAGAGGTCTGGGACCGTCTCCGTGCCGCCCGGCGTCTGCCGGAGCAGGCCGACTTCGGCGAATTTAAGTCCCAGCAGCTCCGCAGTTTCCAGCGGGTGATCGAGCCGGTCGAGGAGCTGATGCATCTGCCGGACGGCACCACCCTGCGCTTCGTGATCAACCCGCACCCCTTTGGCGGTGTGCTGCTGACCTACGAAGACGTCACCGATACCTTGCGGTTGGAGCGTACCTACAACACCCTGCTGGAGGTCCAGCGAGAGACCTTGGACAACCTCTTCGAGGGCGTTGCGGTCTACGGCGCCGACGGCCGTCTCAAACTCTACAATCCAGCCTTTGCCCAGACGTGGAATCTGCCGGGCGAGTTGCTCGACAACCGGCCACATGTCCGGGAGATCGTGCAGCGCACCAGAGACTTCTATGACGTCGACGACGACATCTGGAGCAAATTGGCGGAGGAGATGGTCGTCGCCAGCACGGAACCGCGGGAAGCCAGTGGCCGCCTGGAACGCGCCGATGGAACGCAACTCGACTGGACCCAGGTCATGCTGCCTGACGGTGCCAGCCTCTTCACCTACGTCGACGTGACCGACTCCACCCGGGTCGAACGGGCCCTGCGCGAGCGCAACGAGGCGCTGGAGACCACCGACCGGCTTAAGTCGGAGTTCATCGCCAACATTTCCTACGAGCTGCGGACACCGCTCAACGCGATCATCGGTTTCGCCGAAATCCTGGAAAATCAATATTTTGGCCCGTTGAGCGAACGGCAGCGGGAATACAGCCATGCGATCGTGGACTCTTCCCAACGGCTGATCGCCTTGATCAACGATATTCTGGACCTGGCCTCGATCGAAGCCGGCTATCTGATCCTCGAGCGATCCTCGGTCTCGATACCCGACCTCCTGACCGACGTCGGGGGATTGGTGCGCGAAAGAGTGCGCAGCGCGGGACTGGATCTCTCGGTCGACTGCCCCGCCGACTTCGGTTCGCTGCTCTGCGATCAGCGACGCATCGTTCAGGCTCTCTTCAATCTTCTTTCCAACGCGATCAAGTTCACGCCGGAAGGCGGACGTATCCATCTGACGGCCGTGCGTGCTCCCGGCGAGGTGTTGCTCTCCGTCTCCGATACCGGTGCGGGCATTCCGCTTCAGGACCAGACGCGGGTTTTCGGCCGATTCGAGCGCGGCAGAACCAAGGCCGAGCGCCATGTCGGCGTCGGCCTTGGCTTGTCTCTCGTCAAATCGCTGATCGAGTTGCACGGCGGACGGGTCGAACTGCGCTCGACGTCAGGTGCTGGAACTCAGGTGACCTGCCGCTTGCCGGATCTGAACGAAGCTCTCGAAGCAGATGTCGAAACCGGTGCGGAGACGGGCGTGGACTCGGCCTCCCGACCGATCTCCGAGCCTCGCGTCAAGTCGGTCGAGTAACAGATAGAGCGCTCTTCGAGGGCTCGCTCAAGCCGCGCTGTCGCGCCGGTCTTCGTCGGGAAGACCCTTGGTGGTCGAGTACTCCCAGTGCAGAGCTTCGCCGGGATGGACAAGAGCGTAGATGGCGTGAGCCGCCATCGCGGCCTCGGAAAAGCCGCAGAGGATCAGTTTCAGCTTGCCTGGGTAGGTCGCCATGTCGCCGATGGCGAAGACGCCCGGTACCGAAGTCGCGCAGTTTTCGGGATCGACCAGAATATGACTGCGTTCCAGATCGAGGCCCCAGTCGGCAATCGGGCCGAGGTTCATGGAAAGACCGTAGAACGGCAGAAGAATATCCGCTTCGAGTCGGCGCTCATTGCCCTCCAAGTCCTGCACGGCGACGGCCGACAGTCTGTCCCCGTCGCCCTCCAGTCCCTGCAACTGATACGGCACCACCAACTCGACACCGCTGTCCGGAGCGGCGGCAAGGGCATACAGCTTGGCGACACTGTCCGGTGCAGCGCGGAACTTGGCACGACGATGAACCACGGCCACGGACCGGGCGAGCGGTGCCAGATTGAGCGCCCAGTCGAGCGCCGAGTCGCCGCCGCCGGCGATGATCAGCCGCTTGTCGCGAAAGGCCTCGGGTTTGGGCACCATGTACTGCACCGCCCCGCTTGCCTCGTAGCCCTCCAACCCGGTCAAAGGCGGCCGGTTCGGTCCAAAGGCACCAACGCCGGCGGCGATCACGACCGCCGTCGCCTCGATTATCACGCCCTTCGAGGTCGTCAGCCGCCAACGTCCCTCCGCCGTTCGCTCGAGCCGCTCGACCTGTTGGCCCAGATGATAGCTGGGATCGAAAGGTGCGGCCTGCTCGACAAGCTTCTCGATCAAATCGTAAGCCATAACCTTGGGGTAGCCGGGGATGTCGTAGATCGGCTTTTCAGGATAAAGCGCCGCGCACTGGCCGCCGACCGCCTCCAGCACATCGATTACCGCCGTGCGCATCTTCAGCATGCCGAGTTCGAAAACGGCGAAGAGGCCAACCGGGCCGGCACCGACAATGGCGACGTCGACGGACTGGGCGGCGCCGGTTCCGCCGCCGTCGGTCTCTCCGTTGATGGTCTGAGTGTTCTGGGTCATGGAGCGACGAGACTGGGTCTGTTGTTGAGGCCGTTGGGTAATTCGCTACATGGCAGGCTGTCTCGGCAATGGCAAGGTTCCGCCCGGCTGGACGGGCGCGCGCGGCCACGTGTACAAGGCAGCCGCATGGGGTTGCCAGTTCCAGAGGAAACGCGCGTTGAGGTGCAGCTCTCCGACAAAGCGGCGACGGAGGTATTGGCTGCGCGTCTGGCGCCGCTGCTGCGCCGGGGAGATGTCGTGGCCTTGAGCGGTGGTCTGGGCGCCGGAAAGACGGCCTTCTGTCGCGCCTTGATCAACGCCCTGCCCGGCCCGGCCGAAGAGGTGCCGAGCCCCACCTTCACCCTGGCCCAGGTCTACGAACGCGGCGACCGGCAGGTCTGGCACTTCGACTTCTACCGATTGAAGGATCCGGACGAAGTCTGGGAACTCGGGTTGGAGGAGGCCTTGGCCGAGGGAATCAGCCTGATCGAATGGCCGGAGCGCCTAGGCAGCCAACTGCCACGCGATCGGCTGGACCTGCACCTGGCCACGCCGTTGGCCGACGCGGCGCACGAGCAAACCCGCCTTGCCACCCTGTGCGGGCAGGGTGCCTGGGCCGCACGGCTGGCCGCACAGGCGCAGGAATTGGCCGGACCATGACGGTTGGTGACCGAGAGACGCGCTTGTTGGGCTTCCTGGCGGAGCACGGTTGGCATCTGAGCGACCGTGCCGTCTTGGCGGCCGACGCTTCGTTCCGCCGGTATGACCGACTGCGCCGAGGCGTGCAGACAGCCGTCTTGATGGATGCGCCCCCGGAAAAGGAGAAACCTGCAGCGTTCCTCAGAATTGCACGACTGCTTCGGACCTTCGAGCTCTCGGCGCCGGCGATCATCGCAGCCGACGAGGCCGAGGGCTTCGCGCTGCTGGAGGATTTCGGCGATCGAACCTTCACCGTCGCGCTGGCGGAAGGCGCCGATGAGCGGCAACTCTATGCGAAAGCGGTCGAAACCCTGGTCGCCCTGCAACGCCGCTGGCGACCGGAAACGGCGGTGGAGTTAGACCGTTACGGCATCGAGGAGTTGCTGCGCGAGGTCCGGCTCCTGACCGACTGGACTTGGCCGGCCCTTCAGGGCAACGCCTTGAAGCCGGACATCGCGGCCGCCTACGACGACGCCTGGCGTGAGGCCTTTGCGCGGCTGGAGGCGCTGACGCCCACTCTGGCCCTGCGCGACTTCCATGTCGACAATCTCATGGTCCTGCCGCAGCGGGACGGTCCCGCCGCGGTCGGACTGCTGGACTTCCAGGATGCGCTGATCGGTCACCCGGCCTACGATCTGGTGTCCCTTTTGGAGGACGCGCGCCGAGACATCGCGCCGAAAACGGTGGAGGCATCGCTGGCCGCCTACTTCGCGGCCCTGCCGGAGCTGGACGGCGCCGCCTTCCGCGACGGCTATGCGATTCTCGGCGCCCAGCGCGCCGCCAAGATCGTCGGTGTCTTTACCCGCCTGGACCGGCGCGACGGCAAAGCGGGCTACCTACGCCACATTCCACGGACTTGGCGACATCTGAATCGTAGTCTGGCGCATCCCGCGCTCGAACCCGTAAACGCTTGGTTTGCCGCGCACTGGCCGGTGGATCTGCGCCTGTCACCCGCACCGCAAGAGGCTGCCTGATGACTCTGACCCGTGCCATGGTGCTGGCCGCCGGCCGCGGCGAGCGGATGCGCCCACTGACAGAAACGACCCCCAAGCCGATGATCGCGGTCCACGGCGTGCCGATGATCGATCGCGTTCTCGCGCGCCTCGCCGCCGCTGAGATCGAGAAAGCGGTGGTGAATCTGCACCATCTCGGCAGCAGGTTGCGCGACCACCTGGCGGACTGCGTCGCGCCGCCACTGGTCTTCAGTGAGGAAGCGGAACTGCTGGAAACCGGCGGCGGGGTCAAGAAGGCCCTGCCGGAACTGGGTACCGCACCGTTTTTCGTCTGCAATGGCGACGTCGTCTGGCTGGATGGGTACCAACCGACCCTCGAGCGGCTGCGGCGCTACTGGGATCCCGAGCGAATGGATGCCCTGCTGTTGCTTCAGCCGAGCCCGGTCGCGATCGGCTATGACGGTCCCGGCGACTTCGTGATGGATCCGCAGGGTCGCCTGCGCCGGCGCCGCGAGCGCGAGATTGCGCCCTTCACCTTCGCCGGCGTCCAGGTCCTGAAGCCCGAGCTTTTCGCAACGACGCCGGACGGCGCCTTTTCGCTCAATCTGATTTACGATCGCGCCATCGAACGTCAGCGGCTCTTCGGATTACGCCACGATGGCGCTTGGTACCACGTTGGACGCCCCGAGGACTTGGAGCGGGCCGAGTTGGAGTTGCGCTTCGAACTTGGCGGGGGTCATGAAGAGCGGATGGCAGCTCAAGAATAGAACGGCCGGGAGAGGTCGGAAGGAACGGCAGGTCGGTGGAGGGAGCGCAGCCGAAGGTCTATAGCATCGATCCCGAGGTCGGCTTCGTCGATGCCCTCGCCCGCGGCCTCTTGGCCCGTTCCACCGATCCACTGGATCTCTCCAGGATCCAATTGCTGCTCCCGACCCGTCGCGCCGGACGGGCCTTGTCCGAGGCCTTCCTGCGCGTCGCCGGAGGGCAGGCACTCCTGCTGCCACGCATCCGGCCACTGGGCGAGATCGACGCCGACGAGCTGCTGATCTCCGGCGAGCCAACCGGCTTGGATCATGCTTTCGGCAGCACTGGCATAGCTGCCGACCTGCCACCGGAACTGCCCGGCGTGACCCGCCAACTTTTACTCGCCCGCCTCGTATTGCGCTGGGCGGAGCAACGCGGCGACACGGCTGCGCCGGCGGAAGATCAGGCCATCCGCTTGGCCGGTGAACTGGGGCGGCTGATCGACTCCGTGGAGACGGAGGGTCTGGACTTCGCCGAACTCGCCCGCCTGGCACCCGAAGACTACGCGGTCCATTGGCAGAAGACCTTGGACTTCCTGCGGATCGTCACCGATAGCTGGCCGGAGATCCAGCGAGACCTCGGAACCCTCGGCGCGGCCGAGCGCCGTCGCCGGCTGCTGGAGGCGCAGGCGGCGGCTTGGCTGGCCGAACCGCCGCAAGGCCCTGTCGTCGCCGCCGGCTCCACCGGCTCGATTCCCGCCACGGCCGAGTTGCTCAAGGTTATCGCCGGGCTGCCGAACGGCGCCGTGATCCTGCCAGGCCTCGACCGCGAGATGCCGGAAACCGCCTGGGCGCAAGTGCTGGAGGCGCCCAGCCATCCGCAGCACACACTCGCCCGTCTGCTGCGGCATCTGGAGATCGGCCGCAAGGAAGTGGCAGACTGGCCCACATCGCAAGAGGCGACCGGGACATCGGGTCAGACGCCGGCCACAGCCCGGCGCTGTCTGATTGCCACGGCGCTCTGGCCGGCGACGGCAACCTCCGGCTGGGCCGAGATGCCGAACGACTTCTCCGCTCAAGAGGCCGAGCGGGCTCTGACGGGTCTGCGCCGCATCGACTGTCCGGACCCTGGAACGGAGGCCACCACGGTGGCTCTGCTGCTGCGCGAAACACTGGACACGCCTGGCAAACGAGCCGCCTTGGTCACGCCCGACCGCGCTCTCGCCCGCCGGGTCGCGGCCGAACTGCGCCGCTGGGGGTTGGAGGTGGACGATTCGGCCGGACGGCCGCTCGCCACCACGCCGCCCAGCGCCTTTCTGCGCCTCACCGCGCAGATGGTGGCGGAGCGGCTGGCACCGCTGCCGCTGCTCGCGACCCTGAAACACCCCCTCGCGGCCGGCGGCGAGGAGACCGGCCGCTTTCGAACGCAGGTCCGCCGGCTGGAGACCGCGGTGCTGCGGGGCCCGCGCCCGCCGGCCGGCTTCGACGGACTGCTGGAGGCGGCGCGCGCGGAGACGGCAGGCCGTTCGATGGTGCCCTGGTTGCAGCACCTGGCCGGCATGGCACGCAGCTTCGCCACGCTCCTGAACAATAGGGCTGCCGGTCTTGCGCAGACGGCGGAAGCACACGTTGCCTTTGCCGAGGCCTTGGCAGCTAGCGACAGCGAACCCGGCGCCACCCGGCTCTGGCGCGGCGAAGCCGGGGAAGAAGCGGCAGCCTTCTTCGCAGAGTTGCATGACGGTGCCTTGACCGCAGGCGGTCTGACCGCCGCGCGCTACCTGGCCGTTCTGGAGGCTCTGATGACCGGCCGCGCTGTCCGCCGCCGCTATGGCGGCCATCCACGGCTGGCCATTCTGGGTCCGCTGGAGGCCAGGCTGCAACAGGCCGACCGCCTGATCCTGGCCGGCCTGAACGAGGGAACCTGGCCGGCCGAGACCGAACCGGGACCTTGGATGAGCCGGCCAATGAGGGCCGCCTTCGGCCTGCCTCCCGTCGAGCGCAAGATCGGTTTGGCGGCGCACGACTTTACCCAGGCGGCGAGCGCGCCCGAGGTGATCCTGACCCGCGCGGAGCGCGTCGAAGGAACACCGACCGTTCCGTCACGCTGGCTGCTGCGGCTCGACGCGCTGTGTAACCTCCTCGGCAGACCATCTGCGCTGGCCGACGAGAGCGCACTTTGGGCGACCCGCGTCGAGGCGCTCGATGCGGCCAAGGCCTACCGACCCTGCGATCCGCCGTCGCCGACGCCGCCAGCCGCCGCACGGCCCAGGGGCCTGTCCGTCACTCAGGTCGAGACCTGGATGCGCGACCCCTACGCCATCTACGCACGCCACATCCTGAAGCTCCGAAAGCTTCCGGCGCTCGACGAGGAACCGGGCGCCGCCGACAAGGGACTGATCGTGCACGACGCCCTGGAGGCTTTCACCAAAGCTTGGCCCGTCACCCTACCGCCGGATGCGGAAGCGCAGCTCCTGAACCACGGCCGCGCGGTTTTTCAACGCATTCGGCACCGTCCGACTCTCTTCGCCTTTTGGTGGCCGCGCTTCGCCCGCATCGCGGCCTGGGTGTCGAACAGGGAGGCGGAGCGGCGACCGCAACTTACGGAGCTGCTGAGCGAGATCGAAGGCCGGATCGATATCGAGGGGTTTGAACTGCGCGCACGTGCCGACCGGATCGAGCGGCTGATCGACGGCGGTCTGGCGCTGATCGACTACAAGACCGGTACGGCGCCGAGTTCGAAATCCCTGCGCCTCGGCTTTTCTCCGCAGCTACCGCTTGAGGCGGTCATCGCGCTGGCCGGCGGGTTCGAGGGACTGCCGCCTGCCGAGGTGGCCGAACTTGCCTTCTGGCGCCTGAGCGGAGGGCATCCGCCCGGCGAAATCAAAACGCTCAAGCCAGGCAAGGAGACGCCGGCGATCGAGGATCTTGCAGTCCAGGCGCGGAACGGTCTCGCGGCATTGGTCACGCGTTTCCGAGATCCGAGCACGCCCTATCACGCCCGGCCACGCCCCGATTGGGCGCCGCGCTACAGCGACTACGAACATTTGGCCAGGGTCAAGGAGTGGACCGCCGCAGAGGTCGAGGAGGGCTGATGGCTGCCGGACCTTCCGCGAGTCTCTCACACGAGGCCCAACGCGCTGGAAAACTCGAACAGGCCGGCCGCGCCCAGGCTCAGGCTGCGGATCCACGGGCCAGCGTCTGGGTCTCGGCCTCAGCCGGGACCGGCAAGACAAAGGTCCTGACGGACCGGGTTTTGGCGTTGCTTCTGGCGGGAGCCGATCCGGCACGGCTCCTCTGCCTGACCTTTACCCGAGCCGCCGCCGCGGAGATGCAGACCCGCTTGGCCCGCCGCCTCACCGCCTGGGTAGCGCTACCTGAGCTGCAGCTTCGCTCGGAGGTGCAGGCCCTGACCGGCGTTTCGCCCGGTGCGGATGACCTGGCAAAGGTCCGCGCCCTTTTTGCACGCGTCCTCGAAGTGCCGGGCGGCATGAAGATTCAGACCATCCACAGTTTTTGCCAATCGCTAATCGCCCGCTTTCCGATCGAGGCCGAGATCGCCCCGCATTTCGAGTTGATGGACGAGATGACGGCGCGAGAGACGATGGCCGACGCAAAGGCGCAGGTGCTGGCCCGTGCAGCGGACGATGGCGGCCCGCTCGGTCAAGCGTTGGCCACGGTCGGGGCCTGGGTGAATGAAGAGGACTTCGACAAGCTTCTGAGAGAGTTGCTCGGCCGGCGCGCCCAACTGGCCGGAGCCCGGCGCAGGTTTCTAGGAACCGACGGCCTGGTGAAGGCACTGCGGAGCCGACTCGGGCTGGCGGAGGAACAGACTTACAAGGACCTTCTGGCCGAGGCCTGCAACGATCCGGCTCTGGACTCTGCAGATCTGCGGGCAGTCGCCCAGGCGATGCAACGGAGTGGCGGCAAGACCGACGCGACGGCAGGTAAAGCCATCGCGGATTGGGTTGAGACCTTGGAGGGCCGACCGGACCGCTGGGAAACCTATCTCTCCGCTTTCTTCAAGCAGGACGGCGAACCCCGAACACGCCTGGTGACCAAGGCGACTTTGAAGGTTATGCCGGGCGCCGAGGTCGTTTTGGCAGCCGAGGCCGAGCGACTGACGGCGCTGCGCGAACGCTTGAAGGCCGCAACGGTCGCCGAGGCCAGCGAGGCATTACTTCAACTCACCGGAACAATCTTCGACGCCTACGAGGCCGCCAAACGCCAAAAGGCCCGGCTGGATTATGAAGACCTGATCCAGACCAGCCGCGCCCTGCTGGAACAGCCGGCGATCGCGCCTTGGGTCCTCTACAAGCTGGATGGCGGCCTGGATCACCTGCTGATCGACGAGGCGCAGGACACGAATCCGGACCAATGGCGCGTCGTCGAGCTGCTGACGGAGGAGTTCTTCGCCGGCCTCGGCGCCGATCCGCCAGCGCAAGACCAGCCCGCGCGCAGCGTTTTCGCCGTTGGCGATCCCAAGCAGTCCATCTACTCTTTCCAAGGTGCCAATCCGGCTGAGTTTCTGCGCATGCGCGGCCACTTCGCGCAGCGCGTCCGCCAGGCCGAGCGCGGTTGGCAGCCGGTCGATCTGGTCCACTCCTTCCGCTCCGTAGCGCCGGTGCTGGACGCCGTGGACGCTCTCTTCGCGGAGACGGCCCAGCGGGACGGTGTGACCTTCGGCGAACCTTGGCGCAACCATGATCCGGTGCGCGTCGGCCAAGCCGGCTGTGTCGAGCTCTGGCCGCCGGTTTCACCGGAAGACCGAGCCGACCCGGAGGTCTGGAGCCCCCCGACGGAACGCAGCGCTGAGACGAGTCCCCGCGCGCGCCTGGCCGAACTGCTGGCCGAGACGATCCGCCGATGGACTCAAGCCGAGACGGTTCAACCCGGTGACGACGCCTGGCTGGCGTCCCGCGACCGTCAGATCAAGCCCGGTGATATCCTGGTTCTAGTGCGGCGGCGCAACGCCTTCGTCGAAGAGTTGATCCGCGCACTCAAACAGAGAGCGGTTCCCGTCGCTGGGATCGACCGCATGGTGCTGACCGAACAACTGGCGGTGATGGATCTGGTCGCGCTGGCCCGCGCCTGCTTGCTGCCGGAGGACGACCTCACCCTCGCCTGCGTCCTGAAAGGCCCGCTTGTCGGACTGAGCGAGGAGCAGCTCTACCACCTGGCCTGGAACCGCGAACATCGTCTCTGGCAGTCGTTGGAGCGGCATGCGCGGCAAGACCCGGTCTATCGTGCAGCCTTGAATTTCCTGAGGGTGCAGCGTGGGCGCGCAGATCTGGTGCCGCCTTACGAGTTCTTCGCCGAGTTGCTGGGTGCCGAAGAGGCACGATCTCGACTGCTCGAACGGCTGGGTCCAGACGCCGCTGACCCGATTGAAGAGTTCCTGGGCCTCGCGCTCAGCTACGAAGCCGAACATACGCCGAGTCTGGAAGGCTTTCTTCACTGGATGGAGATCGGTGCACAGGAGATCAAGCGCGACGCCGAGGTTGCCGGAGCCAGCGTACGTGTGATGACAGTCCATGGTGCCAAAGGCCTGCAGGCACCGGTCGTCTTCCTGCCGGACAGTATGCAGACGCCGCACCACAGCGACCGTGTCGTCTGGCTCAACGGAGATGACGGCTCCATACCTGCTTGGGCGCCGCGCAGGTCCGTCGAGGATTCGGTGACCGCCGCAGCACGGAGAAGGCTCGAAATCGCCGGCCAGGATGAGTACAAGCGGCTCCTGTACGTGGCTTTGACGCGGGCGGAAGACCGTCTGTATGTCTGTGGCTATGAGACACGTACGCACACACCTGAAGACTGCTGGTACAAGCTCTGCGAAAAGGCCTGGACGGCGACTGCCGAGCGGATCGCCTTCGACTTTACCGAAACGACGGCCAGCGGATGGAGCGGGCCAGGGTTGCGAATCGCTGCGGCGCAAACAGCCATGCCGGCGCCGGAGGTGCCTCTGCTGGCTCCCCCAGACCGAATCCCACCCGACTGGATCCTGCCGGCTTGGGCAAGTCGCCGGCCACTGGCCGAACCAAGCCCCCCCAGACCGCTAACGCCCTCCCGGCCCAGCGCCGAGGAGCCGGCCCTGCGGTCGCCCCTGAGTGACGACGGTGGTCAACGCTTCGCGCGCGGACGCGCAATTCACCGCCTGCTGCAATCGCTGCCCGACCTGCCGCCCGAAGCGCGCGCGGAGGCCGCCAAGCGCTATCTCTCGGCCCAAGCCCTGAGTTTCGCGGGCGAAGGCATCGAAGCACTGACGGCGGAAGTCCTCGCGGTGCTCGATCATCCCGACTTCGCGGCGCTTTTTGCCCCCGATAGCGTCGCGGAGGCCCCGATCGTGGGACTGATCGAAGGTGCGGACGGCCCGGAGGCGGTCAGCGGCCAGGTCGACCGACTTTGCATCCTCCCGGACAAAGTGCTTGTCGTGGACTTCAAGACAAACCGCCCGGCCCCGGAAAGCCTGGTCGATGTAGCGCCGATCTACCTGCGCCAGATGGCGCTCTACCGGGCGATTCTGGCCCGCCTCTACCCCGACCGGCCGGTCGAAACGGCGCTGCTGTGGACGGACGGCCCGCGGCTGATGCCGCTGCCGGAGACCAGCCTTGCAGCTTATGCACCGCTGGCGACCCCCGCCTCATCTTGACGCTGCAAGCGGGCGCTCGCCATATTCAGCGAGACAACCGTCGGGGTACGGCGCGACACGAAAATCGCGAACCAGTGAACCGCCCCGATACCGGAAAACGCAAGGAACCCAACTATGAGCATCGACCACGTCAGCGACGCGAGCTTCGACTCCGACGTCATCAAGGCCGACCTGCCTGTCGTCGTGGACTTCTGGGCCGAGTGGTGCGGCCCCTGCAAGATGATCGCACCGGCCCTGGAGGAGATCGCCCAGGACCTGAACGGCAAGGCGCGGATCGCCAAGCTGAACATCGACGACAATCCCTCGACACCGGCACGCTACGGCGTACGCGGAATCCCCACGCTGATGATCTTCAAGGACGGCCAGGTGGCCGCCACCAAGGTCGGGGCCCTGCCGAAGGGTGCCCTGCAACAGTGGATCGAGGACAGTATCTGAGATCCCGGCCATCCGGCACGGACGACAATCGGCAACGCCCCGGCTTCTGTGGTCGGGGCGTTTTGCTTTGGCCTCCGCATAGACCCGCAGCCGGTTATCGGCGAACTGGGGCGCGGACCCGCTTGGCGTCCTCACCGAAGAGGAAGGCCAGCAGAACATAGCGCTGCCCTCTGGCGACCGGCAGCGCCTCATGCAGCAAGGAGCAGGAAAAGGCGACGGCATCGCCGCTGGCCGGCTTGAAGAGGTCGGGCCCGTATTCCGGAAAGGTCAGCTCTCCGCCGTCGTAGTCCTCGGCGTTGAGGTTGAGGGTCACGGCAAAGCGCCGATGGGCGCCGGAGAGGGTATTATTGTCCCGGTGCGGCTTGAAGAAGCCGCCGCTTTCCGCGTCATAGCGGACCACCTTGAACTCCTCGAAGGCGGTCACGCGGTAGAAGGTCGCCTTGGCGATCTCAGGCAGCAGACGACGCAGGAACCGCAACTTGACCGTCGCCACGAGCCCCGGCTCCTTAAGGTAGTGGTCGCGTCGGTTCTTGACCTGCGAATCCTCGATGTTGCGCCCGCCCCCCGCCACGTCGCGCAGCACACCGGAGGGCTCGTTCTCGGTCGCATGCAGCGCGATCAGCCGCGCGCAGAGCTCGGGCTCCAGCACATCGGAAACGTAAATCGCCGGCGCCAGCGGCCCCTGGAACAGCCGTGCCTGCCGATGCGGCTGCGCCGCCAGATAGGCACGGACCTGGGCGAGTGGATCGGCCGCGGCCGGATCGATCAGCCGAATCCGCCGGTTGGCGTCGGTGATCAGCAGCAGACACTGCGGTGCGGCGAAGGGGTCGGCCTGACGCCGCCAAGGATAACCGAGTCCTCCGGCCACCTGGCCTTGCGGGTCCGACAGGAGCGCAAAAGGCAGGTTCGCCAGACTCCGGGCCTTGGCGTTGACCTCCGGCGGGACGGCGGTGATGCAGAAGAAGTGAACCCGCTCGCCAAGCTCCTCCCAAACTTCGGCGAAGGTCCGTAGCAGCTTGGCCGCAGCCGGCGCACCCGGATCCGGAGTCAGCAGCAGAACGACGGGATGGCCCAGTGCCTGGGTGGAGAGAACCGAGACACGCATCGACTGATCCTGCAACTGGAAGTCCGGCAGCAGGTCGCCGACGATCGGCGGCGGCAGCGGCGCCTGCGAGGCCTTGCCGGCGAGGCCTGGGGGCGTGGTCGGTGCAGTTGCCATGGCGGGCGCCTCCTGAACGCCGCCTCCGGTCTAGCTGCTCACCCGTGCTCTGCCAAGACCTTCCCGGCGAGATAGAGCGAGCCGCAGATGAGGATGCGCGCCGGTCGCTCTGCGGACGCCATCAGCTCCGCCACGGCCTGCTCCAGGTCGCCGGCGGGCGCAGCGGCGATTCCGCAGGCTCGGGCGTGAGCCGCAGCCTCCTCGGCGCTGAGAGAATTCGCCTCGCCGGGAATCGCGACAGCCCGCAGGCGACGCACGGACCCCGCGAGGGGCCTCAGGAAATCCGCCGCCGCCTTGGTATTCAGCATGCCATAGACGAGATCGAGCGGGTCCGACCAGCCGGCGGCCTCGGCCGCCAGCATCTCCCCAGCCTGGGCATTGTGGCCACCGTCCAGCCAGAGCTGCCAGCCCTGGGGCAGGGCCGCGACCAACGGCCCCGTGGTCAAATGCTGCAGGCGGGCCGGCCAACGGACGGAGCGCAGACCTGCGGCAATGGCCGTGGCCGGAAGGCCGAGCCGGCGCGCCAGAACGGCGGCTTGACCCGCATTGTCGAGCTGATGGGCACCGATCAAAGCCGGATGCGGCAGCTGCAAGGTTTCGGCACCGTCGCGCAGGCGAAAGCCATCCGCTTGCGGTACGACCTCCCATTCCTGGTCCCGCCGCAGCAGCGGCGCCCCCACCTCGGCCGCACGCGCGGCGATGACCGCTGCGGCCTCCGGCCTCTGGCGAGCGATCACGGCGGTTACGTCTGGCTTCAGGATCCCGGCTTTCTCCAAGGCGATCTCGGGAAGCGTCTCGCCCAGATACTGCATGTGATCCATCGATACCGGGGTGATCGCAGTGAGGGCCGGCCGGGCGATCACGTTGGTCGCGTCCAACCTCCCGCCAAGGCCGACCTCGAGCAGCAGGACGTCGGCGGGAGACTGAGCGAAGGCCAGAAAGGCCGCGGCCGTGGTGATCTCGAAGAAGGTGATCGACGCCTCGCCGTTTGCCGCCTCGCAGATCTCCAACAGTGCCAAGAGGTCGGTTTCGGGAACCGGCTCACCCGCGAGGCGAATCCGCTCATGAAAGCGCACCAGATGCGGAGAGGTGTAAACGTGCACGCGTTGGCCGTCCGCCTCCAGCATCGCCCGTAGCAAGGCGATGACGGAGCCCTTGCCGTTGGTACCGGCGACATGCACCACCGGCGGCAGTCGCCTGTCCGGACGACCGAGCCGCGACAGCAACCGCTCGATCCGTCCCAGCGAAAGGTCGATGATCTTTGGATGGAGCCGGGTCAGCCGTTCCAGGACGGCATCGCTGCTCTGGCTCACGCGCCGCGCGACTCCGTCTCCGGGTCGCCGGACGCCGGATCCCCAACACCAGCTCCGGCTTGCGGACTTGCCGGCTCGAGCTCGTCGAGCGTCTCGCCCGAGGGTTCTCCGGCTGCCTTGGTAACGTCGAGCGGCACGACCTCGGCCAGTGGCGCCGTAGCCGTCAGTAGCGACAAGAGCTTGCCGATGGTCGCGTTCAGATCCTTGCGCTCGACCACCATATCGATCATGCCGTGGTCGCGCAGATATTCAGCCCGCTGAAACCCCTCGGGCAGAGATTCGCGGATCGTCTCCTCGATCACCCGCTGACCGGCGAAGCCGATCACGGCTCCGGGCTCGGAAATCTGGATATCGCCGAGCATGGCGAAGGAGGCGGAGACGCCTCCGGTCGTCGGATCGGTCAGCAGCACGAGGTAGGGCAAGCCCGCCTCCTTGACTTCTTCGACGGCGATGACGCTGCGGGGAAGCTGCATCAAGGACAAGATCCCCTCCTGCATCCGCGCTCCGCCGGAGGCCGGCACGGCAATCAAAGCCGCCTCCTGCAACACGGCCAGGCGCGAGGCCGCGAGCAACGCTTCGCCAACGGCAATACCCATGGAACCACCCATGAAACCGAAGTCGAAGCAAGCGACGACAGCCTTGTGACCGCCGATGGTGCCATGGGCCACCAGGATGGCGTCCTGATGTCCGGTCTTGCTGCGGGCCTTCTTGAGGCGATCGCTGTAGCGCTCGCGGTCGCGGAACTTGAGCGGGTCTGCCGGCGTTTCCGGCAGTTCGATGGTCTGATACTCGCCCCCGTCGAACAGCAGTTTCAGCCGCCGTTCGGCACCGATGCGCATATGATGGCCGCAGTTGGTGCAGACCCGAAGGTTAGCCTCCAACTCCCGGTGGAAGATCATCTGCCCGCAGGAGCCGCACTTTTCCCAGAGGTTTTCCGGAACGTCCTGCTTGGCGATCAGTGAGCGGATACGGGGGCGGACATAGTCGCTGATCCAGTTCACGTCTTCAGGCCTCCCGCCAATTCACGCACAAAGCCCTGCACATCCTCGGCCAGCCCTGGCCTCGCCCGGCCCGTGTCGTCGAGGTTGCTGCGCACCCGCTCCACCAGCGCCGAGCCGACCACGGCAGCGTCGGCCACGGAGCCGACCTCGCGCACCGCGTCGGCCGTCTTGATGCCGAACCCAACGGCAATGGGGACGTCGGTATGGCGCCGCAGGCGCGTGACCGCTTCCGTAACTTGGGCACGGGTCGCGGACTTGGTACCGGTGATCCCCATGACCGAAACGTAGTAGAGGAAGCCGGAGACCTCGGCCAGGACCCGCGGCAGACGCTTGTCGTCGGTGGTCGGGGTCGCCAGGCGGATCCAGTGCAGACCGGCCGCGCGCGCCGGCTGGCAAAGCTCGCTATCCTCTTCCGGCGGCAGATCCACGACAATCAGCCCATCCACGCCGGCCTCCACCGCACGCCGCAAGAAGACGTCGTTGCCCAGGGCGTAGATCGGATTGTAGTAGCCCATCAGTACGACCGGCGTCGCGTCGTCCGTCTCGCGGAAAGCAGCGACCAGATCCAGGGTCTTGGCCAGCGTCATACCGGCGTCGAGCGCCCGCAGGGAGGCCGCCTGAATCGCCGGACCGTCGGCCATGGGGTCGGAAAAGGGCATGCCGATCTCGATCACGTCGGCCCCGGCTGCGGGCAGACCGCGGAGAATCTCCAGCGAGGTCGCCACGTCCGGATCTCCAGCCGTCAAGTAGGTCACCAAGCCGGCCCGGCCTGCGGCTTTCAGCTCGGCGAAACGTTTTTCCAGACGGCTTTGCGCGGAGTCGGCTGCAAGGGAAGCGGCGCCGGCGCTCATGCCAAGTCCTCTCCCAAGTGCTTGGCCACGGCGAAGACGTCCTTGTCGCCGCGTCCGCAGAGATTCATGACCAGCAGGTGATCCTTGGGCAGGGTCGGTGCGAACTTGGCGACGTGGGCCAGGGCATGGGCCGGCTCCAGGGCCGGGATGATGCCCTCCATCCGGGTACAGAGCTTGAAGGCCTCCAAAGCCTCGGCATCGGTAACGCTGACGTACTCGACCCGACCCGACTCCTTCAGCCAGGCGTGTTCCGGCCCGATGCCTGGGTAGTCCAGACCGGCGGAGATCGAGTAGGCATCGACGATCTGCCCCTCGTCGGTCTGCAGCAGGTAGGTGCGGTTGCCGTGCAGAACGCCGGGTCGGCCGCCGCTGAGGCTGGCGGCATGCTCGCCCGTGGCGATCCCCTTGCCGGCCGCCTCGACCCCGATGACCCGTACCTCCGCGTCATCCAGGAAGGGATAGAACAGGCCCATGGCATTGGAGCCGCCGCCGATGCAGGCCACCAGGGAGTCCGGCAGGCGCCCCTCCGCCTCCTGCATCTGTTCGCGCAGCTCCGTGCCGATCACAGACTGGAAGTCGCGCACCATCATGGGATAGGGGTGCGGGCCGGCCGCCGTGCCGATGATGTAAAAGGTCTCCTCGACGTTGGCGACCCAGTCGCGCAGCGCCTCGTTCATGGCGTCCTTCAGGGTGCCGGTGCCGCTCGTCACGGGCCGCACTTCGGCCCCCAGCAACTTCATGCGGAAGACATTGGGCTGCTGTCGCTCGATGTCGGTGGCGCCCATGTAGACCACGCAGGGCAGGTTGAAGCGCGCGCAGACCGTGGCCACCGCGACGCCGTGCTGACCGGCCCCGGTCTCCGCGATGATTCGGGTCTTGCCCATGCGGCGGGCCAGGAGAATCTGGCCCATGCAGTTGTTGATCTTGTGGCTGCCGGTGTGGTTCAGCTCATCGCGTTTGAAGTAGATCTTGGCGCCGCCCAAGGCCTCCGTCAGCCGTTCGGCGTGATAGAGCGGGCTCGGCCGACCGACGTAGTGGCGGGCGTAGTCGTCCATCTCTTTCTGGAAAACCGGATCCCGGCGCGCGTCCTTGTAAGCCTGTTCGACTTCGAGGATGAGCGGCATCAGGGTTTCGGCCACGAAGCGGCCGCCGAAGCGGCCGAAGTGGCCCTGCTCGTCCGGGCCACTCTTGTAGGTATTCAGTTTTTCGGCAATCGACACGGTTTTCTCTACACATTCATAAGCTGTCGTCGCGCCCGACTCTGCCCCATCAGGCGCCAGCGGGCAACGCAACGACGATCAGAGGTCCCGACAGAGAGCCAGGAAGTCGCGGATCTTCTCGGGGCTTTTCAGGCCAGGTGCCTCCTCGACGCCGCTGGAGACATCGACGGCCGGCGCCGCCGTTATCTGGACCGCCTCGCGCAGATTGTCCAGCGTCAGCCCGCCGGAGAGCATCCAGGGACGCTGCCAGCGTCGGCCCGTCAGCAACCGCCAATCGAAGGAGAGCGCATTCCCACCCGGCAGAGCATCGGCCCGAGAGGCCGGCGGCTTGGCGTCGAACAGCAAGCGGTCGGCCACCGGCTCGAAGGCCGCAACCGGCTCCAGGTCGGCCGCCCGCGCCACCTTGACGACCTTCATGACGGGGATTTTCCACCGGCCACGGATCTCCGCCACCCGTTTCGCGGTCTCCGAGCCATGAAGCTGCAAGAGGTCGGGGCGGAGATCCGCAGCGACCCGCTCGAGCAAGGCGTCGTCGGCATCGACCAACAGCGCGACCTTTTGGGTCTGAGGACCGAGGTCAGACGTCAGTGCCGCCGCCTGCTCCACCGTGACGGCGCGCGGGCTCCGGGGAAAGAAGACCAGGCCGACCCAGCGCGCACCGCCGGCCACAGCAGCCGCCAGGGCCTCCGGCGTCGAGACTCCACAGATCTTCGCATCGACGGACATGATCGGAACAGCTCTACAGATTCAGTGGGTGAGGGCCCTGGAAGGCGCGGACGTAGCCGGCGGCGTCATGTCCTCGTCCGGCGCCCAACCGGTGCAAGTGCGGAAAGACAGTGACAAGACAGCAACGAGCACAGCGGCGAAAACATAGCCTATGGCGAGCAAGGCGAAGAACGACAGAAACACCTCCTCGCGACCCCACGAGAAAGAGAAGAGCAGCCTCCCGTTCGCCAAAAACCAGCGCTGTAGAAGGATCGGCAAGGAAGCGATCGTAATCGCGAGCATCGAAGGCCAAACACAGGCGCCCACTAAACTCCAGGCATTTCCGGCAGTCTTACGCCATGAATCGCCGAAACTGAAGCGCTCATCGATAGCTATGGCGGGCAATACAAGAACCAAGCGAATCAGCAAATAACTGCCGGACAGCAGAGCCGAAAACAACAAAAGAATAATCGTTGCAAATCCTCTCGGCAAATTCGGTGATATAGTCACCTCTTCGCCAAAAAAGAACAAGAGTAGTATTAAATGATCAACTGAGAAAACAACGCCAGCTCCAAGCGGAATATTATAAAATAACAATATCATGAAAAATGGCAGAAACAACAGTGCAAAATGCAGATGGCGGCGGCGGATCAGCGGGAAAAGCCGAGGCGTTTCGTCTAGAAGAAACGCGCGATGCCAGGCGACGGCAAAAAGGCTGAAAGCGCAGACGTTTACAAAGAAGGCTGTGAGCAGTAGGGGCAAGCGCATCCCCGGCTCCGCCCAGAGTTCCGCCATCACAAGCAGACTCGCCGTGGAGGCCGAAAAAGGGACGGCCGCGGCAAACGACAGCTGTCCAAGCCGCCACAAGGTGAACTTCTGGGCTTCGAACAGCGTCCGAAACATTGGCAGCGGCGCGACAGGGCCGCGCGGCGACAGGGCGGATAAATCGGTCACAAGTCTGCTCCCGTTCCGGCCGCCGAACCCGCCAAGAGAAGCTCCGGCCTGGGCAGGCCGAGAACTCCGCATCGATGGATCAGTCCAAATGACTCTCGAAATTCGGCGCCAACAGCCTTCAGTGGTAGCCGGCGTCCCCGCTGTCGTCGTTTCGAGGTAACTCGGCAGTCGGACTAGAACCCGGCGGTGTCTGTCCACTGTCAGCTATCCATCCGGTACAAGTGCGGAAGGAAAGCGACAGGAGCGACACAAAGACGGCCGCAAAGATGTAGTTCACCACCGAGAGTGTCACAATCATCAGCACTCCGAGGGCGCCACCGACTCCGGACCCGCCCAAGGAACCGCCGACTCCCAGCAGCCCCCCGCCCACCGCCAGCAGACCGAGCATCACCACCATCATCGGCAGGACGGCGAGCAGGTAGGCTCCGATCAAGCGCCAGGCGTTACCCGCCGTGGTCCGCCAGGACGCCCCCAGACCGAAGCGTTCATCCACGGCGGCAGCCGGAAAGACGAAGCTGAAGCGAGCCAGCAGATACACGCAAGACAGTGCGAGCGGCAGGGCAAGCAATGCCATGGGCGATCCGGAGGGACCTGCCGCAAGCAGTCCGAACAGGAAGGCGGGCAAGACGACGACCCCCGCCACGATCAGGGTGATCAAGAGTGTCATCAGCCAAAAGCGGAGCTGACGATCGCCAAGGCGCGGCAGCAGACTCGGGGGCTCGTTGACCAGGAGCGCACGATGCCAGGCCACGGCAAAGATCGCGTAGGCGAAAAGGTCGACGAGCAAAGTAACGAAGGCGAACGGGGTCTCCCCCAGGCCGGCATCGATCAGCGCGACCAGCATCGACAGGGCGAAGGGAACGATCGCGGCAGTGACGACCTGGCCGATGCGCTGCAGTGTGAACTGATAGGCATCGGTCACTGTCCGAACCACCGGCAGCAGCGCGACGGGACCGGATGGCGGCGTGGAGGAGAGGTCGGTCATGGAGGTATTTCGATCCTGTTTCGGCGCGCAGGCGGTTTGTCGTTTGAGGTGTAAGCAGGGGTTAGCACAACCAAGTCCGTTCAAGCTACGCGGGCGGCCCCGACATCGGCGACCGCGCTCACGTCCCGGCGCCGGAAGACGGCGGCGCCCAGGCGGTCAGCTTCGTGAAAGCGACTGAGCCGAGGGTGGCCGATAAAACTCCGAAAACGACATGCACCAGGCTCTGGAGCGCAACGTAGACGGCCTCCCGGAGACCGCCTATGCCGGGGCCCTCCAAACCAAAGGCGAGCGAGACCCAGTTGGGCTCGTCCAGAGAGGCCGCGAAAGCGATATCCGCCCCGATCAGCAACAGCCCCCACGGCAGCGTGAGCAGGATAGAGACGAGGAGAAGCCTCCAGCCGTTGCCTGCCGAGGCTCGAAGGGCATCGCGTAAACCGAAGGTCTCGTCCAGCGCGATCGCAGCCAGGACCAGAAACAGTCTCAGAAACAGATAAGAGGAAACGAGGAGTACGGTGACCAAGATCGCAACGGCGATAACTTCGCGAAACAGGTCTTCCACAGGCGTAGGTCGAACGAAAGCCTCGGCCACCCAGGCCGGGCCGTAGATCAGCAGCGACAACAGAAGCGCCATAAGACTCATGCGCAGATGACGGCGCGATAATCTCGGCAGCAAGGCCGCGCGCGCGCCGAGCAAGAAGGTCCGGTACCAGGCGACGCTCATAACGGCCATGACCATGAGCCCGGCAGATAGGGCAAGTGCGTCGATCAGAGCATTCCGCGACCCGGCACTCGCCAAGGCCAGCGCGTAATAGAGAGGAAAGAGCCCCGCGGCGGCCACCACAAGGTCGCTGGCCTGCGCGACCACGAGAGAGAGCGTTGTCTTGACCGTACCAAAGATAGGCAAACCTAGCCCTGCGATCCGAGATGCCTCCGACACAGCCGATTCGACCTCGCCTCCTCCACAATCCGCCGATCAGGCCGAGTGTAGCAGCCGGAACCGTAGCCCTGTAGAGAGAGAGGCGGTTAGGCAAAGTGCAGCGGTTGGCACGACGGCCAAAACAAGGGCGATGGCGTTGGAGTGATATCGGTCATTAGATCCACCGCTCCTCGCACAGGGCCTTCTCAGGGCACGCTGGCTTGCAATGGCTGTGAGACCGTCAGGCTGTCACACACCATTCGGAAGACAATCGCAGCGACACCGGCAGATGCACCAAGGCTCAGAGTCCAGACCGTCGCCTGAATCAGCGCGGCCAAACCGGTCCAGAATGAGACGGCAGTCGCCGCCTCCGACAAGAACAACGTCGGAGAGACAACAGCGACCAGGATCGCAGGACTTGCCGCGAGCAGGAGGGCCGCCGCCACCCGCCAAGCGCTGCGGGCCATCAAAAAACAAGACGCGCGAAGGGTGACTCCGGCGCCGACGGCACTGCCGGGAAGCACGAGGAGGAGCCGGGTATTGATAAGAAGCCAAAAGGCGAGCGCCAAAACGACGATCAGAACGGGTCCGGCCTGTACCAAAACCGGAGCCGGAAAGACCCATTCGATCAGCAGTTGCCACACGAGCATGGCCAGAAAGCCACCACCGAACACCAGCCCAGCGACGATCAAGGACAGAAAGAGGCTATACAGCAGGTATCGCAAAAAACAGCGCGGGACCGACGGACGCAGTCCCCCGACCGGCAGAAGTCGACGACGAGACCAACCGAAAGAGAGCAGAACGAAAGCCAGAAAGTCGGCGAATGCTGCGGCAATGAGAGCCGGGTCGAATTCGCCCGACAGCTCGGACCGCAACTCGATGTGGCTTGTGTAGACAAGCATAACGAAGGGGACGGCCGCCACCTTGAGAAACCCGAGCCAGTCGTCGTACAGAGCCCTGTAAGCGCCACATACCGTTGCTCAAAGCGCTATGTTGACAGGCACAGGTTGTGGTGGTTGATCATAGGGCCACGGGGGAAAACCGCCGGCGTCAGTCGTCATGCATTCAGCCTCGGCCAGCCAACTCTGAGACGATACGTTCTGCAGCGGCGGCGGGGTCGGACGTGCCGGTAATCGGACGACCGATCACCAGGACATCGGCGCCCGCGGCCAGTGCCTCGGCCGGTGTCGTGACGCGCTTCTGATCGCCGACGGCGGACCAGGTCGGGCGAATGCCGGGCACCACGAGCTTGAAGTTCGTGCCGCAGGCCGCGCGCAGCGCAGCAATCTCGCGCGGGCTGCAGACCACGCCGTCCAGACCGCAGTCCTGCGCCAACCGTGCCAGTCGGAGCACCTGCGCACTGGCGGGACCCGTTTGGCCCACCTCAGTCAAGTCGGCATCGTCCAGGCTGGTCAGCACGGTAACCCCGATCAGCCAGGGCCGCTCATGACCGAGATCTTCCGAGGCCTCGCGCGCCGCCTCGGCCGCCGCGGCCATCATGGCGCGGCCGCCGCTGGCATGGACGTTGAGAATTGCCGGACGCAGGTGGCAGGCGGAGCGGACGGCGCCGGCCACAGTGTTGGGGATGTCGTGGAACTTGAAGTCAAGGAACAGGGGTTCGCCGCCGGCCGCTGCCCTGATCCCGTCCGGCCCCTGGGCCGTGAAGAACTCCTTGCCGAACTTCAGACCGCCGACCCGGCCGCGCAGGGTTTCCGCCAACATCTGCGCTCGTGCGAGATCCTGCGTATCGATTCCCACATAGAGCTTCGCGCGTGCATCGCTATCCGTCATGGCAGCTGTGATACCAGAGCCGCCGCACGAGGTCACGCACAATCAATAGCTGTAATTCACTGCCTGCCACTCTCCGCATCGCGACTGGACCGACAGCACAGATCCAGACGTAACCGGTTAGAACTGCTCCAGCAGGCGCTCGATGTAGTCGAGTTCCTGCGGCGGACGGAAGTTTTCACCGGAGCGCTTACGTAGTTCCTGCAAGATCTCCCGGGCGCGCTGCAGTTCCATCTCATCGGGAATCGCCACGTTGTCGCGGTTCATCTGCCCGGCCTCGCCCTGACCGCGACCGAGCGGATCGCGGCTCTCGCCCGGATCGACGCCGGTCTGCGTGCCTTCCTGACCGCGACCGCCACCGAGCTGCTGGGCAAGCTGCTCCAACATGGCTTCCATACCTTGCTGAAGTTGGTCGACGGCCTGGCCTTGAGGGTCGATCGCGTCGCTCGGCGAACCGTTCTGGAGGGCCTCGCGTGCTTCGCGCATGGCCTGTTCGGCCTGGCCGAGAGGCTGTGGCATATTACCCGTCATTTCGCCGAACTGGCGCATCACCTCACCCAATGCGCGGCGCAGCGCCTCCTGAGACCGCGCATCGCCGGCGTTTGAGCTGCGCTCGCCCTCGCGGCCCTCTCCGTCGCCCTCTTCTCCCATTTGGTTACGCTGCTCGCGCTCGCCCTGTTGCGAGCGCTGAAAGCTGCGGTCGAGCAGCTCCTGCTGTCGCCGCGCCAGAGTCTCCAGGTCCTCCATCATGCGCTGTGTCTGCATGGAGTCCGGGTTCATGCGTTGCTGGTAGGGATTGGCCTGCAGGTTCTCGAGCATCTGCTGCAGGTTCTCCAGCATCTGCTGGGCCTGTTCGCGGGCGCCAGACTGCGCCATCTCGCGCATCTGCTCCAGCATCCGTTGGAAGTCTTCGCGCCGCAGGATCTGGGCATCGGGCGGCAACTCGTCGGCTTCGATTTCGCCGTCGGCATTGCGCAGCTCGTCCAACGCCTGCTCCGCCAAGGCTTCAAGGAAACGGTCCAGAGCCTCTTGCAGCGCATCGGTCAAACGCTCGATTTCCTCGTCGGGCGCGCCCTCGGCAAGCGCTTCCTGCAGTTGGCGCTGCAGCTCGCGCAGATCGCGCTCAGCGAGGGACAGCTCGCCATCCTCGAGTCGCAACGCCGTGTCCCAGAGTAGATTCTGAACCGAGGTGACCGCTCCATCACTGCGGTCGTACATCAGGCGGCGTTCGGCCAGGCTGATCGCCAGACCGACAACGGCATCGAAGAAGAAATGAGCGGGCTGCTCCGTGATTTCCCCCAGACGCGCGATCACCGGTGCCTTGGCGTCGGGTGCAAGGGTGAGCTGCCGGCGGAGTTCCACCAGCTCGCGGGCCACCGGATGATTGAAGATCCGCTGCGGCAGCACCGTCTGAAAGGCCTCGGTGGTGCCGATCTGATCGATGGCGTCGCTCGCCACCAAGGTAATGGTCACTTCGATCCCGGCCCAAGGATGGGGCGAAAGATCATGGAAGCTGGCGCCCTCGGCGTTACGCGGCGCAACGGTCGGCAGGATCAGCTCCAGTTCGAGCGGCTCGGCGTCCGGCGCGTCGATCCGGCGAATGACCGCCGTCATGTCGCTGAGACCGTAATCGTCGCTGGCCAGATACTCCAATGCCAGTGCACCGCGCTGGGTCGCGCTGGGAGGTGCCGTGTATTCCACCACCGGGGGCGTATCCGGGGTGACCTGGATCGGCCATTGCATCAAGGGCAGGTCGTCCTGTTCCAGCGTCAAGGTGCGCCCCTGATCGACAGTCAGTTCCGCCTTCCAGGAGGCCTCGCCCACCCGCTCGAAGGCATGACCGCTGCCATCGACGCGCAACAGGGGCTCGCCACTGCCGCCTTGTACTTGAGCCAGGAGCGTGGAGCCGGCCGGCAGCATGACGCCGTCGACCTGGTCCCGTGCCGTGTTCAACAGACGGGGCGGCGCGCCGGTATAGCCGGGGGGATCGATCCAGACGTCATAGGAAGCCGGAGGTAAAGGCTCGGCGGCTGCAAAGCGCGGCATCGCGGCGTCGCCCAGACGACCGGCCCAGTCGCTGCCGGCCGCAACGAATCCGATCACGAGCAGGAGACCGAGAGCCGCGCGCAGGCCATAGCCGTCGACCCGCGCCCAGCTCGCCCGCGGTGCGGCAAGCCGCAAGCGCGCGATCTGTGCGGCCAAACGCCGGCGATGCGCTTCCCAGAGGGCTCGTGCCTCGGGATCGTCGTCGGTCGCGAGCTCATCGTCCAAACCGGAAAGCGGCCGGTGCTCCAGACCGCTGTCGCGTTCGAGCCGGCGCAGCGCCGCCCCCTCGTCCGGCAGCCGCATCTCCCGGACCGCGCGGCGCAAGGCCCAGATCAGTGCGGCCAGAAAACCGAACAGGGCGAGGACATGCAGCCAGGCGGGCAGAGCCGGCAACAGGCCGAATAAAGCGAGAACGAAAAAGACTCCGAGGATACCGAAGGCTGGCCAGAGCGGCGGCCAGGCGCTTTCGACCAGGAGCGCCAGTTCCGACAGTCGCAGACGCCATGACAGGCCTGGCGGCCGCTGCGGCGGCGTCCGGGACGAGTCGTCTGGGAGATCGTTCTGCACCACCCGCCGCTCCATCCTGTCGCGCGGGGTCTTGTGGCGCGGTCCGCGCCGTCTGCTCAGGAAGCCGCCCGCGACCCCGCGTGCAGCGACTCCTCCCGGTCGGCTTCCGGCGCCAACCATGCCGGCAGGGATTCCTGCCTCAGCAATGTGGCGTGATCCGGGCGATCCTTGATGACCGCCCAGTCGGCGCCCGCGACCAGGACCTCAGGCGCCGGTAGACGAGAATTATAGGTCGAAGCCATGGTCGCGCCATAGGCCCCTGCTGAACAAATCGCGAGCAGATCTCCTGGTTCAACCGGCGGTAGGGTCCGATCGGTCGCGAAGAGGTCGCCGCTCTCGCAGATGGGGCCGACGATATCGACCGTCTGGGTCGGAGCCTCCGGATCCGGCCTGCAGACCGGCAGGATGTCGTGCCAGGCATCGTAGAGCGTCGGGCGGATCAGGTCGTTCATCGCCGCATCGACGATCACGAAATGCTTTTTGACCCCTCGTTTCACGAAAATCACGCGGGTCAGCAACAGACCGGCGTCCCCGACCATCCAGCGGCCCGGTTCGAAGATCACGGGGACGCCCAGGTGACCGACGGCCCGCGCGGCGACACGGGCATAGTCGGTCACCGCCGGCGGCTGCTCGTCACGATAGGAGATGCCGATTCCGCCGCCGAGATCGAGCCGCCGCAGCGGCAAACCGGCCCCGCGCAAGTCGGAGAAGAGCTGCGCCAGCTTCTCGAACGCCAGGGCATAGGGCGCCAGATCGACAAGCTGAGAACCGATATGCACGGCCAGACCGGTCAACTCGATCCCCGGCAGCTCCGCCGCTTGCCGGGCAATCGCCCCGGCCTGGGCATGGTCGATGCCGAACTTGTTCTCCGAGGTCCCGGTGGTGATCTTGACGTGCGTCCGCGCGTCCACGTCCGGATTGATACGCAAGGAGACCGGAGCTCGCAGACCCTTGTCCCGCGCGACGCGATCGAGTGTCCGCAGCTCGGTTTCGGACTCGACATTGAACTGCAGGATGCCCGCCTCCAGCCCAGACGCCATTTCCGCCTCGGTCTTGCCGACGCCGGCGAAGACGATGCGCTCACCTGGAACGCCAGCGGCGCGGGCGCGCAGCAGCTCGCCCTCGCTGACCACGTCGGCTCCGGCGCCTTCGCGCGCCAAGGTCCGCACGACCGCCAGATGCGGGTTGGCCTTGACCGCATAACAGACAGTCGCATCCAGCCCCTCTGCGGCCAGTGCGCTGGTCATGGCGCGGTAGCGGGCGACGATCGCATCGGCCGAGTAGACGAAAACCGGCGTGCCGACCGACGCCGCGATCTCGGCAAGAGATACGGGGCCGGCCGAAAGTCCGTCGTCGCGATAGTGAAAGGCGCCTTGCACTGCTTGAGACGTCCTATTGATTCGGCATGGGGAAGGTCAGCAGGCCGCCATCGGGCTGTGCTTGAACTTCGGCCCCGGGAAAGTAGGCCGGGGGCGGCGTTTCGACCACCACTTCGTTCTTGCCGTCCCGGAAGCCCCCTCCATGGAGAGGGGCGTAGGGCAAACTCCATTCCGGACCGGCGTCCTGAGGGACCTCCGGCGGGTTCTTCACGCCACAGCCGACCAGAAGCAGCAGGATGACGAAAGCCAGGGGCAACGACGAGAACAGGTGCCTTCGCAGGATCATAGGAAACGCTCCCGAGCCAGGGTGGCAGCCTCACGGACACGCTCCGGCGCGGTTCCGCCGAAGGACATGCGGCTTGCCACCGCCCGCTCTACCGTCAGGACGGAAAAGACATCATCGGTGATGCGACCGTCCGCCGCCTGCATCTCAGCCAAAGACAGGTCGGCGAGGCCGACTTTCTTCTCTTCGGCCAGCTTGACCAGACGGCCTGTCACATGATGCGCCTCTCGGAACGGCATGCCAACGGCACGCACCAGCCAATCGGCCAAATCCGTGGCGGTCAGGAACCCGCTGCCGCAGGCCTTGGCCATGGCGGCAGGGTCGGCCTTCAGGTCGCGCAGCATGCCGGTCATGGCGAGGAGGCAGAGACTCAGGGTATCGACGGCCTCGAAAACCGGCTCCTTGTCCTCCTGCATATCCTTGCCGTAGGTCATCGGCAGACCCTTCATCACCACAAGCAGCGTCGTCAGGGCGCCGATCACCCGTCCCGCCTTGCCGCGCACCAACTCGGCGGCGTCGGGATTCTTCTTCTGCGGCATGATGGAGCTGCCGGTCGTGAAGGCATCCGACAAGGTCACGAAGGCGAAGCCCTGCGAACACCAGAGCACCAGTTCCTCTGCCAGGCGCGAAAGGTGAACCGCGAGAATGGAGCCAGCGGCCAGGAACTCGATGGCGAAATCGCGGGCGGAGACGGCATCCAGCGAGTTGGCCAGAGGCCGGTCGAAGCCCAAGGCGGCGGCCGTTGCCTGCCGGTCGATCGGAAAGGAGGTGCCGGCCAGGGCAGCGGCCCCCAGGGGACTCTCGTTCACGCGCGCACGGCAGTCGGACAAGCGCCCGCGGTCGCGGCCGAGCATCTCCACATAGGCCAGCATATGGTGGCCGAAGGTGACCGGCTGGGCCGCTTGCAGGTGGGTGTATCCCGGCATGACCGTCGCGGCCTCGGCCTCGGCCTGGCCGATCAAGGCGGCCTGAAGATCGCGAAGCTGACCATCCAGCGCGTCGAGGGCGCCGCGCAGCCACAAGCGGAAGTCGGTCGCCACCTGATCGTTCCGGCTGCGCGCGGTATGCAGCCGGCCGGCCGCCGCGCCGATCAGTTCTGCCAGCCGCGCCTCGACGTTCATGTGGATGTCTTCGAGCGCGGCGGAAAAAGCGAAATCGCCGCTCTCGATCTCTTGAAGCACCTGCTCTAGACCTCGGCGGATCGCATCGCCATCTCCCACCGAGACGATACCCTGGGCGACCAGCATCGCCGCATGGGCCCGAGAGGCTGCGATGTCCTCCCGGTAGAAACGCCGGTCGAAATCGATGGAGGCGTTGATCCGCTCCATCGCCTCGTCCGGTCCCACGGCGAAGCGCCCGCCCCACATCGAGTTGGCGCTCGGTGAGGCGGAGTCGACGGCCGCCGAAGGGTTCGCCATGGAAACGTTGCTCTTGTCGTGCATGTCGCTCATGGGGAGACCTGTACCGAATGATTCAAGGACTTGGAAAGGCTTTCCTCGGAACCTCGGCTCTGTTGGCAGCCGGTTTGAGCGTCCTCCTGGCGACAGCTCCGGCGGGTAGCGTTCGGGCCGGTGAGCCACCGCTGAGCCCGGCTCTCGAGGAGCTTTGGGTGACTTTGCTGCCTCCGGTCGCGACTCCGGAACGCAGTTTCACCTTGGCGCGCGACGGCGTCGAACAAACCATAACGCTCGGCGATCTGTCCGGCGACGTCCTGCTGGTCAACTTCTGGGCAACCTGGTGCGCGCCCTGCATTCATGAGATGCCGTCGCTCGACCAGCTACAGGCGGATCTTGCCGACGAAGGACTGCAGGTCGTCGCCATCTCCGTCGACCGCGGTGGGCTGACTCAGATTGAGCCCTTCTTCACCGACCTGCGTCTGGACCATCTTGCCGTCTATCTGGACCCGAAGGGCGAGCTCGCCCGCGATCTGGATGTACGCGGTCTTCCCAGCAGCTATCTGGTCGACCGCAACGGCAAGGTGGTCGGGGCCATGCAGGGCGCCTACGACTGGGCCGCTGAGGACGCCAAAGCCTTGATCCGCCACTATCTGGACCAACCGGTACGACAGCAGGACGCCGCCAGGTAAGGGGCTAATTCAGCCCCTTCGCCACCAGGCCGGCCAAGCGCCGCGAGAAGGCGGCCGGATCGAGCGGCGGCTCGCCCTCCAAAATGCGCGCCTGGTCGAGAAGCAGCAGTCCGACCTCCTCGATGTTCTCCCCGGCTCCCGCAGCGGCGGTTTTGGCCGTCTCCGACAAGGCTGCGACCAGCGGATGCTTCGGATTCAGTTCGAGGATGCGCGTCGGTGTATCGTCCAGGCGCTGATGCTGTTTCAGCAATCGCGCCAGATGCAGGTCGATGTCGCCCTCGTCGGCGACCAGACAGACCGGACTGTCGGTCAGGCGCTTGGAGGCGCGCACGTCCTTCACCTTGCCCTGCAGAGAGACCCTCAGCATCGCAAGCAGGGTCTCGAGCCCTCCGTCTTCTTTCTCGTCCGCATCCTCCGCGCTTTCGGCCTCGCCCACCTTGTCGAGTTCGCCGCCGGCCCGGGTCACCGACCGGAAGGGCTTGTCCCGATAGGTCCCGACCCGCACGGTCCAAAACTCGTCGATGGGGTCGGTAAGCAAGAGAACCTCGATTCCCTTGGCCCGGAAGCCTTCGAGCTGCGGGCTGCGGACCAACTGCTCCAGGTCGTCGCCGGCCAGGATGTAGATCGCTTCCTGCTCCTCCGGCATGCGGGTCAGATAGTCGGCCAAGGTGGTCCAGCCGGCGTCGCCCAGGTCGGGTGCGGTCGACTTGAAACGCGCCAGCTTCAGCAGCGTATCGTCATGCCCGCTGTCCTCGTAGAGGCCTTCCTTCAAAACCGGGCCGAAGTTTTCCCAGAAGGTGACGTAGGCCTCCGGTTCCTTCTCGGCTTTCTTCTCCAAGTCCGACAGCACGCGCTTGGTGAGACCCTGCCGGATCTTGGCGAGCACGGGATTGTTCTGCAGCAACTCGCGACTGACGTTGAGCGGCAAGTCCTCCGAATCCACAACGCCGCGCAGGAAGCGGAGCCAAGTCGGGACCACCTCCGTGCAGTCGTCGGTAATGAAGACCCGCTTGACGTAGAGCTTCACCCCGCCGCGTCGGCTCGGATCGAAGAGATCGAGCGGCCGCGTACCGGGAATGAAGAGCAGACCGCTGTATTCGATCATGCCCTCGGCCTTGAAATGGAGTGTCTGCCAAGGCTGATCGAAGGCATGCGCCACGTCATGGTAGAACTGCTGGTACTGCTCCTCGGTGACCTCGCTTTTCGGCCGGGCCCAGAGGGCTCCGGCGGAATTCAGCGTCTCGGGCTCGCTCCCGTCTTCCCCTTCGCCCGGGGAGAGTTTGACCGGAACCGAGATATGGTCGCTGTAGGTCTTGACGATATGACGCAGGCGCAGCGGCTCGGCATAGTCTCCCGCATCCTCCTTCAGGTGGAGCAGGATCCGGGTTCCCCGCGCCGGGGCCTCGGTGGTTTCCTCGACAGTGAAGCCGCTGCGCCCGTCGCTCTCCCAGCGCCAGCCGTGCTGCTCGCCGGCGCGCCTGGAGAAGACTTCGACCTTGTCGGCCACCATGAAGGCGGAATAGAAGCCGACGCCGAATTGACCGATCAGGTCGACTTCCGTCTTCTTGTCCCCGAGCTGACTGAGAAACTTGGCGGAGCCCGAGTGGGCAATAGTGCCCAGGTTCTCAATCAGTTCGTCGCGCGTCATGCCGACGCCGCTATCGACGATCTCGAGCTGTTTGGCAGCCGCATTGGGCCGCAGTTCGACAGCCAGTTCCGCCGCGCCGGAAAGCAACTCCGGTTGGGTCAAGGCCAGATAGCGCAAGCGGTCGCAGGCATCGGCCCCGTTCGAGATGAGCTCGCGCAGAAAGATATCGCGGTTCGAGTAGAGCGCGTTCGCGACAATATCGAGCAGGCGGCTGACCTCGGCCTGAAAAGCGAGGGGCTCAGAGGTGGCTGGGCCTGTGTTGGCCGAGTCGGTCTGAGGACTGTCGGTTTGGGATTCGTTATCGGGCATAAGACCTTCGATCCTCCAACGGATGCTTTTTCTTGCTTGTGCCGGGCTCCGGTCCCGGCAACTCTGACGTCAAGGTGAGCATGCGGGGCGCCTCTGACGATCAGGCCGCGCGAAGATATGTGTGGAAAGCTCGTGGCCTGCAAGGCCGGCGGCGAGTCCACGTCGCCGAGACAGCGCGGGAGAGCTGCGCCGATGCAACATACAACCGAGACCGACGATCATTTCGCTGGCGCTCGCGCCGGGATGCTCAAGGAGATCGCACAGGAAGCGGCGGAGGCCGCCGGCTGGACCGGGCGGTCGAAGCTGCGGGCGGAGGTGCTCGAGGCCGTCGGCAGGGTTCCGCGAGAGAGGTTCATCGCGGCGGGCGAGGCTGCCGAAGCCTATCGGAACCGGCCGCTGCCAATCGGCTGTGCCCAGACCATCAGTCAGCCCTTCATCGTCGCTCTGATGAGCGACCTCTGCGGAGCCGGCCCGGGCAAGCGCATCCTGGAGATCGGCACCGGTTGCGGCTACCAGGCCGCAGTACTGGCGGAATTGGGCGCCGAGGTTTGGTCGATCGAGTCGCTGCCCGAGCTTTACGAGGGAGCTCGCACGCGGCTGCGAAACCTGAAGTATAGGCAGATTCATCTGCGTCTCGGCGACGGCACGCGCGGCTGGCCGGAGGCAGCGCCCTTTCACGGCATTATCGTGACCGCGGCGGCGGCGCGCCGGGTTCCACCGGCGCTGATCGACCAGCTCGCCGCCGGCGGGGCGCTGGTCTGCCCCGTGGCCGAAGGCGGATCCCTCGGCAGCCTCCTGGGCACGCCGACCCAAAGGCTCTATCTGATCCAGAAGGACGTTCACGGCGTGGTTTCCAGCCGCGACGTACTGCCGGTCGCCTTCGTCCCTCTGGTCGAAGGCAGCTAGATCAAGGCCTGCAGGTCGAGGGACCCGCAAGCGAGACGCTCCAGCCGGCCAAGCCCCACCACTTGCAAGTCCTCTTCGAGAAAGCAATCTTGCAAAGCATCATGCGCGAACGCCGCATCACGGCCGTGCTCGGCCCGACCAACACCGGCAAAACCCACCTGGCCGTCGAGCGGATGCTCGGGCACGGCAGCGGTACCATGGGGTTTCCCCTGCGCCTACTGGCCCGCGAGACCTATGATCGCGTCCTCCGCCTCAAGGGTGCCGATCAGGTCGCTCTGATCACCGGCGAGGAAAAGATTCTCCCTGCCCGCGCGCGCTATTTCATCTGCACCGTCGAATCGATGCCGCTCGGTCGCGACGTCGCTTTTCTGGCCGTGGACGAGATCCAGCTCGCGGCAGACCCGGAGCGCGGACATGTCTTCACCGAACGGCTGCTGCGGGCCCGCGGCCAGGATGAAACCATGTTCCTGGGCGCCGAGACGATCCGGCCGCTGATTCGCAGGCTGGTGCCGGAGGCCGAAATCATCTCGCGTCCGCGCATGTCGACCTTAAGCTATGCCGGCGCCAAGAAAATCACGCGCCTTCCGCCACGCTCGGCGGTCGTCGCCTTCTCGGCGGCGGAGGTCTATGCCACCGCCGAATTGATGCGCCGGCAGCGCGGCGGCACGGCCGTAGTGCTCGGCGCACTCAGCCCGCGCACCCGCAATGCGCAGGTCGGTCTCTTCGAGGCAGGAGAGGTCGACTATCTGGTGGCCACCGATGCGATCGGCATGGGCCTCAATCTCGGTCTTGACCATGTCTGCTTCGCGCGTCTGCGCAAGTTCGACGGGCGGCTTGCCCGTCGGCTAAGCCCCCAGGAGGTGGCGCAGATCGCCGGGCGCGCCGGCCGGCATATGGCCGACGGAACCTTCGGCACCACCACGGAACTGGGCGGCATGGATGCCGAGCTGGTGGAGGCTGTCGAAGATCATGCCTTCGATCCTCTGACCGCCGTGACCTGGCGCAACGGCGATCTCGATTTTTCCAGTCCGAAGGCGCTGCTGCGCTCGCTCGATCGCCCCCCACCGCGGCCCGAGTTGATCCGCGTGCGCAACGCGGAAGACCAACTGGCCCTCGCCGCGCTCAGCCGCGAAGGCGGCCCAGCGGTGTTGGCCGACCGGACGGACCGGGTCCGGCTGCTCTGGGAAGTCTGTCAGATCCCCGATTTCCGGAAGACGCTGACGGATTCCCACGTTCGTCTGCTGGACCAGATCTACCGCCATTTGCTGGACCGCGACCGGCGGCTGCCGGACGATTTCGTCGCCGGCCAGATCGCCAAGCTGGATCGCGATGAGGGCGACATCGACGCCCTGGTCGCCCGGATCGCCCACATCCGCACCTGGACCTTCGTGACTCACCGCGCCGACTGGCTGGAAGACGCGACTCACTGGCAGGAGCGAACGCGAAGGATCGAGGACAAGCTGTCCGACGCGCTGCACGAACGCCTGACCCAGCGTTTCGTCGACAAGCGGACGGCAACGCTGGTCAAGCGGCTGGACAGCGGCGACAAGCTGCTGAGCGCCGTCAAATCGAACGGCGAGGTGGTGGTGGAGGGCGAACACGTCGGCCAGCTCGAGGGCTTTCGCTTTCGTCTGGACGCCAGCGCGGAGAAGCAAGACCGCCGCGCCCTGCTTGCCGCAACCCGACGTGCCTTGACCGAAGAGATGCCTCTGCGCGTTCGCCGTATCGAAGCCGACGACGACGGCAGTTTTCGGCTAACGGCTCAGGGCCGCCTGCTGTGGCGCGAGGCACCGCTTGCCCGGCTGGCGGCCGGCGACTCGGTCTTGAACCCGCAGGTCGAGGTCGCACGCAGCGAATTCCTCGATGGACCGGCACGCGAGCGGCTGCGGTTGCGGCTGGCGGCTTGGCTTGGCCGGCATCTGGGCAATCGCCTTAAACCGCTTGTCGCCTTGAAGGAGGCTCCCTTGTCGGGTGCCGCACGTGGCCTGGCCTACCAACTGGCGGAAGACCTGGGCTGCCTGGCACGCACGATGGTCGCTGATCAGCTTGCCGCCCTGAGCAAGGCCGAACGCAAAGCCCTGACCGAGCTCGGCGTCCGGCTCGGAGCACAGTCGATCTTCGTACCCGCCTTGCTGAAGCCACGCCAGCGGGACGTCTGCGCTCTGCTCCAGGGTCTGCGCAAGGATGGCGTCATGCTTCCCTGTCCGGAGGGCGATCCCGCCGCCTTCGCACCCCCGAGAGAGCTGAACGAGGCCGATCTGCGCGCACTCGGCTACCGGCTGTTCGAAAACGCGGCCGGCCGGCTGGCCCTGCGCGCCGATGTCTTGGAGCGGCTGGCCTATGCCGCGCTGAAGCGCGGGCGCGGAGGCGCCTTCACGCCCGATGCAGAGCTGACGCGATTGGTCGGAGGAGAAGCCCGGAACCTGGCCGTCGCCTTGCCGGCACTTGGGTACTGGACCGTGGATTCAGAGGACGGCCGTAGCTTTCACAGCCGTCCGCCCAAGGGCGGCAGGCGCTCGACCAAAGCTCCGAAGACCAGCCGAGGTCGCGCTAAGGCGCCTCAGGCGCCATCCCGCCCCGAAGACTCGCCCTTCGCAGCCTTGGCTGCGCTCAAGACCGGAAAGTCGGCGCGCTGATGGCGAAACCGCCGGTCGAGGACGGCCCCATCAAGGCGGATGGCGGCGGGATGGAGACCCTGCGGCTCGACAAGTGGCTGTTCTTCGCCCGCTTTTTCAAATCGCGCGCTCTGGCGGCAAAACTCTGCGACTCGAGGAAGTTACGCCTTTCGGGCACCGTGATCGACAAGGCCCATGCCAAGCTGCGGATCGGCGACGTCCTCACCTTCCCGCAAGGCGACCATGTCCGGGTCATCAAGGTGCTGGCGCTGGCCAGCCGGCGCGGCCCGGCGCCGGAGGCCCAGGCCCTCTACGAAGATCTGGATCCGCCGAGCGAACAGCCGGCGCTTTCGGCCACCAGCGGACGATCGCACGGCCATCCGGCTGCCGCCGCTCGACCCGGCAAGCGCGACCGGCGAAAGTTGCTGCGCTTCAAGGCCAGCGATACCCCCTGAGCCACTGTCAGCTCGCTGCGGAGTAGGCCGGCAAGGCCTGCTGCTTCTTCGCCTTGAGCAGCTTGCGCAGGATCATGTTGCGCTTCAGCGCCGACATATGGTCGACGAAGAGAATGCCATCGAGATGGTCGATCTCATGCTGAATGCAGGTTGCCAGAATACCTTCGGCTTCCAGTTCCCGAATCTCGTTCTGGCGGTCTAAGTAGCGCAAACGGATGGCGGCCGGGCGCCTAACCTCGCCGTAGTGGTCCGGCAGGGAGAGGCAACCTTCCTCGTAGCCTGCATCCTCATCGGACACCCACAGAAGCTCGGGGTTCGCGAGCTGATGGGGTTGCGGCTCCTCACCTTCGCGCGCCACGTCGACCACGATCACGCGCTTGAGCACACCGACCTGCGGTGCCGCCAAACCGATGCCGGGCGCCACGTACATCGTCTCCAGCATATCGTCCATCAGCCGGCGAATATCATCATCGACGCGGTCGACGGGGTTGGCCCGTTGCTTCAGGCGAGGATCGGGAGCGGTCAGGATCGGGAGCTTGGCCATGGAGTCGTCATATCCAGTGGTGCCGCCAGTTGGCGCGTAGATTGAAATCGTTCCAACAAGAGCTATGCGGTGCATCGCGACCCGTCAAGGCGAGCGACTCGAAACGCGCGTGCTAGCCTGTTGTCTTTCATTCGCCGCTTAGGGAACGGACTGTGCCTCTCAGCCCTGAACTCCTTCTGGCAGGATTCGCTCTGCTGCTGGTTCTGCTCTTGGCCGTCGCAGTGCTGCGGCGCCCGAAGGGCGAAGACGCAAAAGCCGACCGGGCCGCCGAAGCCATAGCTTTGCAGGCACGCCTCACGGCCATGGCGGAGAGCCAGGCCGCTACCCAGGCACAGATCGCCGAGGCTTTACGCAGCCAGGAACGCCAACTTGCCGAGGCGATGGACCTGCGTTTGGGCAACTTCACCCAGCGGGTCGGCGAACGGCTGAACGAGCAGACCCGCACCCAGTCGACGGCCATGACCGATCTGCGTGAGCGCCTGGCCGTGATCGACCGGGCGCAAAAGAACATCACCGAACTCTCGACCCAGGTCGTCGGGCTGCAGGACATCCTCTCGAACAAGCAGGCGCGGGGGGCGTTTGGCGAGGTGCAGCTCAAGGACCTTGTCCAGTCGGCCCTGCCGCCGTCGGCTTATGACTTCCAGGCCACACTCGCGAACGGCCGGCGTGCCGACTGCCTGATCAAGCTCCCCAATCCACCGGGCCCGATCGCGATCGATGCCAAGTTCCCGCTGGAAAGCTATCAAGCCTTGCGCCAAGCCGAAGAGGACTCGGCCCGGCTGGCCGCCCAGCGCGCTTTCGCCACGGATCTTCGGAAGCATGTGAGGGACATCGCCGAGCGCTACATCGTTCCCGGCGAAACGGCGGAGTCCGCCCTGCTCTTCCTGCCGAGCGAAGCGGTCTACGCGGAGCTGCACGCCAACTTCGCCAATGTGGTGGAGGAAAGCTATCGGGCGCGGGTCTGGATCGTCTCCCCCACCACCATGATGGCCACTCTCAACACCGTGCGCGCGGTGCTGCGCGACGTTCGCATGCGCGAGCAGGCCAGCGTCATCCAGACGGAAGTGCAGACCATGCTGGAGGACGTCACACGGCTCGATCAGCGTGTCGGCAAGCTGGAGACCCACTTCGATCAGGCCAGCCGCGACATCCGGGATATCCGCATCTCCGCCGACAAGGTCACCAAGCGCGGCGAGCGCATCAAGGACCTGGAATTGGAAGACGAAGGTGCCGCCGGCCAGATCGCCGATACGGTCGCACCTCCGGCGCGGCCGCGATTGGTGGAGTGAAGCGCAGCAGCCGGCAGGGTCGGATCCTACTCAGTTCGAGCCGACCGTTGCACTTTCGCCGTTTGTCTCGGTCTTGGTCTCGTTTCTCCACCCGACGTCGTACCAGTCGGTCCGCCGGGTCACGGCCATGACGGCCGTAAGAGCTACGAAGAGCGCAATCCCGCCGACCAGAAGCGCCAAGTCCTGTAGACCGATCAGCAGATAGAGACAGCCATAGAGTGCCGCCACCGTCAGGCCGAGACAGAGAGCGCGCTTGAAGCTGCCGAAGGCGCCGGCCGTGTAGAAGACCAGCTGCCCCACGATCGCAGCGGCAGCGATGGTATAGGCGGCCGCGAAGGTCATTTGCTCGGCCAGGGCCAGGAGCAGGAGATAAAAGAGCGCGAGAGCGCAACCGACCAAACCGTATTGGAGAATATGCAGTCGGTGGCGGCTGATCACTTCGTAGAGAAACAGCAACGTGAAGGTGAAGAGGATAAACAGCAGGCCGTACTTCGTCGTCCGTTTGCTCTGCTGGTATGTGTCGGCAGGCTGATAGAGACGTACTCCGAAGGCAGATGCCGCCAGCTCCGGAAGCCATGCCCCTTCCGCTCCGCCGATGCGCCAGATTTGTGGATAACGTCGGCCGAAATGAGACGTCGACCAACGCGCCGTGAAGCCTTCGTCGGAGACCTCGCTACTGACGGGTAGAAAGGCACCGTCGAAGCTCGGATGCGGCCAAGGCGAGGCAATCGTTACCGAAGTCGCTCGGCCAAGCGGCAGGATCGAGAATCGGCTGCTCCCATTTAGCGTTAGCGACGCAGCGAAGGTCAAAGGCCGGCCGAAGTCGTCGGGTCTCAAGGACAGATCGCTCTGAAGGCCTCCGGCCGTCGGGAGCAACAACAGAGACGACGAACCCGGCTCGGCAACCAGTATGTCTGAGTCCCATGCGATCTCCGGCGCCTCGGTCAGGCTCCGCTGGTCCTCCAGTCCCAAGAGCAGGCGGGCCTGACTCCAGTCCGGTTGGGTTCCCTCCAAAGAACTGGCCGGAGATCCTGCGAGAAAGAAATGTCCGCTGATCTTAAGAGCTAGGCGATAGACCACGACTTCGAAGGGGCCGCGGCTGCGGTGCTCAGGTTCCAGAGTCGCCTCGACATTATAGACATCGGGCAGCAGGACCAGATGTTCCTCCAGGATCGTTACGCGACCCTGCTCATCCGCCTGCTCGCGCCGAGCCGGTACCAGGAGAATCGGCCCGGCCAGGATTTGCGGCTGGCCCCAAAGATCGCCGATCTCCCGTTCCACCTGACGCTGCCGAACTTCGCGCTCATCGACCAGGTTCTGAACGAGCGACAAGGGGATCAACAGTCCCAGCGCCAACGTGGCGATCAGAAGAATCTTCAGGATCGGGTTGAAAGCCAGGGCATGAAACGGTTTTCGCGCCTCGCTTTGTGCTGCGAGCCTCCAAGGCATCGACCTCTCCTTCACGCCGGAACCAGCCTGTAGAGTCGCTGATGGATCAGGCGTAGCAAAGGAGCCGATGCGGCAAGAGCGCGGCCAATCGCGGCTTGGGAAAGGCAACAGCGCCCGGTTCCGGACGCATGATCGGATCGGAAACTAGGGCCGGCCGATCGCGGTCCGGTTCGGCGGTCAGTTCTGCACGCGCGCGCGATAGGTCAGGGTTGCCGTGCCATTGGCCGGAACGGTCACCGTCCAGGTCAAACGCTCCGCCGTCCTCTGTTCGTGCGGCAGACTTTCCTCGAGGATTTGGGTGCCTCGGGGGAACCGACCGATCAACTGAACCTCCAACGGCTCCGACTTGGCGTTGGTCACTTGAATTTCCTGACCGGACTCGAAGGCGCGGTCGCCCAGGCGCTCAAAGGTCGTGCGGCGGGCCACGGCGGTCACGTCGAAGGCACGGCCAAGCGACAGCTCCACCTCGCCGCCAACCGGCGTGTGACCGATCCCGGCTTCGCCCGTGAAAACCGGTTGACCCTCGTCCTCATCGAGCGCCTCGTAGACGCGGATGGTCCCAGCCGGCAAGGGGCGCTCGTCCGTGCGCGCAGGGTTGTCGAACACCAGTTCCAGGTTCGCCTGCACCGGGCCGATCTCGTCGGGCCCGCCCAGGCTCGCCAGTCCGTCGAAGCTGTAACGCCGCTCGGCCGGGATATCGGTCAGTTGAAACAAGGCCACCTGCTTGCGCTCACCCGGCTCCAAAGTGATTTCCAGACCCGTATCGTAGAGGTAGCGATCGCCGGTCTCCACCGGCGCCATGACGGTATCCATCGCCACCATGGACTCGGCCTGGCCGCGCGCCATCATCGGCGGCGGTGCCAGACTCTTGCGAGAAACTTCTCCCGCGACCAGCCGCAGATCGGCGAAAGCGAAACGGGTGCGCAAGTTGTTGCTCAGAGTGACATGGGCCGTCAGATCGACCGTGCCGTCGGGTGCCAGATCGGCAACGTAGTCAGCCTGCCAGTTCATTCCGTCAGTCAGGTAGCCGAAGGTCAGTTCGGCCGGCCGCGCCTCGGCACTGTCCAGCGTGACCTCCAGACCGCCCTTGGCCCGCAGAGCCTGCTCGTTCGGCTCGGGCAAGGCTTCTAAGGCAATGCGGCCCGGCGGGTTGAGTTCCACCCGTCCCTCGATCTCAAGCACCAGACCGCCATGCAGGGAAAGCAGACGCGCCGGCCGCGTCGTCTCTTCCCCCGTGTTCGGATTGGTCGTGACGTAGAGTACGCGACGTCCGACCATCTCCTCCAACAGCCGACTGGGATTGAGGTCTGCCGCGCGTAGACTGCGGGCCACCAGCCCGACGCCCTCTTCGCTGCTGTAGACCCGCAAGCTCCCAAGGATCAACTGCTCGCTCAGCCCTTCGATCTGCAGGGTGTTGCGTCCGGCGACCAGCGGCGCCCATCGGCGGTCGTGCACCAGAGCCAAGCCATTCTGATAGACAGTCAGCGTGAGACCGCGCTGGGCTTCGGTCGAGAGATCCCGCTCTACGGCAGCCGCCGGTGTGGCAAGCAGCAAAGACAGAGCGGCTGCGGCGGTAAGAAGGCGAAAGTTCATGGAGGTTGATCTCGCTTCGGTAGATTGATTTTACATCAAACCTCGCCACCCATTGCGGCGGGAGTTTGGCGGAGCTGTTGGCATTCGCCCTATGCCGGTCGACGTTGGCGGAAGGCGGCAGAGAGCGTTCCATCGTCCAGATAGTCAAGCTCGCCGCCAACCGGCAACCCCTGGGCGAGGCGTGTGATCGTCACGCCCAAAGGTTCCAGCCGTTCGGCGATGTAGTGGGCGGTGGTCTGGCCGTCGACGGTCGCACCGAGTGCCAGGATCACCTCGGTCACTTCCACCGCCGCGGCACGATCCAACAGCCCGGCGACATTAAGCTGTTCCGGCCCGCGGCCGTCGAGCGCGGAAAGGGTTCCGCCCAGCACGTGGTAACGGCCGCGATAGACGCCGGAGCGCTCGATCGCCCAAAGATCGCCCACCTCTTCGACAACACAGAGAAGATGCGCTTCACGCTTCGGCTCGGCACAGATCCCGCAGGGATTGCGATCGTCGAGGTTGGCGCAGATGGAGCACGGCCGGATGGCTTCGGAGGCGCGCAACAGAGCCTCGCCCAGGGGGCGCAGCAGGGACTCCCGCTTGACGATCAAGGCCAACGCGGCCCGTCGTGCCGACCGCGGCCCCAGGCCTGGCAAACGCGCCAGCAGGTGAATCATGCGCTCGATTTCGGACGCGGGCATCTGCCCTCCCACACAACTCGGCCAACGACCCGGCCAGGGACTCGATAACACGGACGGCTCCAGGGTCTTCGACTTAACCTGCCGAGACCGGGGCGTCCATCGTCGCACCGATCATCCCTGCGCCTGTGCCTCCGGCGACGCACAGGCGCATCGCGGCAGACGGATGACGTAAATTTAACCGGCTCCTGGGTTTCTTTCCTTGGCCCCGCCGACAATATGTGGAGGTCATAACGCATGGCGGCCGCTCTCGCCGCGCCGCGAGTCCGATGAGGTACCAGTATGTTCGACGCTTATCATCCGGCTAGCCCAGCAGTGTTGCGATCCGGCGGGCTGCGGGCCGGTCTGGCACTTCTGGCAGCCATCACCCTGCTGGGCATTCTGCGCGGGCCAGCTGCGGCCCAGGTCTTCGAACCCGAGACCTTCACTCTGGACAATGGCCTTCAGGTGGTGGTGGTCGAGAACAGGCGCGCCCCGATCGTCACCCACATGCTTTGGTACAAGGTCGGTTCGGCCGACGAACCGCGCGGTCAGTCGGGAATCGCCCACTTCCTGGAACATCTGATGTTCAAGGGGACGGACAGCCTTGCGCCGGGCGAGTTCTCCGACATCGTCGCCCGCAACGGCGGGCGCGAAAACGCCTTCACGTCCCTCGACTACACAGCCTACTTCCAGACGGTCGCAAAGGATCGCCTGGAACTGATGATGCGCAACGAGGCCGACCGCATGCACAATCTGGTGCTCAGCGACGAGGTGGTGGTGCCCGAGCGTGACGTGGTGCTGGAGGAGCGTAGCAGCCGGACCGACAACGATCCTTCCAGCCAGCTTTGGGAAATGGTTCGCGCCAACCTCTATCTGCACCATCCCTACGGCACACCTGTCATCGGCTGGCAGCAGGAGATCGAGGCTCTCGACACCGAAGACGCGCTGGCCTTCTACGACCGTTGGTATGCGCCCAACAATGCGGTTCTGGTAATCTCCGGCGATGTGACGGTGGAGGAGGTACGCCCGCTGGCCGAACGCTACTACGGCGTGGTGCCGCACAAGCCGGTGCCGGAGCGGATCAGAGTGCAGGAGCCGCAGCAATGGGCCGGCCGTCGGGTCGAATTGTCGAGCCCACGCGTGGGTCAGCCATCGGTTTCCGTCGCCTATCTGGCGCCCAGCTTCCGAACCTCCCGGTTAGCTGAGATGCCCGAGCGTCCCTATGCCCTGCAAGTCCTCAGCGAAGTGCTGGGCGGCAGCACGGGCCGCCTCTACCGCTCTCTCGTGATCGAGCAGGGCCTGGCCGCCGGGGCCGGCAACAGCTACGACGGTTCCAGTCTGGACGGCACGCACTATACCTTCTGGGCTTCGCCACGACCCGGAGTGGAGGTCGAGGCTGTCGAGACCGCGCTGAGGGCGGAGATCGAGGCCGCCCTCGACGAGGGTGTGACCGCAGATGAGGTTCGGGAGGCGACGACACGCCTGACCGCCCAAGCGATCTACGCACGCGACAGCGTCGGCGCCGCTCCACGCATCATCGGGGCGGCCCTGGCGACCGGCTCGACGATCGAAGACCTGGAGGATTGGCCCAACCGGATCGCGGCGGTGACGGCCGAGCAGGTGACGCAAGCACTCCGGGACCTGATAGATCCCGCCCGCTCCGTCACCGGTATCCTGCGCAGCGAGCCCACGACATGACGGAGGCCCACCAGATGATCCATTACGTGACCGGGCCCCATCATACGACCGAAGCCCCGCGTATCACCCTCGCCCGACCTGTCGCGTCGAGAGCACTCCCGTTTCTGCTCGTTCTGGCTGCGTTCGCCTTCGCCCTTCTGCCCCGTTCCGCCGTCGCGATTGACGTACAGCGAGTCGTCTCGCCCGGCGGGATCGAGGCCTGGCTGATCGAAGACAACTCCAATCCGATCATCGCGCTTCAGGTGGTCTTCGCCGGTGGCGCGGCCGGCGACCCGAACGGCAAGGCCGGAGTCGCACGCATGGCTGCGGCAACTCTGGACGAAGGCGCCGGAGAACTCGACTCCCAGGCATTTCAGAAAGAACTGGCCGATCTCTCGATCCAGCTCGGCTTCCGGGCCGGCCTTGACAGTTTCTCCGGCTCCCTGACGACCCTGACGCGCAACCGCGATCGCGCTTTCGACCTGCTGCGGCTGTCCTTGACCGAGCCGCGCTTCGATGCCGAACCGGTCGAGCGTATCCGCCAGCAACTCATCGTTCGCGCGCAGCGCAATGCCGTCGATCCTGACGCCATCGCCTGGTCGACGCTGATGGCAACGCTCTATCCGGAACATCCTTACGGCCGCCAACGCGACGGTACGTCCGAAACCCTGGCGGCAGTCGAGACCTCCGACCTCCAGACTTTCACCGCCGAGCGACTGGCGCGCGACAATCTCTACGTCGGTGTTGCCGGCGACATTTCGCCGGAAGAGCTTGGACCGCTGCTCGACAGCACCTTTGGCGCCTTGCCTGCGGAGGCCGCGCCGCTGGATCTGCCCGAGATCGATCCATCCGCCGACGGCGGTACGGTGGTGATCGACCAGGAGGTGCCGCAATCGGTCGTGGCCCTGGGCCAGAGCGGCCTGCAGCGGGCTGATCCGGACTACTACACGGCCTACGCCGTCAACTACATCCTGGGCGGCGGCGGCTTCGCGTCGCGCCTCTATGAAGAGGTCCGCGAGAAACGGGGATTGGCCTACGGCGTCTACAGCTACCTGCAGCCCCTCGACCGCTCGGCCCTGGTGCTCAGCGGCGTCGCAACCGCCAACGCCCGTGTCGCCGAGAGCCTTGAGATCATCCGCGCGGAATGGGCACGCATGGCCGCGGACGGTCCCACCGCAGAGGAACTGACCAACGCCAAAACCTATCTCACCGGCTCCTTCCCCTTGCGCTTCGATTCCACGGGGTCGCTGGCCGATATCCTGGCCGGCATGCAGTTTGAGAGCCTCGGGATCGACTATCTGGACCGGCGCAACAACTACATAGAGGCGATCACTCTGGAGGACGCCAAGCGCGTCGCTGCCACGCTCTATAAGCCGGAAGAGCTGACCGCCGTCGTCGTCGGCCAACCTGAGAACGTAGAGGCGACCCGCGCCGCACCCGACGGAAGTTGACCCTCCAGCCTCCGCCGAGACCGGCGGTCTGACGACAAAAAGCGGAGAGCCGCCACCAGGATTACGTGCTATCGCCAAGTCTTCGGAAGACGGAGGGCAGGGCGATCTCGAAAACCGTCAGACAACTGGAGGGCATGAGCGCCGGCGTCTGGGCCTTGGTCCTGACCTTGTCTGTCGTCTGGGGCGGAGCCTTCTTCTTCGTCGGTGTCGCCGTCACCGAGCTGCCGCCTCTGACAATCGTCCTGCTACGCGTCGGGCTGGCCGCCCTGACGCTGCACTTGGTGCTGCGGCTGACCGGTCAAAGCCTGCCGGCGAGCCCGGCCATCTGGTTGACCTTCTTCGGCATGGGGCTGCTCAACAACGCTATTCCCTTCAGCTTGCTCGTCTGGGGTCAGACCCATATCGCCTCCGGCCTTGCGGCGATCCTGAACGCCACCACGCCGCTGTTCGGGGTCATCGTCGCGGGTACCCTACTGGCCGACGAACGCGCGACCTGGCCGAAGGTTGCGGGCGTCGCCATAGGCTTCGCCGGGGCCATGGTGATGATCGGTATCGGCGCGCTTGAAGGAGTGGGAGCCGACCTCTTCGCCCAACTGGCCTGCCTCGGAGCTGCCCTTTCCTACGCCTTTGCCGGCGCTTTCGGTCGACGTTTCAAGCGGTTGGGCGTGACGCCGCTGCAGACCGCGACCGGTCAAGTCACCGCCTCGAGTCTTCTGCTGCTACCGTTCCCACTCTTCTTCGAACGTCCCTGGACGCTGCCCCCGCCAAGCCTGGAGACTTGGCTCGCAGTCCTTGCCCTGGCGATTCTGGCGACGGCCTTCGCCTATATTCTCTATTTCCGGATTCTGGCGGCAGCCGGCGCGACCAATCTGTTGCTGGTCACCTTCCTGGTTCCGGTTACGGCGATCCTGCTCGGCTCCCTGATTCTGGGCGAGCGTTTGTCGGTCGAGCATTTCGCCGGTATGGCACTAATTGCCCTCGGCCTCGCAGCCATCGACGGTCGGCCGCTACGCTGGGCCAGGAGCCGGCGCAATCGGCGCAGCCAACCGACCGATCACGATCAGCTCTAGGTTTCCGATCCGCTATCGACGACTGCCTTGCAGAAGTCGCCGCAGGTCAGGAGGAAGTCGATCCGTCCTGTCCCCGGGCGCGCGGTCAAAGGCAGAACCAAGGCCTCTATCTTGACGGTGCCCTCGCCGTCAACGCCCTGCCCGCCCGGCTGACCGTAGCTCTGGCGGTCCCAGAGAGGAAGTCGCTCGCTAAGACACCGGCGCAAGCCATCGCAGCTTTGGAAACCGCTGTCTCCGTCATTCAAATTTCCAACGGTCTTTCCGCGACGCACGCCCAGTCCGCGCACCCACTCACCAACCAAACGATAGGCAAAGCTGCCATCCGGGCGGACGTCGATCAAACAGAGGTGCGGCAAGGCCTTGCCAAGCGCCAAGGGATCTATCTCAGCCTTGTCGGGTAAGGCGGTGGGTCGGTTGTCTGCCAGTTTGAACCAATAGTCGGCGACCTGCCGATTGAGCGACGACTCCAAAAGGTCGAGATGCCGGAGTTCCAGCGGTTTCATGAGCGTTTCACTCCAAAACGCGGAGTCCGTAGGGATTTCAGCATCCGATAAATCTCCTGCAAAAACCTGCAAAAGTCGAAAAACTGACACATCACTCAAGTTTTGAGTGTCTTTTTTGACATGGAAAGAGATCACAAGTTCTTAATGGACTAACGAATCCATGACTCGACCGCTGCAATCGCTCTAGGCGGGGTGGCGGATCGGAGAAGCTCGGACGCTATCAGGTCGCACCACGAACTTCAGCGCAGGCTGCGCAGGTCGGATCTCAGCCGTTCCACATCCGAGGCCGCGAGCAAGCGTTCAGTCTCCGCCTGGGCTTGCATCCACAGAGGCACCGCTGCCGCCATGAGCTTCCGGCCGGCCGGCGTTAACGCCATGCGGCGACTGCGCCGGTCGCCGCCGGAAACGACTACGGCCAACAGTCCCCGGCGCGCGAGCGGCTTCAGCGCCGCCGTCAGCGTCGTGCGATCCATAGCCAGCAGAGTTGCAACCTCGCCGATCGTCGGCGGTTCCGGACGGTTCAGCGACATCAGAAGGGAGAACTGTCCGTTGGTCAGGTTCAGCGGCCGCAAGGCCTGGTCGTAACGGCGCGCCAAGGCTCGAGCCGCACGTTGAACATCCAGGCAAAGACAGCTGTCTCGCACTTTGAGAGTAAGCCCGAAGGGCAATTGATCGTCTTTTGACATAATGAAATAATGTTGATATCAACGTATTTGTCCAGCCGTCATAAACCACTCGGTGAGCGGCAAATTGCAGCAGTGCCGACCGTCTTGCCGCGTCGGGCATCGCGAACCGGCCTGACGGTAGCAACCCCGGCGCGAGCAACCAGTGCAGGGAGGGCGACATGGCGAAGAAGGTTTTGCTTCTTTTGGGAACGAAGAAGGGCGCATTCCTGATCGAAGGCGATGCCGAACGCCAGACCTGGTCCTTGCGCGGTCCCTTCTGCGAAACTTGGCCGATCAAGCACCTGATTGCGGATCCCAGGACCGGCACGCTCTACGGTGCCGGAGGCGACGAGTGGTTCGGACCGGCGGTCTGGAAGTCCGCCGATCTCGGCAAAACTTGGACGCACTCGAGCGAGGGTTTGGCCTACGCGGCCGGAGACGAGCCGATCAAGTCGGTTTGGAGCCTCGCAACAAACGGCAAGACCCTCTACGCCGGCGTCGAGCCAGCCGGTCTTTTCCGCAGCGACGACGACGGCGAGACCTGGCAGCAGGTCTCCGGCCTACGCGAGCACCCCTCCCAACCGGAATGGCAACCGGGCGGCGGCGGGCTGATCCTGCACGCGATCCTTCTGCATCCCGAAGACGAGCGAGAAATCTGGGTGGCGATCTCCGCCGGCGGCATCTTCCACAGTGCGGACGGCGGACGGACCTGGGAGGCCCGGAACCGGGGAACGCGCGCCGATTTCCTGCCCGAAGGGCAAAACTACCCCGAGCACGGCCAGTGCGTGCACAGCCTTGTCATGGCGGCCGGCCAGCCCGACCGCCTTTACCAGCAGAATCACTGCGGTATGTACCGTAGCGAGGACGGCGGGCGACAGTGGGAAAGCATCGAGGCAGGGCTCCCCTCCAGCTTCGGCTTTCCTGCCGTGGCGCATCCCCGCGATCCGGACCATCTCTACTTGCTGCCGCTGAACGGCGACATTGCGGGCCGCTACGTTCCGGAAGCGAAAGCTGCTGTCTGGCAGACCCGGGACAGCGGCGCCAGTTGGACTGCGCTTCGACAAGGCCTGCCACAAGAGAATGTTTTTTTCGGCGTGCTTCGCCAAGCCATGGCGACCGATTCGCTGGAGCCGGCGGGAGTCTACTTCGGCACCAACAACGGTACAGTTTTCGCGAGTGCCGACGAAGGCGCGCAGTGGAACTGCGTCGCGCAACACCTGCCTACGATTCTCTCGGTCGAGACACTGGTCATCGATGCGCCCTCCACCTGAAACGTCGTGCGATCGTCAGGAATCGCACCGCGATTCCGCCACTCGCTATCCGGTCTAGTCCGGAGGTATCGACAGTGTCGAAAGATAAGCTGTCTCCGAGCGCGCCACCGGTCACGGTCCGGCTTCCGGCGGTTCTCGTCGCTCTCTTCCCAGGGGCGCCGCGTCAGCTCGAACTCCGGGCCGAAAGCGTCGCGGAGGTCGTCGACGGGCTCGACGCCCGCTGGCCCGGTATGCGCGACCGCCTCTGCGATACGCGCCCAGGGATCCGCCGCCATATAAACGTCTTCGTCGAGGGCGAGCGGGCGGCCTTGGAAACCCCCCTTGCCGCAGATAACGAAGTCATCGTCATGACGGCGATCAGCGGTGGCTGAGGTCCGCAGCGAGCTCGGCAGTCGGCCGGCCCACTCATGACCTCGGGCAGGGTCTGAACGCCCTCTGGTAGGACGACCCAAGGCTGCTTGACGTCGTGAAGATGTGAACGTCCGGCGACAGAAGATCTGGGTCACCCAAAGTTTCGACGCGCCGGAACGCAATTGTGGGATGGCAAAACGAACCCAACCGGTCTCTGTCAGGTGCCGCCGAGGCCGGCCCGACGGGGTATCAGCACGGAGTAGTCGAACTCGAGCACGACATCCGGGTGAGCTTTGCCATCTTCGCCCAAGGCCGGACAGTCCGAAGCAACACTGTTCTTCGTGGCGCGCGTCAAGATCCGCAGCAAACCCAGATCCTGACGGCCCGGCAGCTCTTCCTTCGCCAAGACCTCGCTCCAGGCGAAGAGCGTATCGCCGGCGAAGGTCGGCTTCGTATGGCGACCGCCGTGAATCGCCACGATACGGAAGGCATTGGCCAAGCCATTGAAACTCAGCGCCCGAGCCATCGAGATGACATGGCCGCCGTAGACGATCCGCTTTCCGAAACGTCCGGCATCGGCGGCCAGTTGGTCGAAGTGGACCTTGGCCGTGTTCTGATAAAGGCGGGTGGCGGTCTGGTGCTCCGCTTCCTCCAATGTCATGCCGTCGGCATGATCGATCTTCTCACCGACGGCATAGTCGTCCCAGAGATGCGGACTGCCGGCCAGCCGCGGATCGTAGAGCTGCAGATGCAAACCGCGCGGGATCAACAAACGCTCGACCGGTACTGCTTCCGACAACTCCGGGACCGTCGCCTCGGGGACGGCCACGCGGCCCGGCTCGCGCTTGCGGACCATCACCCAGCGCACATACTCCAGCACCAGCTCGTGATGGGCGTTGACGCCGCGGGTCCGCACCCAAACCACGCCCGACTTGCCGTCGGAGGTCTCGCGCAAACCGATCACTTCGCTGGTCGCCGTGAGCGTGTCGCCGGGATAGATCGGCGCCCCGAAGCGTCCCTCGGCGTAGCCCAGATTGGCAACGGCGTTGAGGGACACGTCGGGCACGGTCTTGCCGAAGACCGTATGAAAGACCAGCAGATCGTCGAGCGGCGCCTTGGGGTAACCGAGCGAGCGGGCGAAGTCGTCGGAGGAGTGCAACGCGAAGCGGTTGCCGGTCAGCGCGGTGTAGAGTGAGGCATCACCCGCGGTCAGCGTCCGTGGCGTGGCATGCACCAGCGCCTCGCCCAGCCGAAAATCTTCGAAGAAACGGCCGGGATTGGTTTTGAGGACGCCCTCGGCGGCCAAGGAACTCTGCGGACTCATTGAAGACTGTCGCTCCCGATTCCGTCGCGCGTGTCTTGCGGTAGGCTGTGCCGGAAGCGAACACAGGACGGCTTACGCTGCAATGCAAAAAATACTGTCAGATCGTTGGTCCGCCGCGTTCTTGACCGGCGCAAGCTCGGCCGCTCGCATGTCTACGAGCAAGAAAGATGGCCGCCAGTAGGACACGCCTCGGACCGCATGGGATCGGAGACGTCAGCCGTGATCATGGCAGCACGCTACAGATCCGGAACGGGCCGGAGCAATCGGATTTCCATGGCAGGCAGATCCGGACGCAGAAAATGTGCCGACCTCTCGCTTCGGCCGGCAGCGGATCGGCTCCCTCGATCACCCGGCGGGCGCACTCGAGCCGACCGTGATCGGTCGCGGCACCCGAAGAGCACAGAGTCGCGGGGTTCGCGCGTCTCTCCAGGCGACCCTAGGCCGCCTGCGCTTCCAGATCGGTGATGGATTCGGCTAGAGCGACCGTTCGCTGGGCGTCCTCGACATGCAGGTTCTCGATCAACTTGCCGTCGAGCACGACCACGCCCTTGCCGGCGCGGGTCGCTTCGGAATGGGCCTCGATGATGCGCTTGGCCTGTGCGACGTCGTCTTCGGAGGGCGCGAAGGCCGTGTTGGCGGCCGCGACCGTTTTGGGGTGAATCAGCGTCTTGCCGTCCATTCCCAGTTCGCGGCCCTGGTTGCACTGGGCATCGAAGCCCTCGGCGTCGTTGAGGTCCAGGTGAACACCGTCGACCACGGCCAGACCATAGGCGCGAGCAGCCAAGACACAGAGGCTCAGGGAGGTCAGCACCGGCAACCGCTCCGGCGTATGTTTGGCGTTCAGATCCTTGACCAGATCGCTGGTGCCCATCACCAGGCAGGTCAGCCGCGCACTGGCACCGGCGATCTCCCCGGCATGCAGGATGCCCCGAGGGGTCTCCATCATGCACATGATGCCCATGGCCCCGGCGGCGCCGGCCGAAACCATCAGACGCTCGACCTCCTGCACCATTTCGGCGCTTTCGACCTTCGGGATCAGGATCGCGTCGGCGCCGGTCGGGGCGATGGCGGCAATGTCGTCTCGCCCCCAAGGGCTGTCCAGGCCATTGACCCGCACGATAATCTCGCGCCGGCCGTAGCCGCCTTCGGCGAGCGCGGCCACGACGTTGGCGCGTGCTTCCGCCTTGGCGTCGGGCGCGACCGCATCTTCCAGGTCCAGAATCAGCGCGTCGGCCGGGATCCCGCGCCCCTTCTCCAGCGCGCGCGTGTTGGAGCCGGGCATGTAGAGCACGCTGCGGCGCGGCCGCGCTGTCGCCTGGGTCATGGATAGAGCCTCCTTAATCCGTCGATCTGCCGATTTGGCGCGGACTATAACGGTCGCGGCGCCTGTGGCAAGGTGCCCGCAGACCTCGCCCCAACATCCCCGTCGCAACACCCGCCTTAACGACCTCAGATGCCCATTCTCTCCATCCAGTCGCACGTCTGCTTCGGTAGCGTCGGCAATCGCGCGGCCAGCTTTCTGCTACAGCGGCTGGGGTTCGAAGTTTGGGCCGTCAATACCGTGCAGTTTTCAAATCACACGGGCTACGGCACCTGGACCGGCGAGACAGCGGCGCCGGAGATGGTGGCTCACTTGATTGAGGGTGTGCTGGCACGCGCGACGCCGGGGAGCTGCCAAGCGGTGCTGTCCGGATACCTCGGCGATGCGGCGCTGGGCGAGGCGATCCTGGCGGCGGTGACGCGGCTACGCAAAGAAACGCCGGACCTGCTCTACGGCTGCGACCCGGTGATGGGAGACCGGGGGCGCGGCCTCTTCGTCCACCCCGCTATTCCAACGTTCCTGACCGAACAGGCCGTCCCGGCAGCCGACCTGCTGACACCCAACCTCTTCGAGCTGGAGCTCCTGACCGGCCGAACGGTTCGTACCCTGGCGGAGGTGGTCGCGGCCGCCCGCAGCCTCACGGCCAAGGGACCGAGGCTGGTGCTGGTGACCTCCCTCCGCCACCAGGCCAGCGCCGCCCACGAAATCGAGATGCTGGCGGTCACCCCGGAGTCGGCTTGGCGTATCGCCACGCCATACCTGACCCTCGAGCCGCCACCGGGCGGCCTCGGCGACGCGACTGCCGCGCTCTTCCTCGCCCACTATCTGAAAAGCGGCGATCCTCGCCGCGCGCTGGAAGCTTGCGCCGCAGCGGTCTACGAAATCGCGCAGGCCACTGCGGCAAGGGGCGGCCGGGACCTGGCTCTGGTTGAGGTGCAGGACCTCGTCGTGAAACCACGACGGCAGTTCACGGCAGAAGCCGTGGCTCAGACTGCCGCGTGACTCAAGCCGCGAGGTAGTCGCTCGCCAGTTTCTCGGCGATCTGCACGGCATTGAGTGCCGCGCCCTTGCGCAGATTGTCCGACACGACCCAGAAGGACAGGCCGTTGTCCACCGTGGGGTCGCTGCGCAAGCGGCTGACATAAACGGAGTCCTCGCCGGCCGACTCGACCGGCGTCACATAGCCCTCGTCCGCGCGGTGATCGACCAAGGTGACGCCTTCGGCCTCCTGCAGCGCGGCGCGCGCCTCGACCTCGTCCAGCGGCGTCTCGAACTCAACGGTCACCGCCTCGCCATGACCGATGAAAACCGGGACGCGCACGCAGGTCGCCTGCACCTTGATGGAAGGGTCGAGAATCTTCTTCGTCTCCACCATCATCTTCCACTCCTCCTTGGTGGAGCCGTCGTCCATGAAGGCGTCGATGTGGGGAATGACGTTGAAGGCGATCTGCTTCGTGAAGGCTTCCTTCTTCATAGGATCGTTCACGTAGACGGCGCGCGTCTGATTGAAGAGTTCGTCCATCGCCTCCTTCCCGCCGCCGGAGACCGACTGATAGGTCGCGACCACCACCCGCTTGATGCGGGCCAGTTCATGCAGCGGCTTCAGGGCCACCACCATCTGAATGGTCGAGCAGTTTGGGTTCGCGATAATGTGCTTCTTGCCGTAGTCGGCGATGGCCTGCGGATTTACCTCGGGCACCACCAGCGGGACATCCGGGTCCATGCGGAAGTGGCTGGTGTTGTCGATCACCACGGCCCCGGCTCGCGCCGCCTTCGGCGCATAGGCCGCCGAGACCTTGGCACCGGGCGAGAAGAGCGCGATGTCGACGCCGGCAAAATCGTACTTCGACAGGTCCTGCACATCGAGAACCTCGTCCTCGCCATAGGAGACCTGCTGGCCGGCCGAGCGCTCGCTGGCCAGGGCCACGACCTCGTCCGCCGGGAAATCCCGCTCGGCAAGAGTCTTCAGAATCTCGTGCCCGACAGCACCGGTGGCACCGACGACCGCAACCTTGTAGCCCATGGCCAAAATCCGCATATCTCATTGGAGAAGAGGACGCGCAGCCTAGCGGCGACCCTCGGATTTACAAGCTAAGAACGCAACCGGCCCGGGGAAAGCAGGACATGGCCGCTCTGCCGACAGCGAAGACCTATTCCGAGTTCTGGCCGATCTATCTCGGCGAACATCGCAAACCGGCGACCCGGGCGCTTCACTACTTCGGCACGGCCTTGGGCCTCACCATCCTGGCGGGGGCCGCGCTCACACAGATCTGGTGGCTGTTTCTGGCAGCGATCGTTTCCGGCTACGCCTTCGCCTGGATCGCCCACGCGACGGTGGAGCGCAATCGGCCGGCCACCTTCACCTACCCGGCCTGGTCGCTGATCAGCGACTTCCGCATGTTCTTCCTCTGGCTGGCCGGTCGCCTGGAGCCTGAGCTGAAACGCCACGGCATTCATTAAGTCGCGTTTCAGGACCGTGGCGCCAGTGGAAGATTCACCAGAAGATTCTGCGGCTTAAGCTTGAGATTGCTGGATTCGTCCATGCTGAGGGCGAGATAGACCGGCCGGCCGGCGATGTCGGGGCGCATATCGCCCTGATCGCGGAACTCCAACCGGAACAGAGAGAGCAGACGCGCGAGGCGCACCTCACCGACGTCCTTGCCGTCGTAGAGGTCGTTGAGCAGGTGTGTGCCTTCCGTGTCCAGGCCGATATGCCAGACCCAGCGCTCATCGCTGATCTCCTGTACCGGCTGGAGCGAAACCTCGACAGCCAGGAAATGCCGGACCCAAGCCTCCAGCACGCGGCAGAGAGCGTCCAGCCCATCGCCAGCGAAGTTGAGGTTGAGCACCGTGTCGAAGCGCGTGTCACGAGTCCAATAGAGCTCGGCGTTGTCCTCGCCCAGCACCTCCAGCTCAATCGTCCGCAGCGGTGTCTGCGCTTCGGCGACGAGCTTGCCGAGAGAACCGAAACCTCCCGTCGAGGCATACATCTCGACGGTCTCGGCATCGGCAGCCATCACGTGGCCTTCGTTGATCGTGACTTTCTGCTCACGGAAGAGCAGCTCGCCGGCCCGTGCCCGCAGGGGATAGTCCGTTCCCTCAAGGACACGGCGCACCACCACCTGCACCAGTTGATCGTAGAATAGCGGCGGCACCGGCGGGTCGCCTCGGCCGCGGTTCGGCGGATCCCGAAAGAGCTCCAGGTAAGCCGCCTCGACGGTTCCGGCCGCAATCAGGCGATCCCGAAAGGCCAGAACGATACGGTAGGTCTCGATCGCATCGGAATCTTCGATCGCCGCAAGCCGATCGGCGGAGACGGCTTCGCGAGGATTGGCCAGCAGACGTCCATGCAGATGACGCTCGGCCTCGTTGGACTCCTCGACCGGCCGCACCTCGGGTCGATTGAAGTAGGCGCGCAGAAAATCGTCGGTCACCTGAAGGTGGCCGGAATCGTTCGGCTCCAGCAGGTGATAGCCGCTGTCGCGCCAGAAATCCTGAATCATCGACCTGTTTTGCCCCCGGAGCGTCTTCGTTTGCTGCTTGTACGCCTATATCGCCGCGCGACTGCCCGCTGTCCAGCACGCGGGCGCCTTCGCCCCTCGGTTCAGAAGCTCGAAGGACCTTTGCGGGTGCGGTAAGATGGTCAGTCGGTCGGAGCCGGCGTATCTCTGACCCAGGCGTTACCGCGCTGATGGGTCATTTCGAAGGTCATGGCCGTGACCTTCCAGCCGCTGGGCGTCCGGACGAGTTCGTGGGTGTAGTTGCCCCAGACCTCCCAGAGCGGATCGCCGTTGCCCTCAAGCCGGTTCCAGGCATAACCCTGCGAGTAGATGGTGGCTCTGTCGCCGTCGAGCGTCACCAAGCCATGGCCGCGCTGATGGTGGCTGTGCTTCTGCGGTCCGAGATTGGCCGCCCAGGCAGCAATCAGCTCGTCCGCCGGGATCCTTGCCGGCGGAGCGCCGCTGAGCGAAGAAAAGTCGACCCGGATATCGTCGACGAAGAAGGAGCGGGCACGCGGCCAGTCCTTGCGGTCGACCGCGATCTCGATCTCGGTCGGTACACGCTGGACAACCAGCTCGTCGGCGATCTGTCCAGCCGTCTGAGCCGCCGCCGGAGACTGCAGAACCGCCAGGCACAGCAGCGCACCCGTGAAGGCCACCAAAGTCTTCATCGTGAGTATCTCCCTATCGGATCGCCAGGGCCAGCGGACGACTGGTCGCCTTGCGTGAAGAGGCACGGTCGGAAAAGACAAGGTTATCGCCATGCCATAGATGCCCTGTCACAGATGGGGCGCGTGCACCGTTCGCTAAGATTCTGTAAGTCTTACCCACAGTATGATTGGGGTTCATCCGTTAGATTGCGTATCGCTGGACGCTCGGCGGCAGAGGTGCGATAGTCGCTGCGTTTCCAGGCAGCCTTCGAATAGAGACATGACGTCAATCGGAACCAAGCTATTCACTTGGCTGAACGGCGAGCCGGTTGGCTCCGACGGTCAGGGAAACAAATACTTTCGCGACAAGCGCGGCCCTCTCACTCGCAAGGATTCGCTCCGACGCGAGCGGCGCTGGGTGGTTTATGTCGGCGAGGTGGAGGCGTCGCGCGTACCGCCGGACTGGCACGCCTGGCTGCACCATACGACCGATGTGCCGCCCCCCGAGGGCGGCCCGCCGCGCCGTTCCTGGATGAAGGAGCACCAGCCCAACCAGACCGGAACCGGGCTGGCCTATCGCCCGCCCGGGCATACGCTGGAGGGCGCTCGGCGCGATCGGGCGACGGGTGACTACGAGGCCTGGTCGCCTGAGTGATTTGGACATCCGAACTAAGTCTCACAAGCGACCGACAACAGCGCAAATGGCAAACCGCAGTTAGCTGCTGAGGGGGAGCAGGTTACCGACCCATGAAGCGAAATATCATCGAAACCGTAATGGGCGGCGTCGTTCTGGTGGTTGCGGCCGCCTTCGTCGTCTTTGCCTTCAGCGCCAGCGGTATGCGCACTGTGAGCGGCTATCAGGTGCGAGCCGTCTTCGACGACGCAACCGGAATTTCCCCTGGTGCCGACGTCCGCATGAGCGGTGTCAAGGTCGGCACCGTGACGGCGCAGGAACTCGACCCCAACACCTTCTTCGCCGAAGTCACAATTTCAATCGAAGATAGAATTCAACTTCCGGACGACACTTCGGCACGGATCGTTCCCGAGGGCTTGCTCGGCGGCAACTATGTCGAACTGCAGCCGGGCGGTGCGCTGGAGAATCTGGAACCGGGCGGAACCATCGAGTACACGCAGGGTGCCATCAACGTGGTCGACCTGCTGGGTCGCTTCATTTTTGGCGGCGGTGGCGATGGCGGCAGTCAACCGAACAGCGGAAGCGGCCTCGGACCGAGCTGAATCGCCTGGGGAGTCCATTTGGGCCTGCAGATCAGGTCGGAATCGAGGCTGCGCCGGCCGCGCCAACGATGTGAACGGCGCGCTGGGGGTAGGGAATGGAGATTCCCTCGCGATCCAGGCGGTTCTTCAACGCCTCAGTCAAATCGAACTTGAGCGCCCAGTAATCGCCGGCTTTACACCAGATACGCACCACCAGATCGACCGACGAGTCTCCGAGCCCAAGAACCGCCACCATCGGCGCCGGTTCGGTATGGGCGCGAGCGTCCTTGCTCACCTCATCCAAGATCGCCGTCTTGGCGTCGGCGATGTTGGCTTCGTACCCGATCCCAAGGGTCAGATCGACTCGGCGCGTATCGTGGAAGGAATAGTTGTGGATGGAGGCGCCCCACAACTGCCCGTTCGGAACCACGATCTGCACGTTGTCCGGCGTCGCCAGCTCCGTGACGAAAAGTGTGATGCTCTTGACCGTACCGGAAAGACCGGCGGCTTCGATAAAGTCGCCCGTCTTGAAGGGACGGAAGAGCAGCAGCATCACGCCGGCCGCGAGATTGCTCAAGGTGCCTTGCAAGGCCAAACCGATGGCGAGGCCGGCGGCACCGAAGATGGCAATCAGGCTGGCCGTCTGCACGCCGAACTGTGCAAGCACGGCCAGGACCGTGAAAACGATGATGAAGTATTTGGCAAAGCTGGAAAAGAAACCGCGCAGCGTCTCGTCGACCCGCTGCGTGCGTGCGAGCGCATTCTCCACAATTCTGGCCACCCATCCGGCAATGATCAGCCCAATGAGCAGAATGACGATCGCCCCGATCACGTTCAGCCCGTAGGTCGTGACGTAGAAGGTAAGAGTGTTCAGAACCCCGTCGACGTTCTCCATAACGGCCCCCCACAGCCAAGTTTCCGCTGAACCGGATCATGATCTTGCGGACCCGGATCGGTTTCTAGCGATCACAGAGATACCTAGCAATCAAGATGAAGATAGCACCACACAAGAGCGCTGTGAGTGTCGCAGCGGAGCTGCCTTGCGAATGTCACGGGAGGCGGCTAAGTCCCTAGGCATGACAACGGTACCGAACAACCGATCTGGCTTTCATCCGCCCACTTGGCATGACAGCGAAGGCAAGCCCCTGTCCTGCAAGGAAAAAATCAAGGTCCTCAATGAGAACCTTGAGGAGATTCGCGAGTTGGCACAGGACGCTTTGGAAGACGGCATCTTGATGGGGGCCGAGGAGGCACAGCTCCGCGAGACCTTGCAAAGGCTACTCGATTCTCTTCGGAACCCTTACGGAGCAGGCAAGTGAGCCATCCTTCACGCAACCGGGCCTGGCTCGCCGTGCCGCTGGTCCTGGTCCTGACTGCCGCACTGCCGGCCTGGGCTCAGCAGAGCCAGCCGGAAAACTGGCCGCCGCCGACCTATCCCGTCGCTGTCCTGCAAGGTCTCGACAAGGTGACGGCGCGAATCTCGACCTTCGAGGTGCCGGTCGACCGGGCCGTCGATTTCGGCGGACTGGAAATCGTCGTACGCGCCTGCCACAAAACCCCGCCAACGGAAGCGCCGGAAGCAATCGCCTTTCTCGAGGTCGCCGAGATCGAACCGGATCGCCCGCGCCAACCGCTTTATTCCGGTTGGATGTATGCCTCCTCCCCCGCCGTCGCGGCGCTGGAGCATCCGGTCTACGATGTCTGGGTCAAGGATTGTGCCGAACAGCTCTCGCAGCAATCGCCGACCGAAGCGCCGATCACCCCGCAGTAGCTCGAGGTCGAGAGCTCTAGGCCGAAAACACCAAGCCGAAAGCTCTCAGTCGAAATCCTGCAGCTGAAGCTCGATGTCCTCCTGTCCGATTTGTCGCGGGAAGACGGCTTGGCGCATCAAGGCTTTCGACAGCAGCGCGCGATAGTGGCTGCGCGGTACGTCGACGGTGCCGAACTGACGCAAGTGTGGCGTGGTGAACTGGGTGTCGAGCAAGCCGAAACCGCCCTTGCGGAGCCGCATGATCAGGTGAACCAGTGCGACCTTGCTGGCGTCGTTCTCGCGGCTGAACATCGACTCGCCGAAGAAGGCGGCCCCGAGCGCGACGCCATAGAGCCCGCCGACCAGTTGCTCCTCTCCAGTTTCGGGCTCCACCTGCCATGCTTCGACGGAGTGGCCGAATCCCATGCGATGCAGCTCGCTGTAGAGAGCTTCGATCGTCGGATTGATCCAGGTTTCCGGCCGGTTGCCGGCGCGCTCCGCACAGCAGCGAATGACCTCCGTGAAGGCCGTGTTGACGCGAACGTCGAAAGCACCGCGCTGGATCTTGCGTTTCAGCTTGCGCGGCACGTGGACCTGATCGAGAGGCAGCAACCCCCGCATCTCCGGATCGATCCAATGGATCTCCGGATCGTCACGGCTTTCGGCCATCGGAAAGATGCCGACGGCGTACGCCCGAAGAAGCAACTCCGGCGTCAGCTGCATGGTCTTAGGTTAAGGGATCCGCGGCTCACGTCCAGAGGGGCAAGCCCTTGCGAGGCTATTTCGCCTGGCTTTCGAGCCAAGCTTCGAGCCAGTGAATGTTGTAGGAGCCGTCGATGAAGTCGGCGGCCGAAATCAAACGGCGGTGCAGCGGCAAGTTGGTGTCGATGCCCTCGACGACCATTTCCTCCAAGGCCCGGCGCAGGCGCATCAGGCATTCATTACGGTTGCGGCCCTGAACGATGAGCTTGGCCACGAGACTGTCGTAGTTCGGCGGCACGCGATAGCCGCCGTAGAGATGCGAATCCACGCGAACACCAAGGCCGCCCGGCGCGTGATACTCCGTCACGCGCCCCGGAGACGGCAGGAAGGTCTCCGGGTGTTCGGCATTGATCCGGCATTCGATCGCATGGCCTTCGAAGACGACCTGATCCTGAGTCAGCTCCAGCGGCTGCCCGTTGGCGATGCGCAGCTGCTCGCGCACCAGGTCGATACCGGTAATCATCTCGCTCACCGGATGCTCCACCTGCAAGCGGGTGTTCATCTCGATGAAGTAGAACTCGCCGTCTTCGTACAGGAATTCGAGCGTCCCGGCGGAGCGGTAGCCGAGCTTCTGCATCGCGGCGACCGCGATCTCGCCGATGCGCTGCCGCTCTGCGGCATTGAGGGCAGGCGACGGTGCCTCCTCGATAACCTTCTGATGGCGGCGCTGGATCGAGCAGTCGCGCTCGCCCAGATGAATCGCGCCGCCTTGACCGTCGGCCAACAACTGCACCTCGATGTGGCGCGGCTTCGACAGATACTTTTCCAGATAGACTTCGTCATTGCCGAAGGCTGCCTTGGCCTCAGCGCGGGCCGACTGGATCTGGCCCACCAGCTCCTCCGGCGCCGCGGCGATTTTCATGCCGCGCCCGCCACCGCCGGCCGAGGCCTTGATCAGCACCGGGTAGCCGATAGCGGCGGCAACTTCGCTCACCGCCCCCAGGTCGTCGATCGCACCATCCGACCCGGGCACGACGGGAATGCCGAGCGACCGCGCCGCCTCCTTGGCTTTCACCTTGTCGCCCATCAAGGCGATATGCTCCGGCTCCGGACCGACGAAGGCGAAGCCATGCTCCTCGACCATCGCCGCAAAGGTCGCGTTTTCCGACAGGAAACCGATACCCGGGTGGATGGCGTCCGCTCCGGTAATGGTCGCGGCGGAGAGGATCGCCGGCATGTTGAGATAACTCTTGGCCGACGGCGGCGGACCGATGCAAACCGACTCATCCGCCAGACGTACATGCATCGCGTCGGCGTCGGCAGTGGAATGGACCGCCACGGTATGAATGCCCATCTCGCGACAGGCGCGGTGGATGCGCAGGGCGATCTCGCCACGATTTGCGATCAGAACTTTTTCGAACACCGCCCTGCCGGCCCCCGCCCTACTCGACGACGACCAGAGGCTCGCCGAACTCGACCGGCGTGCCGTCTTCGACCAGGATGGCCGTAACCTTGCCGGCGCGCGGCGAAGGCATGTTGTTCATCACCTTCATGGCTTCGATGATCAACAAGGTCTGGCCCTCGCGCACCTGATCTCCGACCTGCACGAACGGGCCAGCGCCAGGCTCCGGCGCCAAGTAAACCGTTCCGACCATCGGCGAAGCCACGGTGCCCGGATGAGGGCCGGCCGCAGGCTCATCGGCGACCGGTTTAACGGCGACGGGCGGGCCGGCAGGCACTACGGCGGTCTGCAAGGGTGCGGCCTGCCGGGCCACGCGCAGCCGGCGGTCGTCATCCTCGATCTCGATCTCGCTGAGACCGGTCTCGCTCAGGAGCTCCGCCAGCTTGCGAATCGCCTCTTCGTCGATGGGAAACTTACTCACTCAGACCTCCACCTGGCTGCCGAGGATCTCGGCCAGCGCCTCGAGCGCCAGCAGGTAGCCCCGCCGGCCCAGACCGATGATCACACCGTCGGCAGCCAACGATACATAGCTGTGATGCCGGAACGCCTCCCGGCGGTGAATGTTGGAGAGATGCACCTCGACGGTCGGCAAACGCACTGCTTGCAGTGCATCGAGCAGCGCGATCGAGCTGTGGGTCAAGGCGCCGGGATTGAGCAGCAGCCCTTCGAACTGACCGGGCGCTTCCTGAATCCAGTCGACCAAGGCGCCTTCGTGATTCGACTGTCGGCATTCCAGACCGAGCCCCAGTTCGCCCGCTCGACGCCGGCAGTCCGCCTCCAGATCGGACAGCGTGCCGCGGCCGTAGATCTCCGGCTCGCGTTTACCCAGCATGTTGAGATTAGGTCCGTTCAGCAGCAGGACCCGCGGCGCAGCGGCCACCCTTTACCCCCAAGCGATTCGCCTTGTTTGCTTAAGGGAAGGCCTAGCACGCGCCTGCCCATGCAGCAACAGAGGGGGGTGACTAGTCCGAACCTAGCTTCCTTCGCGCGCCTGGGCGACGGCTTGCTGCAGACGGGACATGGTGACGGCCCCCGGCAGGATCTCCTCACCCACCACGAAGGCGGGCGTACCGTTGATGCCCAGAGCTTCGGCCAGATCGTAGGTTCGCTGCAGAGCCGCATCGATGTCGGGACTGCGCATATCGGCCTGCAGCTGCGCCATATCGAGACCCAGGTCCTCGGCAATGGCCAGGACTTGATCCTGGGTCAGCTTGCCGGCGCGTTCCATCAGGGCGAAGTGAAAATCTTCGTAGCGCCCCTGTTCCTGAGCGGCCAGCGCCGCACGGGAGGCGAAGTAGCTTTCGGGCCCCAGGATCGGCCACTCCTTCATCACCACTTTGAGGTTGCCGTCGGCCTCGATCGCCTGGCGAAGAGGTTCCGCCACACGGCGGCAATAGGGGCAGTTGTAGTCGAAAAACTCCACCACCACGACGTCGCCATCGGGATTGCCGATCACGGGAGCCGTCGGATCGTTTTCCAGCGCCGTCCTGTGGGCGGCGAGCGCCTGCCCTTGACGTTCCACCTCGGCCTGAAGCTGCTGCTGCTCGTAGAGCTGCAGCGCCTCGATCAGGATTTCCGGATTCTCCATCAGAGTTTGGCGAACCAGCGCGCGGACGGCCGCCTGCTCCGCATCGCTCAGTGTGGCGTCCTGCGCCTGCACCGCACCGCCAGGCAACAGAAGCATGGCGGCCAAAACAGCTCCAGCCACCAAGGATCCGGCTTTCGCCATCGGCCCGTTTCCTCTCCAGGATGATATTTTCATTGGTCTTTCTAGCTGGCCTTTGAGGTTCGCGTTATCGACCTTATCGCTCACGATCGCGTTGCTGCTCGGCTTCGCGCCCCGCCACTTCGGCCAGATCCGATGCCCGCAACCAGCCGGAGGTTCCCTCGTCCAACAGGGTCTTGGCCTTTTCCGCCTGGCCGGAGGCGTCGCGCCAGTTGCTGCGCGCGTAGTTGTATTCGGCCAGCGACAGCGCGGTCATGCCTTCGTTGCCGAGGCGCCCGTGCGCGATAGCCGACAGGCGCCAAGCGGTCGCATTGTTCGGTTCGAACGCCAGGACTGACGTGAGATTGTCGAGGGCGGAACGATAGGTCTCCTCGAAGCCCAGTTCGACCTGCACCTGCGCGAGTCGCAAGCGGAGTTGCGGGTCGCGCGGCAAAAGCGCGACGGCTTTCTCGTACTCCGGCAGAGCTTCCGCGACTCGCTGATTCTCCAGAAGCATCTGGCCACGAAGCTCGTGAAAGTAGGGGTCGTTCGGTCGTTCGACGATCAAATCATCGAGCGTTGCCAAGGCCTCATCCAGAAATCCCTGCTTGAAGCTGCTGATCGAGTGCGCATAGCGCGCCGGCAGGCTCTCATCTGCCTTGGGGAAGAGGTGATAGACTTCCTGCGGTGTCCGCAGAAAGCCGGCCAGCTTGGCCCGCATGCGCTGATGACGCTCCAGCACGTCGGCCGGAAGCTGCGCCCCAGTATAGGGCGAAGCAGCCACCGCCTGCTGTAGAAAGGAGATACGGTCGGCTGTCAGCGGGTGGGTGCGCAGGTAAGGGTCCTGCTGCGCCGACAGAAGGACTTCCTGATCCTCGAGGATACGAAAGAAGTCGAGCAATCCTTCGGGACTCAGGTTAGTACCGCGCAGATACTCGACGGCCGCCTGGTCGGCCGCCTGTTCCTGCCCACGCGTGAACGACAGCAGGTTGCGCAGCGCGATGTCCTGACCGCCGCTGCTGACCGCCGCCGCGACCCGTCCGTCCCCCGTCGCGATGCCGGCCAGAATTGCCAGCAGGCTGCTGGCCGCAGCCGTAATGCCCGCGGTCTCGATCTCATCCCGCCGTCCAATATAGTGGCCAGCCGCCAAATGACCGGTCTCGTGCGCGATCACTCCGATCGTCTGCAGTGGCGTTTCCGAGGCCATGAGGAAACCGGTATGCAGAAACATACGACCGCCCTGGGTGACGAAGGCATTGAGGGAGTCGTCCGCGATCAAGTACACGTCGATGGCGCCGGGGCTGAGGCCAGCGGCCTGAAACAAGGGAGTGGCGTAAATCCGTATGGTGTTCTCGATTTCCGCGTCGCGAATGAGCTGCAGTCCACGCTGCTGCGCGGCGAGTGGTCCGCTCGACAGAAAAACCAGCGAGATCAACCACAACGCCATGGCCCGCAGGCGAAGCGATGCCGTCGGCCGCCGAACCCTCGAGGGTTCGGCGGCGGCATCTGAGGCAAAGGCTTGGAGGATCCGTAGCGCGTGGCGCATGCTGTTCCGTGCGGCTGTGTCGGTGCGGTTCGAGCCTACTGCAGGATTGCTTCGAGCGAAATCGCACTCTAGCCCCTCCAGAGAAGTCGCGCGAACCACCCGCAGTCGCTTGGGCAGGAAAGCCCGGCTTCGTGGCGCTTTTGCGGCAGGCGCCTGCAGCCTTCTGCTGGCCGGCTGTGCTGACGACCAGCAGGCCGGACTGCTGGTCTCGGTCGAAGGCTTTGCCGGGGTCGTCGCGGCCGATGAGCCCAATGCCACGGTGGTCGGACGCGACGTGCTCGGCAACAACGGCTCGGCCGCCGATGCCGCAGTGGCGATGGCCATGACCATGGCGGTGACCCTGCCGTCCCGCGTGGGGCTCGGCGGCGGCGGTGCCTGTCTGGTTTGGAGCGACGAAGACGGTCTGGCCGATGCCTTGTTGTTTCCACCGGTTCGCGCCGCCGACGGGGCGGTCCCGCCGCTCTTGACCCGCGCCATGGCGCTGCTACACGCGCGCTACGGCACCCTCCGCTGGGAGGAATTGGTCGCCCCAGCCGAGAACTTTGCACGATTCGGCTTCATCACCAGCCGGGCTTTCGCGCGCGACGTGGCGGCCGCGCAGAGCCGGCTGGCCGGCGATCCGCAGTTGGCCGCCCTATTCCAAGACGAGAGCGGAGACTGGATCGAGGAAGGTCGACGCCTGCGCAACCCCGAACTCTCCTCGGTGTTGGGCGGTGTGCGGGCCCAGGGCGGCGGCCACCTGCATCGCCCGAGCTTCGCGCGTCGCTACGCGGACGCTGCCGCGCAGGCCGGCGTCGCAATGAACCCGGCCGAAATCCGCGATGCCCGGGCAGAATTTCTGGCGCCGGTCGAGATCCCGGTAGGTGACAGCCTGTTGCTGCTTCCGCCGCCACGCAGCAGCGCCGGCGTCGCGGCCGGCCAGATGTGGCGGATGTTGCAGCAGGCGAACTGGATCGACGCGGCGCCCGCCCGCCAGGCGCGTTTGACCGCGGAAGCCGGATTGAAGGCGCTCGCCGCACGCCGGGTTTGGATCGGGCCGGACGGCCTGCCGATCGCCGACCCACAGGTCCTGGTCTCCGGAGACTCGGTCCGGGAGATGGTTTCGGCCCCCTTGCCACCGGCAACGAGCAGCGCTGCGCCCCCCTTCGCCGCCGGCTTCGTCACCGGCGACCGCAGAGGCAACGCCGTGGCCTGTAGCTTTACGCTGAACGACCTCTTCGGCCGTGGCCGACTGGCCGACGGACTGGGGCTCGTTTTGCCGGCGGCCCCGGTCGAGGCGAGCAACAACAGCGTACCGCTGGCAGTCGCGCTGATCGCCGATCCCGAAACCGGGCGGCTCGACGAAGCCGTCTCCGCCAGCGGGGGGGAGGCAGCCTTCCAACATCTCGTGCAGGTCCTGCAGCGCATGACCGAAGGCCAGGCCGAGGCGAGGGCCGCCCTCGACGCGCCACGTCTGGTCTGGCAAGGCGGCCGCATCCTGGCCGAGCCGGGGATCGAGGCGGCCGAGGTCACGGGCACCTTCGGTGGCGTACCGCTGTTGCGCCAGTCGGACGGCGGGTTGGTCAATGCCTTTAGCTGCCCGATGGGCCTGCGACAGGACGACGAAGCGGCCTGCACCGTCGCCACCGACCCGCGTGGTCTCGGCCTCGCAGAGCGCGCGCAGTAGACGAGGACAGATAAGGTGCTGAAGATTGCGCAGCGAGGCCGCGTCTCTCCCTTCATCGTGATGGATGTGGTTCGCGCCGCCAATGCACGGGCGGCCGAAGGCGCGGAGGTGCTTCACCTTGAAGTCGGGCAACCCGCCACCAGGGCCCCCCAACCCGTTCTGGATGCCGCCAAGCTGGCGCTTGAACAGTCGCTGATCGGCTATTCCGATGCCCTCGGGTTACCGAGCCTCCGGCAAGCCCTTGCCGGACACTACGCCAGGGTCAACGGTGTCGATCCCGACCCGGACCGGATTGCCATCACACCGGGCTCGTCCGGCGGGTTCCTGCTGGCCTTTCTGGCCGCCTTCGAGCCCGGAGATAGGGTTGCACTTGCGGCACCGGGTTACCCCGCCTACCGCAACATCCTGAAGGCACTCGACATCGAACCGGTGCTGTTGGAAACAGACCTGGAGCACCGCTATCAGCCGACGCCCGCATTGCTGCGACAAGCCGGCCGGCTGGACGGCCTGATCGTCGCCAGTCCCTCGAACCCCACCGGCACGGTTCTCGACCGCGATGCGCTCAAGGCGCTGGTCGACTATTGTGCGGCCGAAGGCATCCGCCTGGTCTCCGACGAAATCTATCATGGCATCACCTACGGAGATCGCGCGACGTCGGCACTGGAACTGACGAACGAAGCCATCGTCATCAACTCCTTCTCCAAATACTTCTGCATGACCGGCTGGCGGTTGGGCTGGATGGTGCTTCCCGAAGACCTGATCCGGCCGGTCGAATGTCTGGCCCAGAACTTCTTCGTCGCGGCGCCGACGCTGTCGCAATATGCCGCCGTCGCAGCGTTCGACTGCCTGAGCGAGTTGGACGCGCGTGTCGAGGCCTATGCCGTCAATCGTGCCCTTCTGCTCGAGCGCCTGCCTCACGTCGGGTTCGAACAGCTGGCGCCGGCCGACGGTGCCTTCTATCTCTATGCGGATGCCGGACGCCTGACCAACGACAGTCCGGCGCTCTGTGCGCGCATCCTGCAAGAAACCGGTGTCGCTCTGACACCCGGCGTCGACTTCGACCCGCAACGCGGACATCGATTCGTCCGGTTTTCCTTCGCGGGCTCGCTGGATACCATGAAGACTGCCTGCGACCGCCTCCGGACCTTCGCCGGATCCGATGGATGAAGCTGCCGCCGGCGGTCGCGGTCGCCGCGGTGCTTCTGTCGACACCGTCGGAAGCCGGGGACAACAGGCCGCTGTCTGCCTTCAGCGAGCTTCATGTCGACACAGCCATCACCGTGACTCTGATCTGTGGCGAACGACCCGGCGTGCAGATCGAAAGCGATACGCCCGCAATTGGAGACAGCTATATCGATCTGCGCGTGGTCGAGGGTTCGGAGGGCCAGAGCGTGGCGAAGCTGCACTTCAGGCGCGACTTCGACCGGCAGATCCATCCCGACCAGATGCGCCTGCTGCTGACGACCGACCGCCCTCTGCGGCAGGTCGGGGCAACGACTGGCGCGCGACTGACCCTGCCGGCCTGCGCCCTCGATAGCGAACAGCTGACACTGAAGGTCGAAACCCAGGCGCGGGTCGAGATTTCCGGCGAAACGCGGCGGCTCTTTCTGACTGTCGAGAGCGGCGGAACGTTAAATGCGCTCGGGGGCGGTCGGGGTTTCGTTCCGAAACGCGTCCGCCTCCATGCCGGCCGAAACGTCCGCGTGGGCCTCTGTCACGCCGGGGGGATCGAGATCCTGCACCAGGCCGAAGACGCGCGCGTCCTGACCGGCTGCTAGCCGGTCAGGACGCGACTCTGCGCCAAACCTTCAGGAGTCGAACGACCGTGATCCGGTTCAGCCGACGATGCGGTTCCACCAACCTCGCCGCTTCGACTCCGGCTGCTGAGGCTCGGCGTCTTTCGCGCGCTCAGCCTGTCCGGCCGGAACCGGTTCGGGTTCAGGCTCGGCCGTTGCCGGCGACAAGGATGCGAGCGCCGGCTCTGGTTGCGGCTCTACGCGTTCGCTCTCTACCGAGTTGACCGGCTCGGGCAAGGAGTCCGGGACGGGCCGCTCCTCGGCAGCGACATCCGACCGAGACTCGGCCGCGGTTGCCGGCTTGCGGCGCGGACGCCGGCTCCGGCGTTTCGGCTTCTCCTCCTGTACCGGCTCGTCGGCCGGTTCCGCATCGGCGGGCGGTTCGCCGGCAGACACGTCACCTCCGGCCTCGCGCACCGCGTCATCCGCAGTGTCAGGGTCATCGGTCGCGTCCGGATCACCCGCGTCGCCAGCCGGTTCTTCAAGGGTGCCGTTCTCGGACTCGCCATCCTGCTCGTCACGAACTTGGCGGGCCTTGGACCGGCGCCGGCCGCCACGCTTGCCGCGTCGGCGGCGCTTGGCTTGCCGAGCCTCGTCCTGCTCGTCTTCCTCCGCGTCAGCGTCCGCTCCCGCCGGCTCGACGGTTTCGGGCGCTTCCTCGAGGCTCTGCTCGTCCGTACGCTCGCTGGCCCGGACCTCATCCTCGCTACCGCTGCGGCGCTTTCGCCCGCCCCGACGCCCTCGACGGCCGGAGGAACGGCGCTCCTCGCCGCCATCGGCCTGCTCCTCCTCGGAGCTTGCCTCGGTGATGGGCTCCCTGGCAGGGACCTGAACCGGCGGTGCGCCCTCGCTGGTCAGACGCCGCAGATCGTAGTCCGGGGTCAGCAGCGTGTCATCGGCCCGAACGGCGATGGACACACCGTAGCGCTGTTCAAGATCTTGAACCGCATGGCGCCGCTCGTTGAGCAAGAAGAGAGCGACGGACGTCGGCACGGTCACCGTCAACTCGCCGCCACCGCGCTTGATCGCTTCCTCGGTCAGCGCGCGCAGTACGAGCCGACTGGCCGAGTTGTTCGAGCGGCGATGCCCGGTACCCGCGCAGACCTTGCAGACTTCCGTCTCGGTCTCGAACAGGCTGGGGCGAAGCCGCTGGCGTGACAGCTCCAACAAGCCGAAGGGACTGATGCGGCCCAACTGGATGCGCGCACGGTCGGCCTTCATCGCTTCCTTGAGGCGGCGCTCGACCTCACGATTGTGCCGCGGCTCCTCCATATCGATGAAGTCGATGACGATAAGGCCGGCGAAGTCGCGCAGACGCAGTTGCCGGGCCACCTCGTCGGCAGCTTCCAGATTGGTCTTGAGCGCCGTCTCCTCGATGTGGCGTTCCCGCGTGGCCTTGCCGGAGTTGACATCGATCGCAACCAGTGCCTCGGTCGGATTGATGACGATAGAGCCGCCCGACCTGAGCTGGACCTGGGGCTCGTGCATCAGGTCGAGTTGCTGCTCCACGCCGTAGCGATAGACCAAGGGAATCTGTGGATCCGTGTAGTGCTTCACATGGCGAGCGTGGCTCGGCATGAGCATCTTCATGAAGGCTTTTGCGGCCTTATAGCCCTCGTCGCCCTCGACCAGGATCTCTTCCGTATCGCGGGCGTAGAGATCCCGGATCGCGCGCTTGATGAGGTTGGCTTCCTCGTGGATCAGAGCCGGGGCGGTGGATTCCAAGGTATTGGTGCGGATGTCGTCCCAAAGACGCAGCAGATACTCGTAGTCGCGCCGGATTTCCGGCTTGGTCCGCTGAGCTCCCGCCGTTCGTACGATGACCGCCATTCCCTCGGGAATCAGAAGCTCTCCGACCACCGACTTCAGCCGCTTGCGGTCGACAGCATTGGCGATCTTGCGCGAAATGCCACCGCCCTTGGCCGTATTGGGCATCAGGACGCAGTAGCGGCCGGCCAACGAAAGATAGGTGGTCAGCGCCGCACCCTTGGTGCCCCGCTCCTCCTTCGTCACCTGCACCAGCATGACCTGCTTGCGCTTGATGACTTCCTGAATCTTGTAGCGGCGCATCAACTTGGCGCGGCGGCGTGCGGCCTCCTCGACCTCGTCTCCGCCAACGGTGTCGACGCTGCCTTCGGTTTCGACCTCCTCGACCGGAGCCCTGGCACGGCCGGTGTCGGCCGAACCTTGTTCGACGGAGTCTTGGTCAGCGTCGTCCGGGCCCTCATCGGCAACAACGGCGTCTAGGTCGTAGGCTTCGGCATCCAGACCGGCGTCATCCTCGCTGGGCTCGTCGAGCGCATCCTCTCCGGAGTCTCCGGGCCCCTCCTCTTCGACCGGGCCCTCGGACCTGGCGCGCAGGGCTTCTTCCTCGGCCAACAGCGCTTCGCGGTCGGCGATCGGAATGCGGTAGTAGTCCGGATGGATTTCGCTAAACGGCAGGAAACCATGGCGGTTCCCACCGTAGTCGACGAAGGCGGCCTGAAGCGAAGGCTCGACCTTAGTGACCTTCGCCAAATAGATGTTGCCCTTGAGCTGCGCCTTAGCAGCAGTTTCGTAATCGAATTCTTCGACCTTGCCGTTGGCGACCACCACCACCCGAGTCTCGTCCGGGTGGGTGGCATCGATTAGCATACGCTTTGCCATTTACTTTCGACTCCAGAGCACGCCCGGCGCCCAGACGCGGACCTGCGGAGAGACCGCAGGCCACGGGGGCGGCGCGAGACGCGCGGATTGTTACGGCGCGGACTGCGCCGTGGGTTGCGGTTTGTCGGGGGAGGAAGGGCGGAGCGCAGACCTGTGGCGACGTGGGGCAGTCCGCAGCAAGTGCTGCGTTTCGGCTATGAAGCTTCTGCCAGCCCATCACGTCGGGCCCCGATCCTTTCGTTGCTAGTCGTCCCGCGGCGCGGCCCTTCTGCGAAAACGGCAGGAAAGAGCTTGCGGAGCGGATGGCCCCGGACGTCTTCAAATCAGAACCGACGATCCGGACAACGCTCTCGGCGCACCCGAATTGGGTCGATCCGCTCGCAACAACGCCTGCGCCTGTCTCGATTCTCTCCGGCGCCGACTATCGTCGACGAATTCCTTATGCGATGCGGTCGGTCGAGCAACTCTCTTGGTTTCAAAAGTCCCAGACCGAACCGACCCGGCGACCGGACGTTAGTCTTTGGATCGGCTCCGCATAAGGCACCATAGGGATTTGGCCCCAAGGAAACAACGCTTGAGTTCATGACGGCATCGCGACCTCCGGCGACCGATGGCCGGCTTTCGTTGATCGCACGTTACCTCAAGACCAGTCCGCATCACTCAGAGTTGTCGAGCTTTTTTCGAAAACAGCCTAATCAAAAAACGTTGCCCCGGTGACTCGGCAACGTGTATTTAAGACCTATCAAGGATTCATTCCGAATACTTGACCGACGGCGGGAGCCGTCCGAGCCGGGATCGGGTTTACGGCAATCCCGCCCGACGGCTTTAGGGAGCGATCGAGTGCAGAACGATCGAGTGCGTAAGGTCCGAGGCCTGCTCGGCGTCTTGACCGCCCTGACGGTCGTCGTCGTTTGCGCCATCGCGCAATCGGCAATGGCCAAGCCGCGCGTCACGGACGTGCGCATCGGCGCACACCTGGAGTTCACACGGTTCGTCCTGGAACTGGATGCCGCCCCGGCCTACCGCGTCTTCGCTTTGGCGGACCCCTACCGTGTCGTGATCGACCTGCCGGAGATCGACTGGCCGACCCCGGCGTCGGAACAAACGGGCGGATTGATCGGCGACTTGCGCTACGGCCTCTTCACGCCGACGACCAGCCGTGTCGTTCTGGATCTGACCGGTCCGGCCCGTCTGCGCGAGGTCTTTATGATCCCGCCGCGCGACGGCCAGGGCTACCGTCTTGTCGTCGATTTGGAGCGGACGGACCGCCCGACCTTCCTCGCCGCCGAACTGGACCGCCGCCTGGTCTCGCGAGAGGAACTGCCGCGCATACGTACAGCTTTGCCCGCGGCACCTCCGGTCCCAAGCGACCCGCGCCCGACGGTCGTGATCGACGCAGGTCACGGCGGCGTCGATCCCGGCGCGATCGGCGTCTCCGGCACCTACGAGAAGGTTCTGGCGCTGGACTACGCCAAGGCCTTGCGCACGGCGCTGGAAGGGAGCGGCCGTTACCGGGTGGTCATGACCCGAGCGGACGACCGTTTCATCCCTCTACGCGATCGCTACCGAATCGCCGAACAAGCCGGCGGCGACCTCTTCGTCTCGCTGCACGCGAACATCCATTCCTCGGGCCGAATCCGCGGCGCATCGGTCTATACCCTGTCCCAGGGCGCCTCCGATACCGAGGCGGCGGCCCTGGCGGCCAAGGAGAACAAGGCCGATGCCCTGGGCGGCGTCGAACTGAGCCCTCACAGCGACACGGTCTCTCATATCCTGATCGACCTGATGCAGACCGACACGCTGAACCTCTCGCGGTCTTTCGCCAACATGCTGGTCGACACACTGGGCGAGCGGGTCAAGTTGCTCAACAACACCCACCGTTTCGCCGGCTTCGCGGTCTTGAAGTCGCCTAGCGTACCCTCGGTTTTGGTCGAAATCGGCTACATGTCGAATGCCGAGGAGGAGCGGCAGTTGAAGACCAAGGCACATCGCGAGAAAGTGACCGACGGGTTGGTTGCTTCCATCGAGCGCTTCTTCAAGCTGCAAACGGCGATGCACAACAACTGAGTCGCCTTGCACGCAGACCGGTACATTTGAGAACCAGCTGTTTGAGGGCGCAGGAACTCGACGGCGATCTCGCAAGTTTGAACATCGAGTCGCGGGACTGAGGCCGCCACATTCCGGCCAAAGCTGTCGTATAGTTCTACATGGTGCCGCAGTCGAAACAGGGCCAAGACAAGCGGATCTTTCGAGAGCAATGCTCAAGTTTTTGAAAATTACAGCGTCGTTGCTACTGGTTGGCCTGCTTCTGGGCGCCGGCGGCGTGGCCTTCGGTATCTATCACTTCTCCGAGGGACTTCCGGCCCACGACCAGCTCGCTGACTACGAGCCGCCGATGGTGACCCGCGTGCATGCCAACGACGGTCGATTGCTGGCTGAGTTCGCGACGGAGAAACGGGTCTTCGTGCCGTTCGGTGCGATCCCGGAACGGGTCAAGGCCGCCTTCATCTCGGCCGAGGACCAGAACTTCTATCAGCACTCCGGCATCGATTTCGTCGCTCTGCTGCGCGCGGTCGTCACGAATGTCCGCCAGATCGGCAGCGATCGCCGACCGGTGGGCGCCTCGACCATCACGCAGCAGGTGGCCAAGAACTTCCTCCTGACCAACGAAGTCTCGATCGACCGCAAGGTGCGCGAGGCCATCCTGTCGTTCCGCATAGAACAGACCTTCTCGAAGCAGAAGATTCTCCAGCTCTATATGAACGAGATCTATCTCGGCTTCGGGTCTTACGGTGTCGCGACCGCGGCGCTCAACTATTTCGACAAGTCGCTCGACGAGCTGACGACGGCCGAAGCCGCTTATCTTGCGGCCTTGCCGAAAGCGCCGAACAACTACCATCCCACCCGCCGGACCGAGGCAGCGATCAACCGGCGCAACTGGGTGATCGCGCGCATGCTGGAAGATGGAGCCATCGGGCCTGAGGAGGCCGCGACCGCGCGCGCCGAACCCCTCGTCATCCGACAGCGCAGAGCGACGCAGACGGCACAGGCCGATTACTTCGCCGAGGAAGTCCGGCGCGAACTGGCTGGAGTCTTCGGCGACGACGGCGTCTACGAGGGAGGGCTGTCCGTCCGCACCACGGTCGATCCGCGCCTGCAGGCCATCGCCGACCGCGCCCTGCGCAGTGGCTTGGTCGCCTACGACCGCCGTCATGGCTACCGCGGCCCGGTCGCCTCGATCGACGCGGAAAGCGAGGGTTGGGCCGAGCGCCTGGAGGCGGTCGCGCAGCCTGCCGGAGCCGGGACCTGGCAACTGGCCGTCGTGCTCGCGCTGGAGGCCGAAACGGCCCGCATCGGACTGGCCGACGGCAGTGCCGGTACGATTCCCATGGGCGAGCTGACCTGGGCCCGGGAGGCGCTCGAGAACCAGCGGGTTGGACAACAGCCCCGTCAACCCTCCGACGTATTGTCGATCGGGGACGTGGTTCTGATCGAGCCCTTGCCGCTCGAAGACGGCACCGAAGCGCCCGTTCCGCCCCAGTTCGGGTTGCGCCAGATCCCGGCCGTCCAGGGCGGGCTGGTCGCGCTCGACCCCCATAGCGGCCGCATGCTGGCCATGAGCGGGGGCTTCTCGGCCGAGATCAGCGAGTTCAACCGAGCCGTTCAGGCGCGCCGGCAGCCCGGTTCCGCCTTCAAGCCCTTCGTCTACCTGGCTGCGCTCGACCACGGCTTTACCCCCTCGTCCATCGTGCTCGACGCGCCGATCACCATGGATCAAGGACCTGGCCTCCCGAAGTGGAAGCCGGCCAACTATACCAAGGAGTTCTACGGCCCCACGACGCTGCGCATCGGCGTCGAGAAGTCACGCAACCTCATGACGGTCCGACTGGCGGACGCGGTCGGCATGCCGGTGATCGCCGACTACGCGAAACGCCTCGGCATCGTCGATAATCTGGAGGAGGTTCTCTCCATGTCGCTCGGCGCCGGCGAAACCACGGCGCTGCGCATGACTGCCGCATACGCCATGCTGGTCAACGGCGGCAAGCGGATCGAACCGACGATGATCGACCGGGTCCAGGACCGCTTTGGACAGACGCTTTACAAGCACGACAATCGGGACTGTGCCGGTTGCACGAGTCAGATCTGGACCGGTCAGGCGCCGCCGGCTCTGCCCGATACCCGCGCCCAGGTCGCGGACCCTCGTAGTGCCTATCAGATGGTTTCCATTCTGGAGGGCGCCATACTACGTGGTACCGGGGTTCGGGCGCGCGAGATCGGTAAGCCCCTGGCCGGCAAGACCGGCACCACGAACGATTATCGCGACGCTTGGTTCGTGGGCTTCTCGCCGGATCTGGTCGCCGGCGTCTACGTCGGCTTCGACGAACCCAGGTCGCTGGGAAATCAGGAAGCGGGCAGCCGCGCGGCCTTGCCGATCTGGAAGGCTTTCATGGAGAAGGCCTTGGCCGAAGCACCGGCCACCCCCTTCCGCATTCCCGAAGGCATCCGCTTGATGCGCGTCTCCCACGCCACCGGACGGCCTGCCGGTCCCGGCGACAGCGATGTAATCTGGGAGGCCTTCAAGCCGGGCGAGGAACCCCAGCGCGATGATCCCACCCAGGTCTTGACCGGTCAGGCACCTGGCGGCGCTGCAACCGGCACTCCGACGGCACCGGCCCCGCAAGCGCCGCGCACCAGCGGCTCCGGACTCTATTAGCCCGGGCCCGACTACGTGGCCGTAAAGCGCGCCAGACGTTCCAACCCCTCGTCTTCGAGACGATAGAAAACCTTCCCGACGACCGGGATCTGCAGCCGGTCGTAGAAACGTTGAGCCGCAGCGTTTTCGCTTCCCGTCGTGAACTCCAGGCGTTGACCGCCGCGCCGCACCACGGCGGCGGCGGCGGCCTGCATCAGACGTTCCCCCACCCCTTGTCCACGACCGGCCGCAACCACGAACAGCTCCTTGAGGTACCACACGGGCTCCAGGTCCCGACCCGGAAACATGCGATAGAGCATGGCGAAACCGAGCGGTTCCGCGCTCCGCGCTAGGAGGAGAGCTCCATCCGCAGGCAATGGCAGCGCCGCCCGCAACCGCGCGGCAGCGACGGTCGCGTCAATCTTGTTGTCGGCTCCATAAAAACGCTCCATCTCCAGAGCGAGCGGCACCAGGTCCTCAATATCCTCCAAACCCGCTTCCGTGACGTACACCATCGGCTGATTCTTCTCCCAGTGAGACTTTGGCTGCTGTCGCATCCATCCGGACAATACCGGCGCACAAAGCCGAGACTTGTCGCAGATCGGTCGGCGTCGCTATATCCAGGGGAGATATAAGGGAACGCAACAGGGAGGACGCGCCGGACATGCGCGCCGAGACACAAGCAGTGGTCGACTCGATTCGTGAGTCGATGGCCCTGCTGAGGAGGCATCTTTGACTGGGATCGAGCCCTTAAGCGGCTGGAGGAGCTGAACGCTCTCGCCGAGGATCCAGAGCTCTGGAACGATCCGGACAAGGCACAGGGGCTGATGCGCGAACGCGCCGCGCTGGCCGGGCAGGTCGAGCGCAGCAACGGGCTGCAACAGCGCCTCGAGGATGCCCTGACGCTGATCGAACTGGGCGAGGCCGAGGGCGACGACGACTCGATTACCGAAGCGGAAGCGGACCTGGCCAAGATGAAGGCCGAAGCCGACAAGGCCGAGATCGAAAGCCTGCTGTCCGGCGAAGCCGACAGCAACGATGCCTATCTGGAGGTCAACGCCGGTGCCGGCGGCACCGAGGCTCAGGACTGGGCGGAAATGCTGCTGCGCATGTACGTCCGCTGGGCCGAGCAGCATGGCTATAAGGTCGAGTGGATCGAGGAAAGCGGGGGCGAGGAAGCCGGCCTCAAGTCGGCAACGATCCGCATCCTCGGCCACAACGCCTACGGCTGGCTGAAATCCGAGACCGGCGTGCATCGTCTGGTGCGGATCTCGCCTTTCGACTCACAGTCGCGCCGCCACACCTCCTTCGCCAGCACCTGGGTCTATCCCGTCATCGACGACTCCATCGAGGTCGAGATGGAGGACAAGGACCTGCGCATCGACACCTACCGCGCCTCCGGCGCCGGCGGGCAGCACGTCAACCGCACCGATTCGGCCGTGCGCATTACACATTTGCCGACCGGCCTTGTGGTTCAGTGCCAGAACGACCGCTCTCAGCACAAGAACAAGGCCACGGCCATGGCCATGCTGAAGGCGCGGATCTACGAGTACGAGTTGAAGAAGCGCGAGGCCGAGGCCCAAGCGACGGAGGACGCCAAGACCGATATCGGCTGGGGCCATCAGATCCGCTCCTACGTCCTGCACCCTTACCAGATGGTCAAGGACTTGCGCACCGGAGTGGAGAAGACCAACTCCAAGTCGGTTCTGGACGGCGACATCGACGACTACCTGGAAGCCGCGCTGGCCGCCAAGCTCGGCGGCCTGGAAGTCGGCGAAGCGGTGGACGCCTGAAAGCCTAACGGATTTCGAGGTCCATCCCGCCCCACCACTCCTGGACAGGTCTGTGCGGAACGGGATCGGGAGCAGGGTGCAACGAGAGATGACGGAAGGCCGGTCAACGGCTTCTCGGGAAACAGCTGGAGGGACGACGATGCGCGAGATTTTACCTGGCATTCACACTTGGTCGAAGCTGTCGCCGCCGCACGGCTACGACTTCAACGGCTATCTGCTGGAGCTGTCCGACAGCGAGTTGGGCGGAAATCTGGTGATCGATCCGGTCGAGCCGACTCCGGACGAGTTGGACGCTATCGCCGCCAAGGGCGCCGCGCTGATCCTCCTGACCAACCGCAATCACGGACGGGCGGCGAATGCGGTGCGGGAAGCGACAGGCGCCAAGACGCTGATCAACCCGGCCGACCGGTTGCACGCCGAAAGCCAGGGCGTCGCCGTCGACGGCGCCTTGCTGGTCGGTGCGACCTTCGGGCCGCTCGAAGCGGTCGATGCCGCAGGTAAATCGCCAGGCGAGATCGCGGTCTTCTGGCCGGAGCGACGCATCCTCTTCGTCGGCGATTCGATCGTCGGCTGGCCGGCCGGGGCCTGCAAGCTGCTGCCGGACGAGAAACTGGACGATCCGGCGCAACTGCGCAGCTCCGTCGCACGGCTGCAAAGTCTGGACTTCGACATCCTACTGCCCGGCGACGGCGTAGCGATTCTCGAAGGCGCCCGGCGGCCGGTAGCAGCCTTGATCGAGAGCTGGGCGGCCTAAACCGGCCAAGGCCTCATCGCAGTCGCCCACTGCCCGTAAACTGCCGGGCGGCTCGTCAGCGTTTGAACCCTCGCCGCTTCACCGGCGGAGCGCCGCGGCGTGTGACCAGGACCACCAGCAGCCCCAAGGCAAACAAGACCGGGGCCGCTGGCCAGAGCAGGACAGGGAAGATGATGTCCTGCCACAGCGGTGCCCAGACATGGCGCTCGATGGCCGGCTGCAGCATCGCAAGGCTGTCACGATGGATCGCCGCCCAGACCTCACCAAAGGGACGCAGCGTAAAGAGGTCCAAGGTCATATAGGCCAAGAGATCGCCCGCAAAGACGATCAGGCCGCACAAGACCAGCAACCAGCCGAGCAGGTGGAAGACCAGACGCATGGACCGAATAGTTGGCGCAATCCTGTGGCGAGAGCAAGACGGGACGGCATCTGGCTTTCGGTTCGGTCCAACCGGCGGGGCTATGCCCCGAACGCCGCGCGAAGGCCTCACGGCCTCGGCCACGCCCAAGTTCGCCGTTGCATCCGCGCCCCAGCTTCGCTACCTAGTCCGCCCTGTCGTGGTGAGGTGGCCGAGCGGTTGAAGGCGCACGCCTGGAACGCGTGTAAGGGTTAACAGCTCTTCGAGGGTTCGAATCCCTCCCTCACCGCCACTTGCCGCCGCTTATGCAACGCCTCGTTAGGCTGTACGACGGTCCGAGACGCGGCCAACCTGCCATTCGGATGTCGCGTGACCCACTCCAGCCATGGGCCGTAAACGACGGATTGACGTCACTGACGTGAGCCAGTCGAGGCTGAACCATCGGGCGCGTGGTTTCGCCCGTAACTCCGTCCACAGCCTAACGACCAGTCCCTTGGCGCGTTTTCCGAGAGAACGATCATGATGTCGTCGCCGACGAAACCAGCTTCGATCGCTCCTGCCGCAACATGCTGAAAAAGCGCGGTTTTTTGTGCAACGCTCCGACCTTCCAGAAACAAGATTTCCACGATTGAGGCTTCGGATGTTCGGTTCACGTCCGGAAAGTTCCGGTCGATGATCATACAGCGGCTTTCAAAGACAGAGATGAGCTGAAACCGATCCTTGAGCGGCACGTTGCAGGTTGCGACGAGCCCGTCATGCACCGCGTCCGCCAGTTTGCGCGTTTTCCCGGCCGGAAGGGCTGCGGGAACGGAAATTCGAGCGAGGGGCATGGAACGTCCTTTCGAGACTGTGAGAGACAGTCTCCATCCAGTATTATGGACTCACCTGGCGAAAAACCGCTGAATCAGCAATCTATCTTGCTGGATTGTCACGAATGAAGCAGCCACTGGTGCCCGAGATCGCCATCTTCGTCCGAACTCTGGAGCTTGGCACCTTCGCGGCCGTTGCGAAGGAAACGGGATTCACGTCATCGGGTGTGTCCCGCATCATCTCGCGACTGGAAGACAGCCTTGGCGTAAAGCTGCTGTACCGCTCCACCCGGCGGCTGGCCTTGACGCCAGAAGGCGAAACCTTCGCGGTCTATGCCAGGAACATTCTGGAGGTCGTGGAGGCCGCCGAAGCGGACGTGTCCAAAGTCATGGGCCGTCCGCGCGGACATCTGCGTGTCAACTGCGGAACCGCCTTCGCCCATCACAAGCTTGCGCCGCTCCTGCCGCTTCTGCTGGAGAGGTATCCCGAGATCACGGTCGATATCTCCGTCAGCGACCGGCGCATCGACCCCGTTGCCGAACAGATCGACGTCACGGTGCGCGTCGGCCCTCTGGCGGATAGCGATCTCATCGCGATCCGGCTTGGAACCGTGAAGCGGGTCATCGCCGCCAGCCCCGACTACCTCGCGGCTCGCGGAACGCCTCGCAGCGCTCGTGATCTGTTGGACCATGACTGCCTGCTGCTGACAGGGTTCTCTCGACAGACACTTTGGCCATTGTACGAGAACAGCCGCCGGATCGAGATCGCCGTGAGGGGAGCGGTAACTTCGGACAGTGCGGACGCCTTGCTTCAGGCGGCGATCGCGGGTGTCGGGATCATCCGGTTGGGCGATTTCCTCGGCACCGAAGCCTTGGCATCGGGGCGGCTCGTTCCCTTGCTTGCCGATTGCCACGACGACGACCCGCAACCCATAACCGCTCTGGTTTCGCCCGGACGGCTGTCCATTCCCCGCGTCAGGGTGTTCGTCGATTTTCTCAAATACAACTTTGCTCACGGAGACGAGCTGGCGCCCCTCCGCGGTTCGACCGTCAACTCCTGAACATAGGTCCGGTTAGTTGGAAGCGAAGCGCGCAATCTGAAAGAGTGGTGACACCGGAACCAGCTTCGAGCTTGCTGCTGTCCTATAGCGACAACCGAGACATATCCCGCATCTCGATCACCTGTGAACGGTCCCTCGCCGCAGGTCGCGCGCCGACCCGCCATAGCAGTTGCTTGCGAGCGGCTATCGCAGCGACGAGAGTCTGTGACGAAACGCATTGGGTCGAGAAACGACGACCGAAGTCAGTTTCAGTTCGCCCTGCCGATTTCCGAGAAATACTTGAAATCTCCGCGCAGCCAGCGCCCGTTCTTTATATCGCTCAACAGGAAATCCCAGGTGTTTCCATCACCCCCGAAGAGCCCGGCCATGGTGCCGTCTTCGGTCTGCTCGACGCGCCAGTTCCCGCTTTCCGACAGGTTGCTGGTCCCAGCGACATAGGCGTCGTAGTCCTCCTCGTAAACTTGGTAATCCCCACCGCCCCGGAAGGAGGCCTCCGCGCTGCGGTGGAAGACATTGTCCGGACGGAGGTGGAAGTACCCCGACGAGCCGCCATAGCCGCGCCGGCATCTGCACCGCTCCCGATCTCCGGCTACGTGCCAAGGTGATGGAATGAAGGTCGTCATCCCCGACCGTCTGGGGCGTTTCGACGCCGGCGTGAAGGCCACTCCGCAGCGACTCGCTACGAAGCGGCTTCACCTTGTCACGACGATCCGGCTGGTCGATGCCGTGAGCGTTTGCGTCTCAAACGTAATCAGAACGATGCGACGACGTCGAAGTACAGCCGGTAGCCGAAGATCGTGTCGTCCCTGTCGGTCAAGGGAATCTCGGCGCCTGAGCCGAACTGCAAGTGATCGTTCAGCCGATAGCGGGCGCCACCGCCGATCGTCACCGTCGTGCCGCGGTCGTCACTGCCGAAGTTGAGCACATCCACGCCGTCGAGGTCGCCAAGCGCGCCGGTCAAACGATCGGCATTGTTGAAGGCCGTAAAGCCGTTGAGCTCGACGATGGGAAAGAAGCCGGGCAGCAGCTCGTAGTCGGCATGCAGTGAATAATGAACGATGGAGGTGTCCTCGTCCGGATCCAACGCGAAGTTCGCCCCGAGGCTGGCCTGCAGACCGAGATCGCCGAAGGCGCGCGCACCCGTGATAAAGGGATTCAAGAAACCGTCGCCGTTACCCTGAAGCTCGATGCCGCCTGTCTCCAGATCGGCAATGGGAATCTCATAGCGCAGTCCTGCGGTGAGAATACCCTCGTTCTCAGGATCGGAAATCACGGCGTACTTGAAGCCAAGAGCGATGTTCGCGAAGCCGTCTTCGTCCGGCAGAACTTCATCGAAGTTGAGGTCGGCATAGCCGTCCTTGGTGGCGATGAAGCCCAGTCGCTCCGTGATCGCCAGCCTGAACTGGAGTGCGGCCAGATTCACATGCCCGCCGCCGGTGACGAAGTCGTCGGGGATGTCGTGGTAGAAGTAGAAGCCGCGTGCCTCGGTCGTGATATAGGGCGTCTCGTTGAAGATCGGGTTGGTCAGGGGCGGCACGTAGCGGCTATGACGGCCTTCTCCAAGCGATCCGTTGAGATCGAGACCGAGAAAGTTGCTACCGGACTCCTCGGCAGCCAGTGGACCGGCAAATCCGACAGTAAGTGCCAGGGTCGAGAGCGCAATCGCACCTTTCATCCCCTGAAGCAGGCCTTGCGGCATCATTCCCTCCTTATGCATCGCAATAGAAGGCACACTAGCGATCTATCTGGGGTAGAGCATTGATCTGCCGCAGAAACGTCACGCTTCCCCGAAAGCCATTTTGTCGCACACCTCTAGTGAGAGACGCCGTCCATACGCCGATCGGAAGGCGACGAGAGGCAGATGCTCCGATACTAGCGGAGCGTGCTTCGGAAAGCGGTAAGACGCTGCGTGGAAACACACCTTGCAAAGGTTGCAACAACGAGCCGCCCTCTCCATAACCGGGCGCTTCGGGCAACCGACGTTCGGGGTATATCCTCACAAACGGCCGGGCCCCAAATTCCCCTGGCCCGATAACCTCAAATTCAGCGGAGCCCAAGATGAAGATCGACGTTGTCGAGGATGAGACAGAAAAGGCCGACTGCCTGCGACTGCGGCGTGAGGTTTTCATCGATGAACAGGGCATTGCGGAAGCCGACGAGATGGATGGTTTGGACGATCGCTGCCTGCACATACTGGCCCGTTGCAACGGCGAAGCCGTTGGAGCCGCGCGAATCACCTATCTCGAGCCTGTCGCGAAGATCCAACGTGTCTGCGTGTCTCGTCTCTGGCGCGGCAAAGGGATTGGAGCCGACATCATTAAGTTTGCTGTCGACGTGATCTCACGGACCGAGGCAATTTCGATCATCCGGCTCGGCGCTCAAACGCATGCTCTAGACTTTTACCGAAAGCTTGGTTTCCATGAGATCGGAGCAGTTTACCAAGACGCCGGCATCCCTCATCGCGATATGGAAATCAGTCTCAATCGCTGATTCGCAGGAGACGGCGGCGTTACGCCGCAGCCAATGCCGGTTGGGCGCGGCCGAAGGTTTCTCGAATGTGCTGAGCGAGCAGACGCGCCGCCGTGCTCAGAGTATCCGGCCGGCGGAAGAGCGCAATCTCGACACTCGGCAACTGCGGCAGTCCGCTACCCGCTTCCAGGATCTGCAAACCGGACGGCACGGTCGACTCGGCCAGGACGGTGACCGCCAGCCCAGCCGAGACGGCCGCGGCAAGCGCCGTGAGACTCGGGCTGGAATAGGCGACCCGCCAGTCACGCCCCTCGGCATCGAAGGCCTGTGCCACCAGTTGGCGGAACAGGCAGCCCTCGGGGAAGAGCGCGAGCGGCAAGGGCTCCGCCCGCAGAGCCGGGCTGCCGGGGCTGGCGCACCAGACCAGCCGCTCGCGCCGTAAGGCCTCGCCATCCCGCATGGCCGGCGTGCGGGTCAAAAGAGCCAGGTCGAGGCGCCCAGCCTCCACTTCGCCGATCAGGTCGAGCGACTCGTCGCAGGCAACATCGATGCGGACACGCGGCGCCGCCTGGGCGAAGCTGGCGAGAATCCCCGGCAGAAAACAGGTGGCATAGTCGTCCGGCGTGCCCAGCTTGACCGCGCCATCGACCTCGGGCCTCAGAAGCTGTGCCACCGCCTCGTCGTTCAGCTGCAGCAACCGCTTGGCGTAGCCGAGCAGCAGCCGGCCCTCGCCCGTAACAGCGACGTTGCGGCGCGAACGATCGAGCAGACGGCTTTCGAGCTGGTCTTCCAACCGCTTGATCTGCATGGAAACAGCCGACTGGGTGCGCCCCAGGTCCTGCCCGGCGCGCGTGAAGCTGCCGGTCTCGGCAATGGCGACGAAGGCACGCAGCAAATCGAGATCGAGAGGTCGTGACATAACCATCATGATGCTTGATGAAGTTAATCATAGCAATTCGTTTTCGTTATGAATTACCAAGGCATAACCTGCGGCAATGGTCCAGCAGGGAGCTTCTCCATGAGCCTCAGACTTGCCTTTGCCGGGGGCCGCCGACCGCTTTCCGATGGAACCGCGGCCCTGATCGCCGTCGCCTTCGGTGCCGCCATGACCGGCTTCGCGCCGATCTTCGCGCGCCTCAGCGAGCTGGGCGCGATCCCGACCGCCTTCCATCGCATGGCCTTCGCGAGCCTGGCCCTCTGTCTGCTCATGGCCTTGCTGCCGGCCCCGGCGGAGCGCCGGCCGGCCAAGCTCATCGACCTTCTGTTGCTGGTGGCTGCGGGACTGTTCTTCGCCGGCGACCTGGGCTTCTTCCATGCCGCCTTGGCCAACACTTCGGTGGCCAATGCGACTCTTCTGGTCAACCTTGCTCCGATCCTGGTCGGCCTCGGCGCCTGGGCGCTGTTCGGGGAACGGCCGAGCCTGCGCTATCTCGGCGGGATGCTGCTGGCGGTCGGCGGCGCCCTCTGGCTCAGCATGGCCGGTGCGCGCAGCGCGGAGACCGGTTTGACCGGTGATCTGCAAGCCGTCGCCGCGGCCGGTTTCTACGCCGCCTACCTGCTGACGCTGAAGCGGCTACGCGCAGTCTTCACCACTGCCGCACTCATGTTCTGGTCCTCGGCGGCGGCGGCTTCTGCGCTGCTCGCCATCGCTCTGGTTATGGGAGACCCGCTGCTGCCCGACAGCCTTCGGGGCTGGGCGGCCGTGGCCGCCTTGGGCCTGATCGGCCATGCCCTCGGCCAAGGACTTGTGGCGCGGGGCTTGAAGCAGCTCCCGGTCGCCTACTCGGCCCTGGTACTGCTACTACAGCCCTTGGTCGCCACGGCCGCGGCCTGGGCCGTCTTCGGCGAGGCCTTGTTGCTCGGCCAACTGGCCGGCGGTCTCCTCCTCCTCGCCGGCCTGGCGGTTGCCCGCCCTCGCAAATGATCCAACCCGGTAGGTAAACGATCCGCCGGGGAGCCTCACTCGGCGAGGTCCGAACGCTGGCTGCCCCGGCAAGTCGGCGACCTCAGTCCGTATGCTGGCTCAGTACATGTGCTGGCCGCCGTTGATCGAGAGGGTGGCCCCGGTGATGAAGCCGGCGTCGTCGCCGACCAGGAAGAGTACGCCTCGCGCTATATCTTCAGGTTGGCCAAGTCGGCCGACGGGGATCTTGGCGACGATCTTCTCCAGCACGTTGGCAGGTACGGCGCGTACCATATCGGTCTCCACATAGCCGGGGGCGATGGCATTGACCGTGATGCCCTTGGCCGCGCCTTCCTGCGCCAGTGCCTTGGTGAAACCGTGAATGCCGGACTTGGCAGCGGCATAGTTGACCTGGCCGTATTGGCCCGCCTGACCGTTGATCGAGCCGATGTTGACGATCCGTCCGAAGTTCTGACCCCGCATGGAATCGATGACACAGCGCGAGAGATTGAAACAGGAGGTCAGGTTGGTGTCGATCACCGCCTGCCACTGGTCCGCCGACATCTTGTGCAGCGTGCCGTCGCGGGTGATGCCCGCATTATTGACGACCACTTCGATCGCTCCGTGGTCGGCGACGATCGCCTCCACCGCCGCCTTGACCGCCTCGAAGTCGGACACGTCGAATTTGGCGACCGGGATTCCGGTCTCTTCGGAAAACGTCTTCGCCGCTTCGTCGTTGCCGCCGTAATTCGCGACCACACGGTAGCCGGCATTCTTCAGCGCTTCGCAGATCGCGCGCCCAATGCCGCGGGTTCCGCCGGTGACCAATGCCAAACGTCCGGACATGCTTGTCTCCTTGATTCGCCTCCGAGGTCGGGCGCCACAGGACGCAGCGCCGGACGGTCTGATGCCGTCGCGCTCATAAAAACACGACGGACGGCACGAACCAACCGTTGCAATGGTGAGCTTCGCAGACGCTTAGAGCGGGACGCCATCGCGCCGGCTAGAGCAGACTGCGATAGGCATAGGCGTAGAGTTCGGACCAGCCGAGACCCGCGTAGAGCGCCTGCGCCGGAGGGTTGTCCGCCTCCACCTGCAGGATCAGGTCCCGGACGCCGCGTTCGGCAGCAGCACTCACCAGCGCCGCGATGATTGCGCGGGCGGCGCCCCGGCGGCGCTGCGCGGGCCGGGTGACCAGGGCGGTGATCAGCAGCAGATCCTCGAGGACGACGCCCAAGCCGGCCGCCGCGGCTTCGCCGCCGACCTCGGCGACCGCGAAGATGCAGGGCCGGCTGATACGCCCGACAATCGCCTCCCGCACGGCGCGTTCCGGCCCGCCGCCATGGCAGATCTCGGACCAAACTTTTGTGGCATTCCGATCCAGACGTACCGGCCTTTGCGGCTCGGCTTCGGCGCCGGCCAGCGGGCGGCCCAGAACCAAAGCCTGACCCTCTTCGCGATATCCGCGCTGCGCCAGGCGAGCGTCCAGATCCGCTGGCTGGGTGACCGGACTGATCTTGAAGATCGGCCGCAGGCCTCGGCCGCGGTAAAGCGTCTCGGCGCGTGTGATCGCGGCCTCGGGATCTCCGCCCTGCCATGTCAGCGGCAGCACGGAATTGGCCCGCCGGGTCACACCCGCATCGAGCTGGCAGGTCCAACCGTCGCAGACGAGCCTCTCCGCCGCCGGCCAACCCTCCGCCATCCGCGCTTCGGCACGGGTGATCATCTCTCGTTTCATCGGCGCATGACGCTTTAAGCAGAACGGGCCGCCTGGCGGCGGCCCGTCCCAAACTCCGACTGAAGGGTCTTTAGCGCTCGACGCACATGGCAATACCCATGCCGCCACCGATACAAAGCGTGGCCAATCCTTTCTTGGCGTCGCGCTTCTGCATCTCGTGCAACAGGGTCACCAGAACACGCGCGCCCGACGCGCCGATCGGATGGCCGAGGGCGATGGCACCGCCGTTGACGTTGACCTTCTCCGGATCCCAACCGAGGTCCTTGTTGACCGCCAGAGCCTGGGCTGCAAAGGCCTCGTTGGCCTCGACCAGATCCAAGTCCTCGGTCGACCAACCGGCTTTCTCCAGCGCCTTGCGGCTCGCGGGGATCGGGCCGGTCCCCATGATCGCCGGGTCGACACCGCAGGTGGCCCAGCTGACGATGCGGGCCAAGGGCGTTACGCCGCGCTTGACGGCCTCGGCCTCGCTCATCAGCACGGCCATGGCGGCACCGTCGTTGATCCCGCTGGCGTTACCGGCGGTCACCGTTCCTTCCTTGTCGAAGGCCGGGCGCAGCCTGGCCAGCGTCTCGGTCGTGGTACCGTGCTTGGGGTACTCGTCGTTCTCGACCGTCACATCGCCCTTGCGGGTTTTGATGGTAACGGGAACGATCTCCTCCTGGAAGCGGCCGGCTTTCTGCGCAGCTTCCGCCTTCTGCTGACTCTTTGCCGCGAAGCCATCCTGCTCATCGCGGGTGAGCTGCCACTTGCGGGCGACATTCTCTGCCGTATTGCCCATGTGATAGCCGTTGAAGGCATCCCAGAGGCCGTCCTTGATCATAGTGTCGACGAACTTCATGTCGCCCATCTTCTGGCCATTGCGCAGATGCGCGCAGTGCGGAGCCTGACTCATGGACTCCTGCCCGCCGGCCACGACGATCTCGCTGTCGCCGGCGAGCAGCGCCTGGTAACCGAGCGCGACGGCGCGCAGGCCGGACCCGCAAAGCTGATTGATGTTATAGGCCGTCTTTTCCTGCGGCAGCCCCGCCTCCATGGCGGCCTGGCGCGCCGGATTCTGGCCGGCGCCGGCGGTCAGGATCTGACCGACGATGGCCTCGTCCACCTCGCCCGGCTCCACCTTTGCGCGCTGCAAAGCTTCCTTGATGGCCACGGCGCCCAGATGGGACGCGAGTACACTTGACAGCGCACCGCTAAAGGCGCCGACCGGGGTGCGGGCCGCACCCGCAATGACGATGTCGCTCATGGAAGATCCTCCGATCCGTGAGGTTCGGCGCACGCCGGATGACGCGGCCCCTTGCATCTGCCTGTCGCTATCTTTCTTGGGCTTACGGTGTTGCACCGTAAAAGCCTGTGTCCTGCATTTAAGAAGAGCAGCGCCTTCGGCGCAACCGATGGCGTGTCACGGCAGCGTTTCGCGCAGGCTCAGGCCGCAGCCTCGGCCTTTGTCCGCATCCACGCCGCCAGCGGCTCCCAGACCAATGCCCGCGCGCGGCCGCTGGTGACCATCCCGATGTGGCCCACCGCAGGTTCACGCAGCTCGCAGTTCGGAATGGCGCTTCCCAGTGCCCGGGCCGAAGCCGGCGGGACGATCCGATCCTGCGCCGGAATCATGCAAAGGCTGGGCAAGCCGAGCTTTGACGGATCCACCGCCCGGCCCGCGATCCGCCACGCGCCGAGCGCCGGCGTATTGGCACCGTACCAGCCGCCGAGACAATCGCGCGCGACCGATGAGGCCAAGGGTACGCCATCGTTCAGCCAGTCCTCCAGGGCAACAAAGGTTTCGGCTTTGCCGCTCTCGTGATCCAACCCGGCGAAGGCCAGGAACTTGCGCACGCCGCCCAGGGGATCGACGGCGGCAAAAAGCGCTTGAATGGCGTCGACGGGCAACTCGCCCAAGACGTCAAGCGCCGGACCGAAGGACAGCAGGCTGCCGAGGCCCAGCGGCGCGGCCTGCGGCTGGTCGCCGTGGAAATCCCATGGCGCGGCCAGAAGGATCAGACCCGCCAGATCGCGCTGACGGCGCTGGGCCAAAGCGGCGGTCAGGGTACCGCCCATACAGTAGCCGGCGAGCAAAGGCCTGCGGCCGGTGGCCGCCAGCGCCGCATCCAGTGCCTGCTCCAACCGCCCCGCGACGTAGTCGGTGAGAGAAAAGCCGCGCTCGATCGGACCCGGCGCGTCCCAATCGACAAGCAGAGGCCGGAACCCCTGCGCCGCGAGCCAGCGCAGCAAGGATATGCGTGCGGAGAGATCGAGGATGTAGGCGCGGTTGATCAGCGAGGGCACGACCAGGATGGGCGGGCCGTCCGGCACCGTTGCCTCGGCGCAGGCACCGTAGTCGAGCAAGCGAGTCGTTCCGGCCCGCCAGAGAACCGGCGGCTCCGGCAGATCGCGTCTGTAGACGTGCTGCCGGTAGGCTTCGATTCCATCGAGCAGACGATGCGCGCGCCGCACGGCCTCGCGCTGCAGAGCGGCGGCGAGCGCTTCAGGTTTTGCGCTTGCGCTGTCTCGCTCCAGATCGCTGGCCCGCCGCGCCAGATCCGGCGGACTGGCCGGCGGTAGCCCGAGCCAAGGCGGCCTCGAGCTCAGCGAGGCGAGTCTCCAACCGCTCCAGGCGAGCCCCGCCATCGCCAGGTGCAGCGGCAGGGGACGCGGCCCCAGCCTGCGCGGCTCCGTCCGGTACGGACTGCTCCGACCGGGGTCCTGGTCTCGGACTGCCTCCATCGCTCCGTTCCGTTCCCCCTGCGGCAGCCGCTCCGGCGAGGCCCTGTTGCCACAAGCCAGCCCAACCCGCCATGGCGTTCGCGCTCATCGCGCCGGCCATGGCCTGTGCAGCCGCCATCGGTCCGCTGATCTGCAAAACCGTTTGCAGCCAGCGCTGCATCTGTTCGGCCGACTGGCGGTCGGCGGCAAGCGCGGAGATCTGATCCTGCATCAGATCCAGCGTTCGCCGTGCCAGGGCATCGAGATCTGGGGTCTCCTCGCTCATGCCGACCCACTATCGGGAGCGCTTGGAATCCGGTCAAGCATGGGCTCGCCCCGCAGCGGCGCAGCCGCCGTAGGGCCATCGGTCGCCGCAGAGCCCCTTTCCGAGCCGATCGCCAGAGCCGGTCGCCGTAGAGATTGACAGGTCTTGCCGCAGCGCAGCACACTCGCCCGGCGGTGGAGGACTGGTTTCCGAAGAGTCACGACCGCAGACGGGGCGAGCGACCGGGCAGGGCCGACAGCACAGCAGCAAGGACAAGCTCGACGTGACCGACAGCAAAAGTTTGAAGGCCGGCGAAGGCGCGGGCCGCGCCGCACCATCGGCACGCGGCAGTGGCGGGAAACCCATCACCATCAAGAAGTACGCCAACCGGCGCCTCTACAACACGGCGACCAGCAGTTACGTCACCCTCGATCATCTGTGCCAGATGGTGAAGGAAGACGTGGAATTCGAAGTCTACGATGCGAAGACGGGGGAGAACATCACGCGCCCCGTCCTGACGCAGATCATCGTCGAGGAGGAGTCCAAGGGCGAGAATCTGTTGCCGATTTCCTTCCTGCGACAGCTGATCTCCTTTTACGGGGCCGGCATGCAGTACATGGTCCCGACCTATCTCGATCAGATGATGCAGGCCTTCGCAGCGAACCAGGAGCAGGTCGCCCAGGCCATGCAGAAGTCTATGGGCGGCATGTTCTCGCTCGGCAGCATGAGCGACAACATGGAGAAGATTGAAGAGGCGCGCCGTCAGAATATCGCCCTCTTCCAGCGTACGATGAAGATGTTCTCGCCCTTTCCCAACGGCGCAGGCGAAGGCAACGGCGAGACTGTCGGCGAAAAGATCGAAGAGCTCGAATCCCTCAAGCAGCAGGTTAACAGCCTGCAGCAGCAGTTGGACCGTCTGTCCGGCAGCGAAGATCAGAAGTAGCCGACCGAAGCCGGTTAAGCGGACATTGGATCGCTAATCGGAGCGATGCCGGGACTCAGGTCGCGGCCTGCACGTAACGCAATGCACTACCTTCCGCTTGCTCCCAGTCCTCGGTCCCGGCCGGTCGGCCGCTACGCCAGGCCGGCGAAAGTTCGGGCCTGCCGAAATGCCAGCCCTGCAGGAAATCCAGACCTTCTTCCGACAGATAATCGGCCGCATCGCCGTCTTCGACGCATTCCGCCACTGTCGCCAGGTTGAAGGCGCGGGCCAACGACAGCAGGTTGCGAACGAAAAGCTGGTTTTCCGACGACTCGCGAATATGGCGAATGAATGAGCCGTCGATTTTAACGATGTCGACCGTGAGTGCCTTGAGATGGCGAAAGGTCGTGTAGCCGGCTCCGAAATCGTCGATCGCGACTTTGCAGCCGAGATCGCGCACCGTTGCGACGAACCGCGCGGAGTCCTCGATGTCGTGCAGCGCGGCGGTCTCCGTGATCTCGACGATCAGCCGCTGTGCGACATCGGGCCTGCCTCGCAGATGCCCGACCAAGGCCCGCAACCAGGAGCGGTCGGCCGCCGTCAAACCCGAGATGTTGATCGCCAGGGTGACACTCGGGTGGGCGATCAGGTCCGCCACGGCCAGATCGAGAACATGGCGATCGATAGACCGCATCAGGCCCAGTTGCTCGACGATCGGAATGAACTCGCCGGCCGGCACCAGTTCGCCCGCCGGATCGCGCATTCGCAGCAGGCACTCGTACCAACTGACGTGATGGCTTTTGGCGTCAACCACCGGCTGGAAAGCCAATAGCAGCCGCTCGTCCCGCAAGGCCTGCTTGACCTCTTCGCCGATCGTCATGGATGCACGGAAGTCGTCGCGCTGGGCCTCGGACAGGCAATAAACCGAAACGCAGTCGCGGCCTGCGGTCTTGGCCGCCAACAAGGCGCCTTCGCCTTTCGTCATGACGTCTACGGCTGTCTTCGATTGCTGCGGGAAGACGACGACACCGGCGGAAACCGCGACGTGAACCGGGCCGGACTGGGTATGAAACGGGCCCTGGCGCACGGCCTGGAGGATGCGCTCCGCCGCCGCCTGGGCTTCGCCCGAAGGACAGGAGGCCAATACGATACCGAAACGATCACCGCCGAGACGGCCGATCACGTCGGCGGCGCGAAGACAACGGTCGAGCCGGCGACCGACTTCGACGAGGACCTTGTCGCCGACCTCGTAGCCGTAGGCGGTGTTGATCTTATAGAGCGCGTCGACACCCACCACGACGAAGGCGCCCGTGCGCTGAAAGCGCAAGGCGTTGGCCAGAGCATGATCCAAGGCTTCGCGCAGGCGCAGCTTGTTGTAGTGACCGGTCAAGTCATCGAAGTTCGCGAGATATTCCAAACGGCTTTCATTCTGCTTGCGCTGCGTCACCCCGCGCAGGGTTCCGAGCAAGCGCGCCGGCGTCCCATTGGGTCCGCGTTCTACGGCACCCCGATCGTGAACCCACTGGTAGTCACCACTGTCGTCGCGCACCCGATACTCGCAGTCGAACGGGTCGTCGTTGCTAAGATGATCGGTCAGTGCGCGCAGCCGGCGCGGCAGGTCTTCCGGATTAATCCGGTCGTGGTAGGCTTCGCCGCCGACCGGCAGATTCGACTCGTCGACGGCGAACAAGGCCGCTGCCTTGCCCCCCCAGACGATGTGATCGGCGACCAGATCCCATTCATAGACAACGTCGCCGGCCGCCTCGACGGCGGAACGCCAGCGCGCAAGATCTGACAAGCCCTCTACGACTTTGGCTGACCGCCGCAAGGCCCGCCCTCCTACCTCAATACGCCATTCCGACCAGCCCGATCGTCGCCTCTTCATCGAGCGCCGACTGGCCGGTGGCAACCGTCAGGATCCCGTATTAGCGCTTAAGAAAGCGTGAAATCTCTGCTTTCGGTCACCTTGACGCGCCATCTAAGTAGAGTACGCCTCTACAACGTTCGCGCCACTAACTCGAGCATATTATCATATTATGCAACCTTATACGATCCAATATTGTACTAATAATCATGGTTAATCATCCCTCTAGTAGATAAAATTTGTCTTTGATTGCATCAAACCCCTTGTTCATACTTTTTTTACCCTAACTCTAAGGTGTATGTTAACGGTCTGCAGGGTCGCGAACTGACGTATGCAGATGAATTCTATGCGCCAGAAATGGGGTTGAGTTATGGCCGGCGTTCCGGCACTGCGCAGTACGGTAACTAGAGTTCCAGCAATCGGCGCTGGCGTAAACGCGGCCAAGGGCAGCGTTGCGGCTGACGCCTCGATCGCTGGAGCGACGAGCGCGCGCGCCATCGAACCGGTGGCCGCCACCGTCACGGCACGACCACGAGACCAATCCGCAGTCTTGCTGCTGACCCTCGCGCTGGACGGAGCTCAGGAGCCGGCAGCACGAAACGGCTTTGGCACCGGCGGCGCGGAGCGGCAGGCAGACCGGTGCTACACGGCCGAAGCTTGCCGCACCTATCGACGACAAGGAGCAGAGCCGGAATTCTACAGTGAGGCCCCCATCATCTTTCGCTTTCACATCTAGACATGCAGGAATTCAACCTCGGGTGACAGACAGATCAACGTCCCGGGATGTCCTCGACTCATAAGACATTCCATATAACCACCCCGAAATACCTGCTAAAAACAAATCTTCCGGGTAAATTTCTTTAGAAAAAGCAGTGCGAAAACTCGATTCTATAGAGTAATTTTGTACGCCAATTTATAGTTATACCCAAAGCTGAAATTTTTTATCCAAAGCAATAGCCGCTTTTTCATTGATTCTCGCATCCGAGAAAATACAAAATATATCGCGCCAGGTGTGAGACGTTTTGATTTGAAACTATTGGTTAAAGCGCGTGGATCGAGACAAGGTCAGCGACCGGGAAATTGAACAACACGTCGGCCGCCGCATTCGCGAACGCCGCACGCTTCTGGGCCTTACTCAACAGCAGTTGGCCGATTTGATCGGTGTGACCTATCAGCAAGCACACAAGTACGAACGTGGCATCAACCGCATCTCGGCCGCGCGCCTTCATATGCTGTCTCAGGTGCTCGGTGTTGACGCCAACTACTTCTTCGACGGGGCCGGCACACCGACGGCAACGACACCGAATGGCCGCCAGCGGCTGAGCCTGGACGTCGCCCGCAACTTCACGCGCATCCGGAACGACCGCTGCCGCGAAGCTTTCGCGCAACTCTGTAGGGCCATCGCAGACGACTAAATAGGACGCGGCGGCGTCGAAAACGCAGCCTGCACCAGCCCCCTTGCCATTCCTTTTAGGACCGCTCCGACCTTTCACGGACACGCCCCGGCGCCGGCGATGAATCACCCGGACTGGACTGGCGTGCCGACGCGAAAGAGATTGCCGTGGGGGTCCCACAGGGGGAATTCCCGCATGCCCCAAGGCTTGTCTTCCAAGGGCCCGATGCGGGCCGGAACGGAAATCAGGTCCCGCCACGCCGCATCGTAGGCATCCACGTCGCGGACTTGCAGGTAAGCACCGGACGCCTCGCAGATCGCCCGGTCCTGGCAGTCCCAGAAGTGCAACTCCAGCGGGCCGCGCCCAAGCATCAGGTAGCCTTCCCACCGCCCCAGCCTGGCGAAACCCAGTTTGTTGTACCAGGCCTCCGTCTCGTCGAAATCCAGCGATGGCAGCACGGGGCAGGCGTAGTCGGGGTTGGGATAGTCGGGACGGTCGACAGCAGTCATCACGTAGGTCCTCTCAAGCAGGCCGTCAAAACTAGCCGAAGCGCCTCGACAGCGCGACGACCTCGCGGCATCTTGCCAAGCATGATCGAGACTCCTGCGAACGACCCCACGAAAGACTCAGCCGCCGGCGCGCCGCCCTACAAGCATCTCTATCTGATCGACGGTTCGGGGTACATCTTCCGAGCCTTCTTCGCGATCCCACCGCGCATGACCAGCCACGGCGTTCATACGAACGCTGTCTTCGGCTTCACCAACATGCTGATCAAGCTGCTGCGCGATACCGACGCGGACGGCCTCGCGGTGATCTTCGACCATTCGGGCGAGTCCTTCCGCAACGAGATCTACCCCGACTACAAGGCGAACCGCGACGAACCGCCCGAGGAGCTGGTTCCTCAGTTCGCAGCGATCCGCGAAGCGACCCGCGCCTTCGGCCTGCCCTGCCTGGAGCAGAAGGGCTACGAGGCCGACGACCTGATCGCCACCTACGCGCGGCTAGCGGCCGAACGGGGCCTGCGGGTGACCATCGTTTCTTCCGACAAGGATCTGATGCAGCTCGTCGGCGAAGGAGTCGACATGCTCGACCCCATGAAGGACAAAGCGATCGGCCGCGCGGAGGTGATCGAAAAGTTCGGTGTGCCACCGGAGAAGGTGATCGACGTTCAGGCACTGGCGGGCGATTCCACCGACAACGTACCCGGCGTGCCTGGGATCGGGATCAAGACGGCGGCCCAGTTGGTCGAGGATTACGGCAGCCTGGAGACGCTGCTGGAGCGCGCCGAGGAGATCAAGCAACCCAAGCGCCGCGAGAAGCTGATCGAAAACGCCGAGCTGGCGCGCGTCTCCAAGCGGCTGGTAACGCTGGAGCAGCAGGTACCGGTTGCAGCCGATCTGGTCGATTTCGGCCTCAGCGAGCCTGACCCGGAGACCTTGCGCGACTTCCTGGAGCGCTACGAGTTCCGCAGCATTCTGAACCGGCTGGCCGACAAGCTGGTCCCCAACGGCGGGGAAGGAGTGGTACCGGACGCGAAGGAAGTCGGGGCGACACCCAACCCCCAAGCCGCTGCACCCCCAGCCGAGCGGCCCCCGGGGTCCGGCTACGAGACGCTGCAGACCTCGGCGGCCTTGAGGGACTGGGTCGCGCGGGCCACCGAGGCCGGCAGAGTCGCCGTCGACACCGAGACGGACTCACTCGACTCCCTGCGCGCCAGGCTGGTCGGCGTCTCGCTGGCCATAGCGCCGGGCGAGGCCTGCTACATCCCGCTCAGCCACAAGGGCGACAGTGGCGACGGCGAATCCCTCGACTTCGAGGCCGGCGCCGCACCGGAACAGATCCCGCTGGAAGAAGCTCTCGATCTTCTGCGCCCACTGCTGGCCGACCCCGCGGTGCTGAAGATCGGGCAGAATCTGAAGTACGATCTGGAGGTGCTGCACCGCTACGACCTGAAGGTGACGCCGCTCGACGACACCATGCTGCTGTCCTACGTGCTGGAGGGCGGATTGCATGGCCACGGCATGGATGAGCTCTCCAAGTTGCACCTCGATCATACGCCGATCCCCTTCAAGGAGGTCTGCGGCAGCGGCAAGTCGCAGATCACCTTCGATCGCGTGCCGCTCGAGCGGGCCACCGACTACGCGGCCGAGGATGCCGACGTCACCTATCGGCTGCACGCCCTGTTCCGGCCAAGGCTCGTCACGGACAAACTCGCCACCGTCTACGAGACCCTGGAGCGTCCGCTGGTCCCGGTTCTGGTCGCCATGGAGGAGGCCGGCATCAAGGTCGATACGGCCCAGCTCAAGCGCCTTTCGAACGACTTCGCGACGCGCATGGGCGAGCTGGAGACGGAAATCCACAGCCTCGCCGGTCGGTCCTTCAACATCGGCAGCCCCAAGCAGCTCGGCGAGATCCTGTTCGACGAGTTGGGCCTGCCGGGCGGCAAGAAAGGGAAGACCGGCGCCTACGCCACCGGGGCCGACATCCTGGAACAGCTCGCGGCACAGGGTCACGACCTACCCGCGCGCATGCTTGACTGGCGGCAGATCGCCAAGCTCAAATCGACCTACACCGACGCGCTGCAGACTCAGATCAACCCGGATACGGGGCGCGTGCACACCTCTTTCGGCCAGGCAATCGCCTCGACGGGCCGTCTCTCCTCGACCGATCCGAATCTGCAGAACATTCCGATTCGTACCGAGGAGGGCCGCAAGATCCGCCGTGCCTTCGTCGCCGAGCCGGGACACAAGCTGCTCTCCGTCGACTACTCCCAGATAGAACTGCGCCTGACCGCGCATATCGCCGGGGTCGACGCCCTGCGCGAAGCCTTCGCCGCCGGACACGACATCCATGCCATGACCGCCAGCCAGGTTTTCGGCGTGCCTCTGGAGGAGATGGACCCGGCCACCCGGCGCCGCGCCAAGGCGATCAACTTCGGGATCATCTACGGGATTTCGGCCTTCGGGCTGGCCCAGAACCTGAGCATCCCCCAGGGAGAGGCCCGCGCCTACATCGGCGCCTACTTCGCGCGCTATCCCGAGATTCAGGACTACATGGAGCGCACCAAGGCCGAGGCGAAGCAGCGCGGCTGGGTCACCACCCTCTTCGGCCGCCGCATCCATCTGCCGACCATCCACGACAAGAACCCGGCGCGCCGCAGCTTCGGCGAGCGCGCGGCGATCAACGCGCCGATCCAGGGCAGCGCCGCAGATATCATCAAGCGCGCCATGATCCGCATCGCGCCGGCGATCGAAACAGCCAAGCTGGAGGCCCGCATGCTGCTGCAGGTCCACGACGAACTGCTGTTCGAGGTGCCCGAAGCCCAGATCGAAGACACGGCGACCCTGGTCAAGCAGGTCATGGAGGGTGCCTGCGCCCCGGCCCTGGAGCTCTCCGTTCCCCTGGTCGCCGACGTGGGCCTCGGCGAGACCTGGGACGAGGCGCACTAAAGAAAGCGCCGCAGCACGCGCCGAACGCCCTGCAGGTAGCCGCCGCCGAAGAGCGCGACATGCACCAGCAAGGGATAGAGATTGTAGAGGTCGCGGCGCGCCTCGAAGAAGTCCGGTTCCAACGGCGCCAGCTCGGCGTAGCGGCGGAAGAAGGCTTCGCCGAAGGTGCCGAAGAGGGTCGTGAAGGCCAGCTCGACTTCCGGGTGGCCGTAGTAGACCGCCGGATCGATGAAGCCGACCGCGCCGTCACGGCCGACCAGAACGTTGCCGCTCCAGAGGTCGCCGTGCAGCAAGGCCGGCTGTTGCGGTTCGTCGAGGTAGCGGTCCAACCGCCCCGCGAGATCCTCGACACTCGTCCGGTCTTCCGCCGGCAAACGGCCTCGCTCGTGAGCGAGGCGCGCCATGGCGCGCAAGCGCTGCTCGGCGAAGAAGGGTAGCCAGCGCTCGTTCCAGGGATTGGGCTGCGGCAGGCTGCCGATCACAGTCTCCCGCTCCAGCCCGAAGGCCTCGGCGCTGTTGGCATGGAGGGCGGCCATCGCTTCGGCCGCGCGCGTTTCCGCGGCGGCATCCAGGCGGCCGCCGTCGTCCAGCCGGGTCATGATCAGCAGGTCGTTACCGGCATGGATCACCTCGGGTACGGGCAAGCGATGGTCCCGCAGCTTGGCCAGCATCCAGGCCTCGAGCTCCAGACCCGGCTGACCGGATGCCCCGCGCTTGGCGACCAGCCGCTGGCCGTCCGGCAGGTCGAGAGCGACGACCTCGGCGATGCAACCGCCGCCCAGAGAACGCAGCGAGCTGGGGCGGACGCCAAGCGCCGCCTCGACCGCTTCGGCCAAGGTCATGGAACCGGCGTCACAGGCGGCCGCCCTGCAAGGCCGTCAGGATCTCGCGCGCGCCCGCCTCGACGATGTCCAGCGCGTCTTCGAAACCGGAGAGATCGCCGTAGTAGGGATCGGGCACTTCCCGCCCGCCTGCGGCCTCCGGGTCGAGCGGATGCAGATAGAGCCGCACCCGGGATCTGAGCGTCGCCGGCACCCGGGCCCGCATGTGGCGCAGGTGGCCCAGGTCCATGGCATAGAGCCGGTCGAAGTCCTGGAAATGCCAATCGGCCAATTGCTCCGCTCGCAGGGCCGAGAGGTCGTAGCCGCGCCGGGCGGCGGCGTCGCGGGCCCGCTTGTCCGGCGGATCGCCGACATGCCAGCCGCCGGTGCCGACCGAGCCGGTCCGCACCTGGGTCAAACCGGCATCGTCCAGCAGCTTGCGCATCACACCCTCGGCGCTGGGCGAGCGGCAGATGTTGCCGCTGCAGACGAACAGCAGACTTTGCGGTTGCCCCTGGCGTCCAACCTCATCGCGCGGATCGCTCACGTCATTTCCTCTTAGCTGCGGATTGCCGCCGGTCATATCGCAGAGCTCCAAGATGAGGACAACCCGAGAGTGGACAAGCGATCGCCCGGCAAGACACCCTGCCCCATGACTTCTTCATCCGTCACGTCCTCGAGCAAGCGAATCGTGGTGCTGACCGGCGCCGGAATCTCCAAGGAAAGCGGACTGGACACCTTCCGCGACGCCGACGGCATCTGGTCGCAGGTCAGTCTGGAGGAGGTGGCGACGCCCGAGGGTTTCCGCCGCGACCCCGTCAAGGTGCAGGCCTTCTACAACGCCCGTCGGCGTCAGCTACAGGACCAGGCGGTCAAGCCGAACCTGGCGCATCGGGCTTTGGGCCGACTGCACCGGGCGCTCGGTGAGGAGATGCTGCTGGTCACGCAGAACATCGACGATCTGCACGAACGCGGTGGCGCCGGCCCGGTTCTGCACATGCATGGTGAGCTTTTGCGGGCCCGCTGCCTGGCCTGTCGGGCCGACAGTGTCTGGACGGCCGACATCGACAGCGCCAGCCGGTGTTCCCGCTGCAGCTCCACCGGCCAACTGCGCCCGCATGTGGTCTGGTTCGGTGAGATGCCGCTGGAGATGGAGCGCATCTATGGCGCCCTGGCCGACTGCGATCTCTTCGTGTCGATCGGCACCTCGGGCAACGTCTACCCGGCCGCCGGCTTCGTGGCGGAGGCACGCGAGGCCGGCGCCCATACCCTGGAGCTGAACCTTGAGCCGAGCGAAGGCGCCACGCTCTTCGCCGAGAAACGCTACGGCCCGGCCAGCGAGTTGGTCCCGCTTTGGGTCGAGGAGGTCTTGGCAGAGACCGGCGTCGCGGGATGAGCGCCCTGGAGACGGCCCTCGCCGAAGCAAGGGCCTGCCGGCTATGCGCGGCGGAGTTGCCGCTCGGGCCGCGCCCCGTCCTGCAGGCCGGCCGGAGTGCGCGCCTGATGGTCGTGGGGCAGGCACCCGGCACGCGAGTCCACGCCAGCGGCATCCCCTTCAACGATCCTTCGGGGGATCGCCTGCGGGCCTGGCTGGGGATCGACCGCGAAACCTTCTACGACGCAACCCGCCTGGCCATTCTGCCCATGGGGCTCTGCTACCCCGGCCAGGACGCGCGCGGCGCCGACAAGCCGCCGAAGAAGATCTGCGCGCCGACCTGGCACCCGCGCCTCCGTCCGCTCTTGCCCAGGCTTGAACTGACCTTGCTGGTCGGACAGTACGCCCAAGCTCGCTACCTCGGTCCCGCACGCAAGAAGACCCTGACCGAGACAGTGCGGGCCTGGCGCGATTACGGCCCGGACTTTCTGCCGCTGCCGCACCCGAGCTGGCGCAACACGGCCTGGCTGAAGCGCAATCCCTGGTTAGAGGCCGAGATCCTGCCGGAGCTGCGCCGCCGCGTCGAAGCGCTGCTTTAGGCTGCCGTTTTCGGCAAGCTCAGGGTCGCGCGGAGGCCGCCGCCAGGGGCGGTGTGCAGCGTCAGGTCGCCGCCGTGGCCGCGCACGACGGAACGGGCGATCGCAAGGCCCAGACCGACCCCGCCGGTCTCCCGACTGCGCGAGCTCTCCAAACGCTGAAAAGGTTCGAAGACCCGCTCGCGCTGTTCCGGGGGGATACCGGGACCGCTGTCGTCGACGTGAATCTCCGTCCCCTCCTCGGTCCGGACCAGAGTGACCTCGGCCGTCTCGCCGTAGGTCAGAGCATTATCGACCAGATTGCGGAGCGCCCTCCGCAGAGCGTCGGGGCGCAGCTCGGCGGTCAGGCTCTCCGGTCCGCGATAGGACACCGGCCGGCCCAGTTCGGCGAAGTCGGCCACCAGCGCCTCGACCAGAGCCGCCAGATCGACACGCCGAGTCGGCTCTCGCGTCGACTCTTCCCGCGCGAAGCTGAGGGTCGCCTCGACCATGCGCTGCAGTTCTTCCAGGGTCTCGAGCATCTTCTCGCGGGTCTCGGTCTCTTCGATCAGTTCGGCGCGCAGACGCAGCGCGGTGATCGGCGTGCGCAGATCGTGGCTGACTGCCGCCAGCAGACGTAGGCGGTCATCGACGAAACGGCGGATGCGGGCGCGCATCTCGTTGAAGGCAGCCACGGTGCGGCGGGCCTCGACCGGTCCCTCGACCTCCAGCGGTGCCCCCGGCTCGCCCCGGCCGAAGGCCTCGGCGGCATCGGCCAGTCGGCGCAGCGGGCGCGTGACCCGCCGCACCATCAGAACGACGACCAGGCTGATCGTCGCCGCCGAGACCATTAAGGCGGCAACCGCCGGCCAGGCCCAGCCGGCCGGGCGCAGCGGCGCGACGGTGCTCGCGGCCAGCCAGGGAGCTTCCGATTCCGGTCCCAAGGGCACGGCCAGGGTCAGCCCGAAGCGCGCATAATGGCCATGCCCGTTCAGGCGGGTCAGGCCAATCCGAGGGGCGCCGGCGCCCGTCCCTTCGAGATAACCAGCCAGATCCGCCGCTAGCCGCCGCTCGATCCGTCCCTGACGTCTTCCGGCCTCCGGCACCGGCCCTTGTGAGAGACGGAAGCGAAGTAGACGCGAGGACGAGGCCTCCAGCACCCGCTGGGCTTGATCCGGCGGCGTTGCGGCCAACAGGCGTACGACAGAGGCGGTGCGTGCCAGGGTGTGATCGCGCTGCACGGCCAGCAGGGCGTCACGCCGCTCGCCGAAGAACAAAAGCCCGGCGAGAAGTTGGCTGCCGACCAGGGCGACCAGCAAGAGCGCGATGAGTTGTCCGGCCAGGCTTTCCGGCCAGAGCTTGACCCGGTGGCCACCGACCCTGAAGCCGCTGCGGCTCACGACGGAGCCCCTTCGGCCGGCGCTACGTCGGCGGCAAGGGCATAGCCCCCGCCCCAATGGGTGACGATGAGATTGGGCTGTTTCGGATCGGCTTCGATCTTGCGGCGCAAGCGGCTGATCTGATTGTCGACCGCCCGGTCGAAGGGCTGCGCCGCCCGCCCGCGCGTCAGGTCGAGCAACTGATCGCGGCTGAGCACGCGACGCGGATGACGTAGGAAGACGCCAAGCAGCAGGAATTCGCCGGTCGACAGAGGAACCGCCGTCCCGTCGCTGCGCAACAGCTCGCGCCGGTCGAAGTCCAGAATCCAGTCGGCGAAGCGCAGGCGTTCGCCTCCAGTGCGGCCGGCCTCGGTGCGAACGACGGGATGTTGAGGGGGCAGGCTTTGGGCGCGGCGCAGCACGGCCTTGATCCGGGCCAGCAGCTCACGGGGATTGAAGGGTTTGGTCACATAGTCGTCGGCGCCCAGCTCCAGCCCGACGATACGGTCCGTCTCCTCCGCCACGGCCGTCAGCAGCACGACCGGCAGGTCGCCCTTCGCCCGAAGGTCACGGGTCAGGCTGAGACCATCTTCCCCCGGCATCATGATGTCGATCACCGCCAGATCGATGGCCGCCACCTCCAGGCTGCGCCGGGCCGCCGCGGCCGACTCCGCGACGGTCACGCGATAGCCCTGCTTGGCGAGATACTTCGCCAGGGCGTCGCGGATCTCACGGTGATCGTCGACCACCAGGATGTGCGGGCTATCGTCCATAGGGGTCATTCTGCCGTCGGAGACGCCGCTCCGCGCGGCGAATTTGTAACGCTTTGTCGCAAGCCCGGGGCTTGCCATGCTTTGCGACTCTTTCCTCCACTCCGGACAAACCTCTGCGACAGCCGGCGCCTAGGTTCAACACATCGCCCGTTCGTCAACCGGGATCGACGCGATGACTGCGTCCGGAACCGATGACGGGACCGGCGAAGGGCACAACGAAGGAAAAGGACCGCAAGATGCAACTTCAAACGAAAATTCTGCTCGGCTGCCTGTTGGTAACCGGCCTGGTGCTGGCGGCCGTCGGCGGCGCTTCGGCAGATCGCGGCTATGGAGGCGGCCATGGCGGGCGGGGCGGCCACATGATGCAGATGTTCGAGCGCGTCGATCTGGACGGCGACGGCCAGGTCACCCGAGCCGAGCTGACCGAATATCGCAACCAGCGTTTCGGCGATGGAGATGCCAACGGCGATGGCGCTCTTGAACTGGCCGAGTTCGAGGCTGTTTGGCTGGCGATGGTCCGCGAGCGCATGGTCGACCGCTTCCAGAGCCTGGACGCCGACGGCGACGGCCGGATCACGGCTGCCGAGTTCGACCAGCCACTCGACCGCATGTTCGGGAGGTTCGATGCCGACGAGGACGGCACCGTCTCCCGCTCGGAAATCCGTGAGCATCACGGTCAACGCCGACACCGGGATTAGGTTTCCTGCCCCCGATCCTAACTCCCGGTGGAGGGGGTGGCCCGTCGGCTGCCCCCTCAGGGCTTTTCGGCACGGGGTTTTCGCGCGTGACCTCAAAGTCCGCTTCGCCTATTCCTGATAGCCGATGAGCAGTCAGACACAAGCATAGGGCGTCCGACGGAGTGGTTGCGCGGGTCAGTACCGTCGCCTTTCTGGGCGTCGAGGTGGTCGAGGTCGACGTCCAGGTGCAGATCAGCCCCGGATTGCCGGCCTTTTCCGTCGTCGGCTTGCCGGACAAGGCGGTCGCCGAAAGCCGGGAGCGGGTCAAGTCGGCGCTGCATGCCATCGGCCTTGGCCTTCCGGCCAAGCGCATCGTCGTCAATCTGGCTCCTGCCGACCTGCTGAAGGAAGGCAGCCACTTCGACCTGCCGATCGCCCTCGGCCTTCTGGCGGCCATGGAAGTGCTGCCGGCCGGCGAGATCGCGGAGTACGTGGCGCTGGGCGAGCTGGCGCTGGACGGTCGCATCGCCAAGGCCGCCGGCGTGCTGCCGGCCGCGATCCACGCTTCGGCCCTCGACAAGGGTTTGATCTGCCCGGCCAGTCAGGGAGGCGAAGCGGCCTGGGCCGAGGGGATCGAGGTTCTGGCGCCCGAAACGCTGCTGGCCCTGGTCAACCACTTCAAGGGCACCCAGGTGCTGCGCCCGCCGGATCCGGCCGCCCAGTCCCTGGCCGGAGGCGGTCCGGATCTGATGGACATCAAGGGGCAGGAGACCGCCAAGCGCGCCCTGGAGATCGCCGCGGCCGGCAGTCACAACCTGCTGATGATGGGCCCACCGGGCTCCGGCAAGTCAATGCTTGCCGCACGTTTGGCCGGCCTTCTGCCGCCGCTGGCGCCGGCCGAGGCGCTGGAAGTCTCCATGATCCACTCGGTGGCCGGAACTCTGGAGGAGGGCAAGCTGCTGCGCCGCCGCCCCTTCCGCGACCCCCATCACTCGGCCTCCCTGCCAGCGCTGGTCGGCGGCGGCCTGCGTGCCAGACCGGGCGAGATTTCGCTGGCCCACCTGGGCGTTCTGTTCCTCGACGAACTCCCGGAGTTCAATCGCAACGCTCTGGAATCCCTGCGGCAACCTCTGGAGACCGGGCAGGTCGCGATCGCCCGCGCCAACGCCCACGTCAGCTACCCGGCCCGGTTTCAGCTCGTCGCGGCGATGAATCCCTGCCGCTGCGGCCACCTGGACGACCCTGCGCAGGCCTGCAGCCGCGCACCGCGTTGCGCCCGGGACTACCAATCGAAGATTTCCGGGCCGCTGTTCGACCGCATCGATCTGACGGTGGAGGTTCCGGCCCTCTCGGCCGCCGACCTGACGCTGCCGCCGCCCGCCGAGGGTAGCGAAGCCGTCGCGGCCAGAGTCGCCGCCGCCCGCGCGCGTCAGACGAAGCGCTACGCCGAGGCCGCCGAAGCCGGAACCGTGGAGAAGCCCCCGCGCCACAACGCCGAGGCGGACGGCCAGTTGCTGGAAAGCGTCGCGGCCCCAGACGGCCCCGGCCGGGAGCTGCTGACCCAGGCCGCTGAGCGCCTGAGCCTTTCCGCCCGCGGCTATCACAGGGTGCTGCGCGTCGCCCGCACGCTCGCCGACCTGGACGGCGAAACCTCCGTCCAACGCCCGCATATCGCCGAAGCGCTGTCCTATCGCCGCATGGTGCCGGGACGGTGACGCAGACGTGGCTCCGGCCACGTTCGAAAAGGATAGAGGTCTGTTGGGGAGGACTTAGAGATTCCTAGGGTCGTCCGAAAACCGCCTGGACGTCTAGAGTGGATCACCGAACGCCCCAGTCGGCTGGCCTGGGTCCTGTTCCCACTCATCTTCGCGGGTCTCACCGGCGTTGCTTTCCACAACGGGTTCTTGGGACAGGCTTCGGATCGCCCCAGGAGCGCCGACTTCCGGGAAATGCCTTCAGCCTATGGCGATCTGACGGCCGAGCAGTTCATCGCGATCTTCGACCGGCTGATCTTTTCCTCGGAAGACGGCCGGGACCTGGATCATCTGTTACGTTGGGAAGAAAAGGAGCTGACCTTCGCCAGTAACGCTCCGAGGAACAGCGAAGAGGCGGAGCAAGTCCGCACCGTCGCGCGACTCCTGTCAAGCTTGACGGGACGGGACTTCGTCGAGGTTGCGGATCCAGCCGCCGCCAACATAGAAGTCCATTTCGGCGACGGCCGCCGGCCATCGAACACGGCCCCTCGTCACCAATAACGACGACCAGCCGGCCGACCGAGCCGCGTCGGAGCCGGCGTCCTGCTTGACCTTGATAGACTCCAGAGTTCGCCCGGGTGCGATTTTCTACGATGGAGCCGTGCTCCAGTACAGGACCGAGGTGCCGAAGATCTTTAAAGCCTGGGTCTACATCCGGAACGACCTGTCTCCGACGAAGAAGCGGACCTGCATCGTCGAGGAAGTTTCTCGTGCGATCGGCATAAACAACGACCTACCGGGGCTGCCTTCGATCTTTTCGGACGACATGCGCAGTTCGACGCCAACGGAAACGGACCGCGCGATCATCCGCGCCCTCTACGACGAAGACCTGCGGTCCGGAATGCGGCGAAATCAGGCGCTGACAGCTGTCGGAGCCTGGTTTGCGGAAGATCGCGCGGGAACGGAACCGCAACCGTGAGGATTGCCCGACACTCGGCGGCAGACCGTCATCGTCGCGGACCGAACCGAGAGCTCCCTTGCAACGCGGGCAAGGGTAGCGCACATTAATAGCGTCAGTTGCTATCGTTTCGTTGTCGCCAAGCTTCGTCCGTTCCAAAGGCCGTCGCACGACTTTACGACCAGACTGCGACTGCGACCGGGGCCGGCAACACCGCCGCCCTGGAACTTTGGATCCGATGACGAGGATACAGATAATGGCGACCGGTACGGTCAAGTGGTTTAACCCGACCAAGGGTTTCGGTTTCATTCAGCCGGACAACGGCGGCGCGGATGCCTTCGTGCATATTTCGGCCGTCGAGCGGGCCGGCCTTTCGACCCTCAACGAGGGGCAGAAGGTCTCTTACGAGCTGCAGCAGGGCCGCAACGGCAAGTCCGCAGCCGAGGACCTGAAGATCGTCGACTAACGTCCGCATCTGCGACTTAGTCGATCACGAGAAGGCCTCCCGGTTCTCCGGGGGGCCTTTTTCGTTGCGGCCTCTCCAGGCCGCTCGGCGCAATCACTTGCAAAGAGATCGAGTGAGTCGCACATTCACACCGTCAGTTGCGCTTGTTTCGTTGTCGCTACGCTTCGTCCCTTCCAAAGGCCGTCGCACGACTCACGACCAGACTGCGACTGCAACCGGGGTTCGCAGGTCGGCGACCCCGGATCGGAAGACACGACGAGAGGATACAGACAATGGCGACCGGTACGGTCAAGTGGTTCAACCCCACTAAGGGTTTCGGTTTCATCGAACCGGACAACGGCGGCGCAGATGCCTTCGTGCACATCTCCGCAGTGGAGCGCGCCGGCCTTTCGACCCTCAACGAGGGGCAGAAGGTCTCTTACGAGCTGCAGCAGGGCCGCAATGGCAAAGCCGCCGCAGAAGATCTGAAGGTCGTCGGCTAAGCGTCGAACTTCAGGTCGAAACGATCGGCGAGGCCCTCCGGGAAACCGGGGGGCCTTCGTCGTTTCTGCATCGCGGATCAGCCTGGCGGGAGTCCGAGGCATGCATCGGGATCGTCGTCGGCCCTGGAAATAGGCGAGCGGGGTTGCTACAACCCCGGCCTTCACACCAAGGGGAATTCCATGCGCCGCGCCCAGGTGGACCGCTCGACCAGCGAAACCAAGATCTCGGCCGCCGTCAATCTAGACGGGAGCGGGAGCTATAAGGTCTCGACCGGCCTCGGCTTTCTGGACCATATGATCGAGCAACTCTCGCGTCATAGCCTGATCGACATCGAGCTGACCGTCGAGGGCGACCTGCATATCGACGGTCACCACACAACCGAGGACAGCGGCATCGCACTGGGCCAGGCGGTCGCGGAGGCCTTGGCCGACCGTAAGGGTATCGTGCGCTACGGCGACGCGATGATCCCCATGGACGAGACCCTGACCCGCGTGGCGCTCGACCTCTCCAACCGGCCTTACCTGATTTGGAAGGTCGACTTCACGCGCGACAAGCTCGGCGAGATGGATACCGAGCTGTTCCGCGAGTGGTTCCAGGCCTTCGCCCAGCATGCCGGGATGACCTTGCACGTCGAAACCCTCTATGGCCTCAACAACCACCATATCGTGGAGTCCTGCTACAAGGGGCTGGCGCGGGCTTTGCGCAAGGCCCTCGAGATCGACACCCGCAAGGCCGACCAGGTGCCGTCGACCAAGGGCCTTCTGTAGGGCTTGTCCCTCATGCGCCTCTTCGGCTTCGGCCCTCAGCCAGGTTTGGTTTCAGATTCGCCATGACTGTTGCCATCGTCGACTACGGATCGGGGAACCTGCGCTCCGCCGCCAAGGCGCTCGAGCGGGCGGCCCGCGAAACCGGTCTCGACCGCGAGATCGCGGTCACGGGTGCGCCGGAAGAGGTGGCGGCGGCCGACCGGATCGTCTTGCCGGGCGTCGGCGCCTTCGGCGACTGTCGGGCCGGCCTGCTGGCCATTCCCGGCATGGCGGACGCGCTTGAGGAGGCCGTGGGTGCTCGTGCCCGGCCCTTCCTCGGCATCTGCGTCGGCATGCAGCTCTTCGCCAGCCGCGGCCTGGAGCATGGCTGTCACAAGGGCTTCGACTGGATCGCGGGTGACGTGGTCAAGCTGTCGCCGAAGGAGCCCGCACTGAAAATCCCGCAGATGGGCTGGAACGAGTTGATCCTCGGGGAAAGGGCGCATCCGGTACTGGACGGACTTCCAGTCGGCGCCCATGCCTACTTCGTTCACAGCTACCACCTGGAGGCCGCACATCCGTCTCAAGTTCTGGCTACCGTGGACTACGGCGGACCGGTGACCGCTACGGTTGGTCGCGACACTCTGATCGGCACGCAATTTCACCCTGAGAAGAGCCAGGCCACCGGCCTACGCCTGCTCGCCAACTTCCTGGCTTGGAGTCCCTAAATCCGTCATGCCTGAAGACCAAAGCGTCCCCCGCAAGGTCGAGCGTCTGACCGAAATTCTAGGCACCGACCTGCACGACCTCTGCGACGCCGCGGAAGCGGCAATCGTCGACGGCGGCGGCTTCGGGTGGCTGACGCCGCCGCCGCGGCAGATGATGGAGTCCTACTGGAAAGGAATCCTGGTGGTTCCCGAACGCGACCTCTTCGTCGCCCGGTTGGACGGAACGATCGGCGGTTCGGCTCAGCTGGTACGCCCGACGCGAAACAACGAGGCCGGCGCGACCGTCGGAACACTCAGCACCTTTTTCCTCGCGCCCTGGTCACGCGGCTACGGCCTTGCGGTACAGCTGATCGAGCGCGTGGCCAAGACCGCCCGCGAGACAGGGTTGGAAGTCCTGCAGCTGGACGTTCGCGAAACCCAAGAGCGCGCGATCCACGTCTACGAGCAGCTCGGCTTTCGACGCTGGGGGAGTAATCCGCGTTATGCCTGGGTCGACGGACGCTGGGTGACAGGGTTCTACTACTACCGAGACCTCGATCCGGACGCCGTGACGCCATGATCTTGTTTCCCGCCATCGATCTGAAGGACGGCAAAGCCGTTCGGCTGCTGCGCGGCGAGATGGAGGCCGCCACGGTTTTCAACGACGATCCGGCCGCTCAGGCCGAAGCCTTCGCCACTGCCGGATTCGAGTGGCTGCATATCGTCGATCTCAACGGCGCCTTCGAGGGACGGCCGGTGAACGCCGACGCGGTGCAGAACATTTTGTGGGCGACACGCCTGCCGGTACAGCTCGGCGGCGGCATCCGCGACATGGCGACGATCGAGCGCTGGCTGGAACTGGGCGTGACTCGGGTGATTCTCGGCACGGTCGCGATCAAGGACCCGGCCCTGGTCCGCGCGGCCGCCAAGCGCTTCCCTGGCCGGATCGTGGTCGCGGTCGATGCCCGTGGCGGCCGCGTCGCGGTCGAGGGCTGGTCCGAGGTCAGCGAGACGACGGCCGTCGATCTCGGCAGGTCCTTCGAGGACGCCGGCGTGACAGCACTGCTCTACACCGACGTGGATCGGGACGGCGCGCTCGAAGGGGTGAATCTGGAGGCGACTTCAGCCCTCGCCGAAGCGGTGCGAATTCCGGTTATCGCGTCTGGAGGAGTCGCTTCGATCGACGATCTGGCCGCCCTGATGCCGCTGGAAGAGATCGGTGTCGCCGGCGTGGTCTGCGGCCGCGCGCTCTACGATGGGCGGATCGATCCGGCTCAGGCTCTGGATCTTCTGGCCGGTTCGCCGGAGGATGGAATCAGCCCATGATGAAGCTGCGCATCATCCCCTGCCTGGACGTCAAGGACGGGCGGGTGGTCAAGGGCGTGAACTTCGTGGGCCTACGCGATGCCGGCGACCCGGTCGAGCAGGCGAAGATCTACGACGCGGCCGGAGCGGACGAACTCTGTTTCCTCGACATCACGGCCAGTCACGAGAAGCGCGGCATCATCCTGGAGGTGGTGCGGGCGACGGCCGAGCAATGCTTCATGCCGTTGACCGTCGGCGGCGGCGTGCGGCGCCTGGAGGACATCCGCGAACTTCTGCTGGCCGGCGCCGACAAGGTCTCGATCAACACGGCCGCGGTCGAAACACCCGACTTCGTGCGGCAGGCCGCCGAGAAATTCGGCAGCCAATGCATCGTGGTGGCAATCGACGCCAAGCGGGCCGAGCCGGGTGAGGACGGAAACCGGCGTGCCGAAATTCCAAGCGGCTTCGAAGTCTTCACGCACGGGGGCCGCCGGCCGCGCGGCCTGGATGCCGTCGCCTGGGCCAGGCGGATGGTCGAAGCCGGCGCCGGGGAGATTTTGCTGACCTCGATGGACCGCGACGGTACCAAGTCGGGGTTCGATATCGAACTGACTCAGGCCGTGGCCGATGCCGTGCCCGTCCCGGTCATCGCCTCCGGTGGCGCCGGAACCTCCGCGCATCTGGTCGAAGGACTGCGCGACGGACACGCGACGGCCGTGCTGGCCGCCAGCATTTTCCATTTCGGCGAAATCTCTATTGAAGAAGCCAAACAGGCCTTGGCCGAGGCCGGCCTACCGGTCCGGCCGACCGAGCTTTCCGGAGAGCCGCAGGACTTGGCGATGTCGGAGGGGGTAAAGGTATGAGCGACGCCGCCGTTCTGGAGCGTCTGCTCGAAACCATTGCCGCGCGCAAACAGGCGGACCCCAGCGAGTCCTATACGGCGAAACTTCTGGCAAAGGGCGTCCCCAAGATCGCCCAGAAGGTCGGCGAGGAAGCGGTGGAGACGGTGATCGAGGCGATGCGCGGCGATCGCGCGGCCTTGGCGGCGGAGAGCGCCGATCTGCTCTACCATTTGCTGGTGCTCTGGACCGCCAGCGGTCTCGATCCGGCGGACGTCTGGTCCAAGCTGGCGAAGCGCGCGGGGACTAGCGGCCTATCGGAGAAGGCCGCGCGGAAGTAGGACTGACGATCGCGCTTTAGGGAGTCTCCTCAGTCTCGCGCACACAACTCGGCAGACCGTCGGCGAAGAAGCTGTAGTTGAGCAGGAAAGCTTCGTTGATGAGACCATTGCGATTCTCATCGAAACGGTTGTTGTAGATCCAGACCACTTCTCCGTCCGGCGCCGTCTCCAGGACGCGGCCGGCCTCGCTTTCGACGATCAGGATATTGCCGTTTTCGAGAACCTGATGCCGGCCGCGCCGATAGGAATAGAAACTCTCTGGTGGGTCGCCTTCGAAGGTGCTCCAGACCTCGTCGGTTTCCGGATCCACCCGCAGGATTGCGGAACGCCCGGTCCCCATCGCGTTGTCGTAGACGGAGATCGTGCCGTCCGGCAGGAAGTCCGGATCGTGCTGCCGATGCCAGGGCCCGATCCGGGACCATTTCAGTTCACCGCTTTCCGGGTCGAGAACCGCGACCATGTTCAGCGATCTCAGGCTGATGAGAAGATCGCCCGCGTCAAAAAGAGGGAAAGCGGGCGCCAGTTCCTCCGAGAGTTCTTCGACGTCGTTCGGATGGAACGGATCGAAGCCGAAGTCGACGACATTGGCACGCTCCTCCCCACGTATGGCAAAGCGACCTTGAAGGCCGTGCGGCAGAATGACATCGTCCTCCAAGGAGATACGGCGGATTGGCAGCCCGGTTTCCGTTTCGACCTCTACCATGTACTCGCGGTCGCTCTTTCGCTCGACCCCGTCCGAATCCGGCACGGCTTGCCAGGTCCAAACCGTATCCCGTCCGGAGTTGCTGACGACGTGGTGGAAATTTCCGTCGAGCACCCATTGCGGATCGCCGCAGCTGTCGAGGCGAGCCAGAACGCCGCCGTTGTCGAAGTTGACGACGATCGAACCATCTTCAAGCGGTACGACCCCATGCAGAAAGACACGATTGGGACTCTCGCCCTCGGGCGCCAGAATCGCGTAGTCGACCGGCCAGTAGTGGAGTTCGGCGCCCTCGGGGTCGATCAAGCGCAGTCCCGCGAGAGCTTGCCGTCCCGGCGTCAGCTCGGAGACCAGACGCAGGCCCGGCATCATGCGCTCTGGGTTGAGACTGTTTGTCGGCTCGGCGCCCGGTACCGGCGCTTCGACCAACAGAAGTGTGGGCTCAATCCCCAGGTCGTGCCGCCAGTTCCGGAAAAGATCGAGCGAGTCCTCATAAAGCTGGGCAACCAGGCTGGTCGGTGGGAGTTGGCGGAAAGCGACGAAGAAGCCCGCGCAAAAGGCCAAGATCGCAAGCGATAGGAGAAAAACGATGTAAGAGAGGCGCTCGGCCATGGTTCAACGCCCCTATTGAATTGGTGACAAGGTACAAGCCTTGCGTTTGAGGTCTTCGTAAAGCGCCTGTGCCGAGGGCAGCAGAGCTTCGAAAGCGGGATCGCCGGGCAGGTCGTATTGGGACGGCGCATGCGCACGTTCGACTTCACTCCGCATCGCAGCCGAGCAGTCGACTCCCACACTGTCGGCCAAGCGCTCGACCGTCCGCAGCGGATCCCGACAGAGGTCCGCATAGTCGATGAAGACGATGGTTTCACTGTCGAGCGCCGCGAAAGCTCGATGCACCGAGACCCAGTAGCTCAGCCAGAAAAGAGGATCATCGGGAGAACCCGACAGCGAGTCGAAGGCGATTGGCTTGAGATCGGCACCAAACTCGAAGTGCCCGAGTGCTGCCATGTAGCGCCGGGCGAAGGGGTCTTCCGCATGAATCTCCTGAAAGCGTCGATGTTGACGATAGAGAGACTGGCTGTGAGACAGAGGGTCGCGAAAGGGAATGAGGATGCGGCAGTCCGGAAAGAGAGCGGGCAGGAGTTCCAGCCGGGCGATATTGGAATTGTTCTTCGACAGATAGCGTCGCGGAGCACCGTCCTGCTCACCGCGTGTACGCAGGGCAATAACTTTGCGCATTTGCCGGGCGAAGAAGACTTCGAACTCCGGATCTCGGTCTTCCGCCGTCCAACGAGCGATATGATCCTCGCCGTATTTGTCGGGCCAGAAGGTCAGCCATACCGTCTCTTCGAAAGCCTCGGGACTGTCGTATCCAACGGCCATGCCGTCGCCATGCGGACGCTCACGAAGTGCATTGGTCTTGCGAAAAGGGCGGGAGAAGCGATCCCAGAGAAGCGGTGCCAGCACAAAGGGCATGTCGCGATAGCTGTTTGTTGCCAACTCTTCGGACGCGGCAAGAACGTTCAGCAAATGTGTCGTACCGGCGCGCGGCAGGCCGGCGATGAGAATCGGCCGTTCCGGCGGACCCTCGGCAAGGTCCGCAGCGAAAAAGCGATCCTCCATGTCCGCAAGCGCGAGCTGTAGAGGAAAGCCTGAGAAGGCAAGGCGATGCAGCAGTCGATCGACGCCACTGTAGCGTTCGGCAGAGGTCATCGGCGTATCACCAAGGCGATCACGGAGACGGCGACGGCCAGTCCGAGAAACAGTGGATCGATGGCCAACGTCGCGGCCTCGTCCAGGCGATACAATCCAAAGGCAAAACCGAGCCAGACGCAGAAGAGCGCCGCACCCAGCGCCAAAGAGGAACGCCAAAGAATCGCCATGAAGGTTCCCATCAGAGCGACGGCGGCCGTGCGGGCAGCCGCTTCCTTTTCGGCATCGTCGACCTCTGCCGATTGAAGCAGGCCGGTCACGCTGCGCAAACGCTGCCCGCTGTGCGCGACGACCGCGCCAAGCCCGAGCCAGCGCAGAATCAGGGCGAATGCCAGGATCCCCAGCAGGAGAAAAACAATCGTCATCGGGGCATCGCTCTCATCGGCGGAGGAGCGGAGTTATCAGTTTTTGTGCCCCGGCCCGTCGCTTGCACCGGCGTGCTGCTGCCGGGCCTTGTGGCGGGCAGCCCGCATCCGTTTGATGGGAAACCAGACGAAGCCGACCAACGCCAGGCCCGCTGCCGCGAAGAGGGCAAGAATCGCTCCCAGTGCGGAGAGTCCTCCGCCGGGACCGATGTAAGCCAGCGCCGGCGTGGCGCTGGAGAGAAGGAGTGCGCCGCTCAAGACTGCGTGCCGCCAAAGACTGCGGCTATCGTGTCTCCATCCCTTCATCGCAACGAACCTCCGACTATCTGTATTTTATCCGATTTCGGACAAGCCGGCGACGGCCTGCCATGCGCCACGGACTGCGCGGAACGATTGTGGAGACCGTGGCCTGTAATATGTGGCAAAGGAGATGGAACGTTGCCGAGACATCTCTGGTGCAACGGTATGACTGAGCGGCGGGTGTGATCGTTCGACCGCGAGCAAACCAAGGCTCGGCAGCAGAATGGAGGGGCGTCGCGACCCGAAGCTCGCGCGGCACTGATAGTACTTGAGCGAGTTGCCTTTAGGAGACAAGCCCAGGGGACTTCCGACCTCCCTGTCGGGCCACAGCTGTGGCCGCAGCCCCTACGCTCGCCGGAACAGGTCTAGAAGCCTGGAGACGGCCCCAACTCGGACGAGGGAGCGAAGCCACCTTTTGTCTCAAATCTGCTCTCCGGTTCCACCCGGGAAACCGAAGGACTGGCACCCCACGAGACCGTGGGGCGCCAGCCGGCAGATCCCTTCAGATACTAGGCACGGTTCATGCGATTGGCGACAAGATCGTCGACCACACCCGGATCGGCGAGCGTCGAGGTGTCTCCGAGGTTGGAGTAGTCGTTCTCGGCGATCTTGCGGAGGATGCGCCGCATGATCTTGCCGGAGCGGGTTTTAGGCAGGCCCGGCGCCCACTGAATCAGGTCCGGGCTGGCGATCGGACCGATTTCGCGCCGCACCCACTGCACCAGCTCCTTGCGCAGCGCCTCCTCCGGCTCCTCGCCGGCCACGAGCGTGACGTAGGCGTAGATACCCTGCCCCTTGAGGTCGTGCGGGTAACCGACCACTGCAGCCTCCGCCACTTTTGCATGGGCGACCAGAGCGGATTCAACCTCCGCAGTACCCATACGATGACCCGAGACGTTGATCACATCGTCAACCCGGCCGGTGATCCAATAGTAGCCGTCCTCATCCCGACGGCAGCCATCGCCGGTAAAGTACTTGCCGGGATAGGTCGAGAAGTAGGTCTGTACGAAACGGTCGTGATCTCCATAGACGGTGCGCATCTGCCCCGGCCAGGAGTCGGCGATGCAAAGGTTGCCTTCGGTCGCGCCCTCGAGATGCTTGCCCTCGGCATCGACGATCACGGGTTTGATACCGAAGAAGGGCCGAGTGGCGGAGCCGGGCTTCAGGGGCGTCGCGCCCGGCAGCGGCGTGATCAGGATGCCGCCCGTCTCCGTCTGCCACCAGGTATCGACGATGGGGCAGCGTCCTTCGCCGACCACGTTGTGGTACCACAGCCAGGCTTCCGGGTTGATCGGCTCGCCGACCGATCCGAGCAACCGCAGGGACGTGCGTTTGGTCTTCTTTACCGGCTGTTCGCCCTCGCGCATCAAGGCGCGGATGGCAGTCGGCGCCGTATAGAAGATATTGACCTTGTGTTTGTCGCAGATTTCCCACATGCGCGACGCATCCGGGTAGTTGGGCACGCCTTCGAACATCAAGGTGGTGGCGCCGTTGGCCAGCGGACCGTAGACGATGTAGCTGTGCCCGGTGACCCAACCGACGTCGGCGGTGCACCAGTAGACCTCGCCGTCGTGATAGTCGAAGACGTACTGGTGGGTCATGGAGGCATAGACCAGATAGCCTCCGCTGGTATGCAGCACGCCCTTCGGCTGACCGGTCGAGCCGGAGGTGTAGAGGATGAAGAGCGGATCCTCCGCCGCCATCTCCTCGGCCGGGCAGTCGTCGGAAACCTTGCCCAGTTCCTCGTGGTACCAGAGGTCGCGGCCGTCTGCCCAAGTGATCGAGCCGCCGGTGCGGCGCACCACCAGCACGGTCTTCACGTCGGGACAGGACTCCAGCGCCTTGTCGGTATTAGCCTTCAACGGCACCTTGCGACCGCCGCGCAGGCCCTCGTCGGCGGTGATTACGAAGGTCGACCCGCAGTCCTGGATGCGGCCGGCCAGGGCATCCGGCGAGAAACCGCCGAAGACCACGGAATGGATCGCGCCGATCCGCGCGCAGGCCAGCATGGCGTAGGCGGCCTCGGGAATCATCGGCAGATAGAGCGTGACGCGATCACCCTTCTGCACACCGTTGGCCTTCAGGACGTTGGCCAGACGGCAGACCTCCTCGTAGAGCTCGCCGTAGGTGATGTGCTTGTGCTCGCTGGGGCTGTCGCCTTCCCAGACGATCGCCGTGTCGTTCTTCTTGGTGTCGAGGTGCCGGTCGATGCAGTTGTAGGCGACGTTGGTGGTCCCGTCGTGGAACCACCGGATCTTCACCTCGCCCGGTCCGTAGGAGACGTCCTTGACCGCATCGTAAGGTTTGAACCAATGGATACGCTTGCCCTGCTCGCCCCAAAAGCCTTCCGGGTCGGCGACCGATTGTTCGTACATCCTCTGATAGCCGGCGGCGTCGATCCAGGCCGTCTCGGCAAACTCGTCGGGTACAGGGTAAGTACTGCTCATCTGCGGTCGCGCTCCCTTTGCTCTGCTCATTTCAGGGGCGCGGTCGTTGGTCTTGCCGCCCCCAACTGGAAATAGACTTCGCTGCGGCATCGACTATTCCAGAAAAGCACTCCGGTTAACAACAGCGGGTCGCGGACCGTAGGCGTACAAGCTAATCGTCGGAAGCGGACAAGAGCGCCTAACCGCTGGCGGGCAAGGGCGCGGTCAGCAGCAACCATCCCTCGTCATCCAGTTCGACATCGATGGCCGTCAGCGACTGTCCGGCACAGGGACCGGAGATGCAGTACCCGGTCGCGGGCTCGAAAAGCGCCCCGTGGGTGCGGCAGATCGCGTGGGTGCCGGCGGCGTTCATGAAGCGGTCCGGCACCATCTCCAGCGGCACCCCCAGGTGCGGGCAGCTGTTCAGGTAGCCGTACACGGTCGCGCCGTCGCGCAGCAGCACCAGTTCGCGCGGACCCGAGCGATCATGCACCTGCAGCGACTTGCCCTCGCCATCCTCGATCTCCGTCAGACGGCAAAGGCGGAGCGGCAGCTCTCGCAAACGACTAAGTGGGGGAGCGGCCATAACGCCTCGGTGGTCTCGGTCCAGGCAGCAACTATAGCGGTTTGAAGCGTTTTGGTGTTCTTTGTGCAAGTACGGAGATCCGACACAGCAACAGGATCAAACGAACCGCCCATGGTCCTGACCCTCGCAGTTTCCGGTTACCGCTCCCTGCGGGATCTCGTGATTCCGCTCGAACAGCTGACGGTCATCACCGGACCCAACGGGAGTGGCAAGTCGAGCCTCTACAAGGCCGTGCGCCTATTGGCGGATGTTGCGCAAGGGCAGGCCATCGGAGCTCTCGCCCTGGAGGGCGGATTGCAATCGACGCTCTGGGCAGGACCGGAAGCCTTCTCTCGCGGCATGAAGACGGGCGACGTCGCCATTCAAGGAACGGTAAGGCGCGAACGGGTCAGTCTGAAACTGGGCTTCGCGGACAGCGATTATGGCTATGCGATCGATTTGGGCCTGCCGTTCCGCGCTGGCCGCTCTCTGTTCAACTACGATCCCGAAATCAAAACCGAAGCCCTTTGGGTCGGCGAACATCTCAAACGCACCAACTTGCTCGCGCAGCGCAACGGGCCGAGCGTCACTGTCGTGGACGAGGCGGGCATACGCCGAAACGTTCTGACCAGCCTGCCGAGCTTCGAAAGCATGATGACCCACGCGTCGGACCCGCGCGGCGCTCCGGAGCTCCTCGCGCTGCGAGAACGCATGCGGTCCTGGCGTTTTTACGATCACTTCAGAACCGATCTGGAAGCCCCGGTACGCTTCCCGCAGGTCGGAACGAGAACACCCGTTCTAGCCTCTCATGGTGCCGATGCCGCCGCAGCGCTTCAGACCATTCTTGAGATCGGCGATCCTCAAGCGTTGCACGACGCTATCGAGGATGCCTTTCCAGACAGTTCGGTGGAGGTGACGGTAACCGACGGCCTCTTCGAGATCGTCATGCGTCAGCATGGACTGCTGCGGCCCTTGCGAGCCGCCGAGCTTTCGGACGGAACGCTGCGATATCTGCTGCTCGTGGTGGCCCTTCTTACCCCGCGACCACCTCCGTTGATGGTCTTGAACGAGCCCGAAACGAGTCTGCACCCGGTTCTTCTGGAGCCGCTGGCGCGGCTAATCGCCAAGACCTCGAAGCGGTCTCAGATCATCGTCGTTTCTCATGCAGCTCCTCTCGTCAACGCCCTCAAGCAACACGGCCACTGCACCGGCTACGAACTCAGGAAGGGCTTGGGGGAAACGCTAATCGGAACTGCGGAGAGTCCACCTTGGACCTGGCCGAAGCGCTAGCCCGGACGGCTCAATCGGGATCGGTCTCCGCCAGGGAGCAGATCAGGCGCCAAGCCTCGTCTGGAATTGGCATGACCGAGAGGCGCGACTGCTTGAGCAGCGGAAGCTCCGCGAGCTTGGGCTCCCCCTTGATCTCGGCAAGCGTCACCGGCCGCGCTACCGGCTTGACCGCCGTGACGTCGACCATGCCGAAGCGGCCGGACGCGTCGGTGGGGTCGGGGTAGTACTCGCGCGCCACCTCGACGATACCGACGATCCGCTTCTCGTTGACCGAATGATAGAAAAAAGCTCGATCGCCCAGCTTCATGGCTTTCAGGTTGTTACTGGCCTGGTAGTTGCGCACGCCATCCCAATGGTCGGTGCCGGCGGCAACCTGATCGTCCCAGGACCAGGTGCCCGGTTCGCTCTTCATCAGCCAATAGGCCATGACGCACTCCCTGCTTATCGTTCGCACTGCGGATAGCAAAAGCGCTGCTGCGGCGCTAGCCTAGAGGGCCCGCCCATCGAGGAGTCCTCATGAAACTGCAACTTTCCACCTGGCCGGAGGTCGAGGCCTACCTCAAGACCTCGACCGCCATCCTGATCCCGATCGGCTCGACCGAGCAGCACGGCCCGACCGGCTTCGTCGGTACCGATGCGCTCTGCCCCGAAATCTTGGCGGGCGGCATCGCCGAGCAGACCGGCGCTCTGGTTGCCCCTACGGTCTCCGTCGGCATGGCGCAACATCACCTGGGCTTCGCCGGATCCATGACGCTGCGGCCTTCGACCCTGATCGCCGTACTGCAGGACTGGATCAACTCGCTCGCCCGCCATGGTTTCGACCGCTTCTACTTCCTGAACGGCCACGGCGGAAACATCGCCACGGTTTCGGCCGCCTTCTCGGAGGTCTATGCGCAGGCCAGCCTGGGCGCCGCGCCAACAAACCGCCCGGCGCTCACCTGTCGCCTGCGCAACTGGTGGGACCATCGGGACGTCCAGGCCCTGGCAAAGCAACTGTTCGGCGGCAGCGACGGCCAACACGCCACCGCTTCGGAGATCTCTCTGACCTATTACGGTTACCCGGAGGAGGCGCAGCGGGCCGAACGGGGCGCGGCCGAGATGAGCCCAAGAGTGGCGCCCAGCGGTGGCTTCACCGACGCCGCCGATTACCGACGCAAGTTCCCGGACGGCCGCATGGGCAGCGACCCCACCCTGGCCAGCGTCGAGAAGGGTCGAAAGCTTTATGAGACGGCCGTCAGGACTCTCTCGGAGGACTGGCGGAGTTTCGCGGCATCCGGCTAAGCGCAATGGCAAGGCCTGCGCGACTCCGAGCGCTCCTGATAAGATTCCACTGCTATGAGTCGAATCCAGGCCTTGCTGAAGACGGCGCCCCCACCGGTTGCCGCGCCGCCAACCGTCGAGATCGATGGCCGCACGGTGCCGATCGCGGTGCGCGTCAATGCGCGTGCACGCCGCATCATCCTGCGCCTGGCACCCGGCACGGCGGCCGACGGCGGTGACGGGCTGTCTCTCACCCTTCCGTCGGGCGTGGCCTTGTCGGAGGGTCTGGCTTTCGTGGACCGCAGCCGCGGTTGGATCGCGGCCCGTCTCAAACGTCTGCCCGCGCCCCTGCCCTTCACCGACGGCGCGCTCTTGCCGATCCTGGGCGAAGAGCACTTGGTCAAGCACGCGCCCTGGAGCCGGCGGCCGCCCTGGAAGGACAAAGGTATTCTCTGGGTTGGCGGGGCGGCGGAGCATCTCGCGCGCCGCATCACGGACCATCTGAAGACCGAGGCACGCCGCGAAATTACCAGCCGGGCTCGTGCCAAGGCAGCAAAGCTTGTCGACCGCGACATCTCGCCGGACGGTAAGGCCGCGCGAAAGATCCAGCCCCAAGGCCGGCGCTTGGGTCGCATAACCTTGCGCGACACCCGCAGCCGCTGGGGAAGCTGTTCGCAGCGCGGCGACCTCAACTTTTCCTGGCGCCTGGTTTTCGCTCCCCTTCCGGTGCTCGACTACGTGGTCGCCCACGAAGTCGCTCATTTGGTTCACCTCGACCACTCCCCCGCCTTCTGGCGCCTCTGCGAGGCGCTAAGCGATGAGCCCGGCTGGACCAAGAGTTGGCTCCGGCGGCATGGCGCGGAGTTGCTGCGCTACGGCGGCTAGATCGGATTTGGCACGCGGCGGCGGCCGTGAAATCCGTCACAGCTTCAGGACCCGACGTTCTCTATCTTAAGGTCATCGCTTGCCCAGCCGGACAAGCGCCTTGGGCAACGCGGCGGACCAAACGCGGAATAGGAATGACACGGACGGAATTAGGCGGCACGGGCTCCACACCCTCTGCGCGCCCGGCACGCCCGGACGATGCGCCCTTGCTCGTCGAACTGGCGAACCTCGCGGGCGAGGGGCTGCCGCTGCATCTCTGGGCCGCGTCGGCCGAAACTGGGCAGACCGCCCTGGACGCCGGGATCGAGCGGGCCCGGCGGGAGACCGGCGGGTTTTCCTATCGCAACGCCGTCGTGATCGAGGCGCCGCTGGCGCCCGGAGCGGCGCCGGAAGTTGCCGGCATGCTGGTCGGTTACCGCCAGGACGCGCCCTTCGAGGCCGGGGATCTGGCCGAGCTACCGGCGACCGTTCGGCCCTTGGTGGAGTTGGAGGCCGAGGCAGAGGCTGCGGTGACCGCAGCCGGAGCGCCGGGCTCCTGGTACGTCAACGTGCTGGCGGTGCTGCCGGCCTTCCAGCGCCGGGGCCTTGGCAGCCGGCTGCTCGACCTGGCCGAAGAGAAGGCGCGAGAGACTGGTGCCGCACAAATGAGCCTCATCGTCGACTCCAGCAATCTCGGTGCCTTCGCGCTTTATTTGCGTCATGGATATATAGAGACCGCGAGGCGTCCGCTTGTGCCCTGGCCGGACGGTCCGACCGGCGAGTGGGTTCTGCTGCTCAAAGCGCTGTGAGTTTTCGTCTCTCCGGCGGACGAGACAAAGGACCGAGAAGGGCGTCCGGAAGTTGTCGCAACGGCTTCTCACCCATCGTCACCGCACCGTTATCTCTCTGGGATAGCATTGCCCTCCGCGTTGCCCAAAACTCAGGAGGTGAACCGTGCCGACGCTCAAGATCGCCAACTGGAACGTCGAATGGATGAACCGCTGGTTCACGGCTGACAATGCCGGAGCCCCACAGCTTCGCCGCTCCGAGGAGGTCGGCGGAGTAAGCGACCTGCCCGGTCTCTGTATACGTGTCGCTGCGGTGATCGAGGCCATGAATGCAGACATCGTGGCTCTGCAGGAGGGGCCGAGCCGCAAGAGCGAGATGGTGCTTTTCATCACCCAGTTTCTCGGCGACCGCTACGCCGTCGAAGGGCCGGCCGGCGCGGGGCAACAGAAACTCTATACCCTCATCAAACGCAGCAGCGACGCCGTCGCCGATGTCTTTCGCATCACTCAAGAGCTGGGCTTGGATTTCGAGGCAGATTGGGAGGTCGACGTCGATCGCGACCTGGTGCTCGACAGCTACGGCTTCACCCGTCCGCCGCTTGTGCTGAAGATCATGACCTCTTCGGGGCGCGAGCTGCGTCTGATCAACCTGCATGCCAAGTCGAAGTATGTCCATCAGGGTGAGCGGCTATGGCGCGATCCCCTGCGTCGAGACGAGTATGTGCGCGAGGCGCTGCAGGCGCGACAACGGATCTCGGCCGAAGCCATGCGCGTGCGCGAGTACCTCGATCTCAGCTTCGCGCAAGACGAACAAGCGGCCCTCGCCCTAATCGGCGACTTCAACGACGGTCCCGGGTTCGACTACTTCGAGAAGCGCTATCTGACCCATGGCCTGGCGAACACTCTCGCCGGCTCGCCCTACATTCCGCCCCGCATGTTGCGTCACGGCTTCGTCGACGATATGCCGAAGGACCTGAATTGGACGGCGATCTTCGACGACTTCATCGAGGAAGTGGAGGACCGCAAGATTCTGCTGGACCATATCCTCCTGTCGGCGAGCCTCTACTGGAACGCCGGCACACGCGCATCAACCGGCCTGATCGAGCATGACGTCTTCAACGCCCAGGTTCGGGAGGACCTGCCGGGCGAGCGCGAGAAGCTGCCGAGCGATCATCGCCCCCAGAGCGTCACTCTTGAGCTCTAGCGGTTCTCGACGATTTCTCCCGGCCAGCAGTTCGACTGCCGACCTCTGCAACCAGTCCGGCAAGAGTTTTAGAGACAGCGCGCTCAAACACGCCATCGGCCTACCAGGGCCTTCATCCTGTGGCGCCTTGGCGCAGAGGCGCAAGATCGAGTATCACTGCCGCTGAATTGTCAGCCTTGCGCTGGCGCAAGTTCCTTCGCGTTCATCTCAACAACAGGCGGGACCGCATGCCCAGCTTCAAGACGATCGACGACCTGCAGGTTTCCGGCAAGACGGCCTTGGTCCGCGTCGACTACAACGTGCCGCTGCGCGACGGCCGCATCACCGATACGACCCGGATTTTACGCTCCAAGCAGACGGTCGACGATCTGGTCGGGCGTGGCGCCAAAGTGGTGCTGCTCGCCCACTTCGGCCGCCCGAAAGGCAAAGCCGATCCGGAGATGTCGCTGAGGCCGGTGGCGGAAGCCGCGGCCGGAGTGCTGAATCGTCCGGTGGCTTTCGCGGAGGACTGCGTCGGTCGGACCGCCAAGGATGCGGTGAATAAACTCGCGCCCGGCGAAGTTCTCCTGCTCGAGAACCTTCGCTTCCACGCCGGCGAGGAAGCCAACGGGCCCGATTTCGCCGACAGCCTGGCCGATCTCGGCGATCTCTATATCGACGACGCTTTCTCGGCGGCGCATCGCGCCCATGCCTCGGTCGACGGGCTGGCTCGCCGGCTGCCGGCCGCCGCGGGCCGTCTGATGCAGCAGGAGTTGGAGGCGCTGTCCAAGGCCTTGGAACGACCCGAGCGCCCGGTCGCCGCAATTGTCGGAGGCGCCAAGGTTTCGACGAAGCTCGACCTGCTCGGCAATCTGGTCGGCAAGGTGCAGCTTCTCGTGGTCGGAGGCGGCATGGCCAATACCTTTTTGCATGCCCTGGGCGTCGATGTCGGCACCTCACTTTGCGAGACGGAAATGGCAGACACCGTGACGGAGATCGTCAAGATCGCCAAAGCCAACGACTGCGACATCCTGCTGCCGACAGATGCTCTGGTGGCGAAAAGCCTGACCGCCAATGCGGTCCACGACACTGTCTCGGTCAAGGACGTCCCGGCCGACCGCATGATCTTGGACATCGGCCCGGCAACCGCCGAACATATCGTCAAGCGCCTGGGAAGCTGTAAGACGGTCGTCTGGAACGGCCCGCTCGGCGCTTTCGAGGTTCCCCCCTTCGACAGCGGAACCAATCTCGTCGCGAGGGCAGTGGCCGACTACAGTCGGGCAGGGCGACTGCTCACCGTCGCCGGCGGCGGCGATACAGTCTCAGCTCTGGCGAACGCCAAAGCACTCGAACACTTCTCCTACGTGTCTACGGCAGGCGGCGCGTTCCTGGAATGGCTCGAAGGCAAAACCCTGCCCGGCGTCAAAGCCTTGGAAGACGCAGCTTAGGATCCCGGGCAGGCTTTGGCATTCCATTCGCCTGCTCCACACTGCTTGCGAGCAATGGGAGAAATCTGTCTAAACGGTAGAGATTCACAAGATTCACATATGTGCAATTTTTGCGGGAATTTCAGTTCTTCGCCTGGCATATCGCCCTGTGAGAGGTGATCAGATTTGTCCTGACGAAAGAGCTCCAATATCTTCGGGCTATATCTTTCGAATTAATAGCTAAACGCGAAAATTCTTTGGCAAATTGCGGTGTATTTAGAAAATCCAAATTGTTAATTCCATTTTTAAAAGATGCTCTTTCGATTTCAACAGAAATAAGGGCTCCGATTTTTTTAATATTTATCGGTTTTCTAATGCCCAAATCAGCACCCAATACAATTGCATATTTAATCGCATCAAACCCATTGAAATTCCCACCACTTGACATCGCAACAATCAGTCCACAATAACCTTTTCGGCGAAGTAATCGGATCATCTCGAGCCCCCCCAGCTTGGGCATAAAGATGTCGGATACAACAGCGACGGGCTTTACGGTTTCAACAGCGCGAACGGCTTCTTCACCATTTGAAAATTTTACGACAGAAAATCCACTCTTAATCAAGTTATCTGCAACTAATTCTCGATCTGTTTCTACATCATCTACGACAAATACAATCTTATTCATTTGAATGTCTCCTTGCAAAGAACCATCTCCGAACTGTACATTTTCCAGATTACGGAAACAAGGTAAGAGTGTGGTAAGGTTACAGACCTCAGGGTTTCATCCCCTGCGCGAGATAGTCTGCGAAGACGTTGATGCCCAACTTCACACTGCTAGTCCCTCTAGTAGAGAATCTAGGTTTGATGGCTGCCCTCGCCGTCGCCTATGCCGCCGTCGTCCCCCACCTTGAGAAGGCCGTCGCGATCGTTCGCTCCTTGGCAATGGGGCTCGTCTTCGGTGCCGCAGGCGCTGTCGCCATGTATCTTCCCGTGGATTTCGCACCCGGCATCATTTTCGATGTACGCGCGGTCCCAATCCTGCTGTCGGGGGCCTTTGGCGGTCCGTTAGCCGCTGTCGTCGCGGGGCTCAGTATAGGCGGAATCCGAATCGCCATCGGCGGTGCGGGAACGGTACCGGCCTTGCTCGCCATCGTTGGCTTCGTCTGTCTGTCAATCGGGCTCTGGCATCTGCGGCAGCGCAACCCCCGCTTCGGCGTGCAGCATCTTGCGATCGCCGGCTTGCTCAGCATCCTGCCCATTGCGCTGGGTATCAGCTTGCTCGGCATCGAACTGGCACAGACCATATTGAGCGAGTTGGCGGTGCCGATCATGGTCACCCACACGGGTGGCTGCTATCTCGTTGGCTGGCTGCTGCTTTCCGAAGACCGAAGACGGAGGACCGAAAAGCAGCTCAAAATCGCGCGCATCGCAGCGGACGATGCCAACGAGGCGAAGTCACAGTTTCTGGCACACGTCAGCCATGAACTGCGCACGCCAATGTCGGCGATCATAGGATCTCTGGAACTCCTGTCCATGGAGCGCCTGAGGGCTGAGCATCACGAGATGCTGGAAGTGACACGCCGCTCAGCCAAGAACCTCGTCGAGCTGTTGAACGATCTCCTGGATCTATCGAAGATCGAAGCCGGTCGCATGGTTTTCACCGAGCATCCCCTCAACGTGCACGAACTGCTGAACGATCTTCAGACGCTCTACAAGAAAACCATCACCTCGAAATCCCTCGACCTCAAACTCGAAGTCGGCAAGGACCTGCCAGAATACATCGAGATCGACGGACATCGACTGGAACAGATTCTGAATAATCTTCTTGGCAATGCGTTGAAGTTCACTGCCGAAGGCCATGTAGAAATCGCCGCCAACGTCGGCCCGCCGAACGACGAGCACTCTATGATTCAGATCGTCGTTCGGGACACCGGGGTCGGCATTCCAGTCAGTCGGCAGGAGGCCGTTTTCGATGTTTTCGAGCAGGCCGATGCGCAGGTCGATCAGAAGTTCGGCGGGACCGGTCTCGGACTGGCGATCAGCCGCAAGCTGGCCCGCGCCATGGGCGGCGACCTGACTCTGCAAAGTGTGGAGAAAGTCGGAACCTCGATGACGCTCCAACTTCCATTCCGCCGCGTCGATATGCGCTACCAAGAGTTCGACACGGCGCGGATCGAACCCAGTCTGACCGATCTTGTCTCGGCCAAACCCTTCGCCAATCGCCGGATACTGCTGGCGGAGGACGTCGAGGCAAGCCGAATGGTGATCAGTCGTATGCTCACGGCTCTCGGCGCAGAGGTTGTTGCTGTCACCGACGGAGCCGAGGCCGTCAGCGAGGCGGCGAAGGGTGTCGACGTGATTCTCATGGACATGCAGATGCCGGTCGTCGACGGTCCGGAGGCGACGCGCCAGATCCGTCGGCTTGACGGTCAAGCCGCCGAGACTCCCATTTTCGCTCTGACCGCAGATGCAGCACAGGAAAATAAGAGGCTCTATCATACTGCCGGGCTGGACGGCGTGCTCACGAAGCCCGTCGACTGGAGTGAGTTGGTTGCCGTCATCGGGGGCTTTGGCGGCTCGGCCGACTCGCGGAGTCGAAACCGAGAGTCGACCTTTCCGTCACCCCCGGACAGTTCTTCCATGGCGACTTTACACGACTTGAAGACTGCGCAGTTCCCACACTGGAATCGCGAGACCATCGACTCTCTGGAACTCGCTCTCGGCCGCCAGACTGTAAGCGACCTCCTCAACCGGTTACCGATTTCCATAGGTCTTTGCGTGGACGACGTTAAAGCGGCTCTTTCCGAGAAAGCGGACTTCCAGGACCGAATTCAGCTGTCGGCCCACGCGTTGAAGGGGGCTGCAGCCAACCTTGGATTTGACCGGTTGCATGCTATGGCGGAGCGGTTGGAGGCGAGCCGAGAGTACGGTGACGCGCAGTCAGCCACCGCCGCGCTCGAGGAAGAGCTGCGGGAAATCGAAGTGCTGATACAGGGCTATACCAGCGCGTGGCAGCGCACCGAACGGCAAAGCGACAAGTCGTTATCCGGGAGCATGTAAGATCTCGAAATATCTAGACTTTCGCGCATAGATATTGCGAGCCTAGTCCGAACACTCAGCTCGCTACCGCGCGCTTCCTGCTCTTCGCCGGCTTCGCCAGGCTCTTGGCTCCGACGGCGGATTTCGGGCGCGCCCTCACCGTCTGCGCACCGGCCGGAGCGCAGACACCGTCCTCCAGTGCCTCCAGCAGTTTCTTTCGGATCGCGCGGAGTCGCTGAGGGCTCTCGATCTTAGAATTGAGCGCATCATGGACATAGAAACTGTCGACCGCCCGCTCGCCGTAGGTGGTGATCTGAGCCGAATCGATCATCAGCCCAAGGCGAGCTAGCGCCAAGGTCAGCCGATAGAGCAAACCAGGTCGATCGCGGCCGTTGACCTCGATCACCGTGTGATGGCGGCTGGCCGCGTTGTCGATCAACACCCGTGGGGCAACAGTGAAGACTTCGAAACGCGACGGCAGGTTCGGCGCCTGCCGGCGGAGCTCGGTCAAAGGACGGATCGAGCCGGATAGAGTCTGTTCGATCGCTGCATAGAGCTTGGCCAGCTTGCTCGGCTTGGCGAAGGCGCCGCCCTTGGCGGCGTCGCGGACCCAGAAGATGTCGAGCGCCATGCCATCCTTGTGGGTGAAGATGCGCGCCACCTCCACATTGGCGCCCGCCACCGCCAAGGCGCCGGCAATGCGGTTGAACAGGCCGGCATGATCGGCCGTGTAGATCGTCACCTCGGTCGCTTCCCGGTAAGGATCGACCCAGGTATCGACCGTCAGCAGCCGCCCTTCGACTTCGGCAGTGCGAATCAGCCGCGCGTGGCGCAACAGCGTCTCGACGTCGAGCGACAGCCAGTAAGCGTCGTAGCCGCGATCGAGGAAGCCTTCGATCCACTCGGGCTCGAAAGCTTCGGCGCACTCTTCGAGCGCCTGTCGCAGAGCCGCTTTCTTGCCTGCGATCCGCCGCTCGCGGCCCTCGGTCGAGAAACCGCCTGACAGCACTTCCTCGCTCCGCCAATAGAGTTCGCGCAGCAGCGAAGCCTTCCAGGCGTTCCAGACCCCGGGACCGACGGCGCGGATATCGGCCACAGTCAGCACGAGCAGCAGATTCAAACGCTCGCGAGACTGCACCAATCCTGCGAAGTCCTGGATCGTCTTGGGATCGTCGATATCCCGCTTGAAGGCGGTATCGGACATGGCGAGATGATGCAGCACGAGCCAGGCGACGGTCTCCGTCTCCTCCGACGAAAGACCGAGCCGGGGACAGAGACGGTGGGCGATCTTGGCCCCTTCCTCCGAATGATCGCCTGGCCGGCCCTTGGCGATATCGTGGAGCAGAACCGCCAGAAAGAGCACGCGGCGATTCAGCACCTTGTGGATGACGCTGCTGGCGATCGGGGCTTCTTCCTGAAGCTTGCCCTGCTCGATGGCGTGCAGGATGCCGATCGCGAAGAGCGTATGCTCATCCACAGTGTAGTGATGATACATGTTGAACTGCATCATGCTGACGGCGCGCCCGAAGTCGGGCAGGAAACGGCCGAGCACGCCAGCCTCGTTCAACCGCCGCAGCGCCGTCTCAGGGTCCTTGTCGCCGGTCAGGATATCCAGGAAAACTTGGTTAGCCTTGGCGTTCTGCCTGAGCGACTTGTCGATCTGCTTCAGCGACTGGGTGGCCGAGCGAAGCGCATCGGGATGGATGTCCAGATCGTTGGCCTGCGCGACTTGGAAGAGACGCAGCAGATCGACCGGTTTCTCGGCAAAGTGCTCCGGCCCTTTGACCGTCAGACGATCTCCCTCCAGCTTGAAGCCGCCGATCTGACGGCGGCGGCGCAGCAGAGGCATCCGGAAGCGAGAGCGCCGGTTGTGCTCCGCTTCGATCTGGGCGCAGAAGATCCGGGTCAGGTCCCCGACGTCCTTGGCCACCAGGAAGTAGCGCTTCATGAAACGCTCGACGGCTTTCTTGCCAGCATGCTCGTTGTAGCCCATCAGGGGGGCGATCGCATGCTGCAGATCGAAGGTCAGGCGCTCCTCGCCGCGGCCGGTCTGATAATGCAGCCAACAGCGCAGGGTCCAGAGAAACTCGAGAGCCTTCTCGAAAGCTCTCGCCTCGGCTTTGGTGAAGACACCCTTGTCAATCAGCTTGTCCACCTCATCGACCTGATACAGAAATTTACCAAGCCAGAAGATGGTGTGGAGATCGCGCAGGCCGCCTTTCGACTCCTTGACGTTCGGCTCCAACGCGTAGCGCGAGCCTTGACCGTAGCGCTGGTGCCTGCGGCTGCGCTCCGCCAGCTTGGCTTCCGCGAACCAAATGCCCTTGCCCGCCTGCACTTCGGCGGCGTAGCGCGACTTGAACTCCAGGAACAGCGCCTGGTCACCCCACAAGAAGCGAGACTCCAGCAGATTTGTCGCGATGGTCACGTCTTGCCGTGCCTGACGCAGGCAGTCGTCAACGCTTCTTGTCGCATGACCGACTTTGAAGCCGAGATCCCACAGGAAGTAGAGGACGGATTCGATCACCTGCTCGCTGCGCGGCGTGGTCTTGTAGGGCAGCAGGAACAGCAGATCGATGTCGCTATAGGGCGCGAGCTCGCCACGGCCGTAGCCACCGGCAGCCGCAACGGCGAGCCGTTCGGCCATCGAGGGATTGGCCAGCGGATAAAGGTCTTGCCCCACGTGATCGTAGATCAGGCGGACGATCTGATCGGCCTGCCAGGCCAGTAGGGCGGCGGTCGTGCGACCCGAAGCCCCGGCTTCGAAGCGGCGCTGGATCTCTTCCCGGCCCTCGGCAAGGGCACCCTTGAGAAGCTCCAGAATCTCGCTGCGCGCCCGCTCCGGCGTGGAGGCACGCATCAGGAGGCCGGCCATCTTGTCCTGCAGCTTGGACCGATCCAGAATCGCCCGCCGATTGCCGGCACCTTGCGGCCGCGACGACCCGCGACGCCGCGTTCGCCCGACCATCGAAGATGTGTCGCCGTCGGGGCGAACTGCATCGCGCTTGAGGGTTACCGCTGTATCCATGTGTCTGACCGTGGCCGTCCGCTCGCCGAGGTGCCTTGAAGAGAAGCTCGCTGTTCGATGTTGACGGATCAGGCCTTGCGACAAGGTGAAGACCCTGCAGCTGAGATTCCTAGGCCCTACATGGCAACCATGCGCGCAACCACAACAGCGATCTGTACTGGCTCCTGCAGAATGCCGCGCTGGACCACGATCACGCAACCGAGGCTTAACGGAGTCCAACCCCACCTGCGGTGCCTGTTGCTTTGTCTGATGCTTACCGCCTGCGCTCAAGACCGCACGGCGGAACCACCCGGCCCACCTGCACCGCCCGGGCAGTCTGCCGAAACAGCCGACGCCGATCGTCCAGGCAATCCCCTGCTTTCCCTGACGTCTGCCGCCGGCAGCGCAGCCGATGGCCGCCCGGAAATCGAGCTACTGGTCACCGGACTACGGACCGACGAGCGTGCGGTCGAGCTGCGCCTGGATGGTCCGGAGAACCGAAGCGTCGTCGCCTCGTCCGACGCCATCCTCCACGGTAGCCGCCTGACCGGCAACACCGCGAGCCCGCGCGTGGGCCTGACCGGCGGCTCCAATGAGGGGATCGGTGTCACGCTCAGCCTGGATCTCTTCGGGCGCCGTTCACAACGACAGCCGGAACCGGCCGAAGCGCTTCGCGCCTGGGCCAAGCTCACCCTGCCCGAGGCCACCGACCCGGTCGACTGGACCGCCAGCGCCATAATCGAAGACAGGTATGGCCGGCGGCAACGGCTTGTCGTCGACTAACTCCTCGGGCTAGAGCCCCAAGACGTCGCGCATGGAATAGAGCCCCGCCGGCTTGCCCCGGAGCCAAAGCGCGGCCTTGAGAGCACCCTGGACGAAGACCTGCCGGCTGGAGGCCCGGTGGCCGAGTTCGAGGCGTTCGCCCTCAGTCGCAAAAATCACCGTGTGGTCGCCCGCCACATCGCCGCCCCGCAAGGTCGCAAAACCGATGGTTCCGGCCCGGCGCGGCCCGGTGTGACCGTCGCGCACGCGCACACCGGAGTCGTCGAGATCGACATTGCGACCCGCCGCAGCCGCTTCGCCCAGCTCCAGCGCCGTGCCGGACGGCGCATCCACCTTATGGCGGTGGTGCATTTCCACGATCTCGATGTCGTAGGCCTCATCCAGCTTGGCCGCGGCCTGAGTCACCAGCTCGATCAACAGATTGACACCGAGACTCATGTTGGCCGCACGCAGTACCGCAACCTCCTGCGCCGCGCGCTCGAGTTCGGCCAGCTGTTCTTCCAGCAGTCCAGTGGTGCCGACCACAAGGGCGGTACGGTGCTCGGCCGCGAGGGCGGCATGTAGGGCGGTTGCCGTCGGCAGGGTGAAGTCGATCACCAGGTCGCTGGCGGCGAAAAGGGCGGCCGGGTCCTCGATCGCCGACAGGCCCAGGGCGTCGCGACCCGCAAGAACCCCCAAATCCTGACCAACAGCCGCACTGTCCGGCCGCTCGCTGCCGCCGGCCAGACGCGCACCCGGCGTGTCCAGGACGCCGGCCAGCAGTTGGCGGCCCATGCGTCCGCCGCAGCCCAGGATACCGATCCTCGCGTCACCCATCTTGGTCTCCCCGTTCATCGCTTTGACAGCTTCCCTAGCGGCGGCGCAGCGCTATGTCGAGCGCATGAACCGCAATCCTGCCCAACCTGCCGCGCTGACGGTCTACTACGATGGCGCCTGTCCGCTCTGCCGACGGGAGGTCGCATTCTACCGCCGGCTGGACCGCCGCGGCCGAATTGCTTGGGACGACGTCAGTCAGCCGGACGCGGAGCCAGGTTGCGGCCTCAGCCGGGAGGCGGCTCTGCAGCGCTTCCACACGCGTGATGCCGCCGGACGGCTTGAGAGCGGCGCCGCAGCCTTCGTCGCCGTCTGGCGGCAGCTACCGGGCTTCAGCCGCTTGACCCCGCTGGCCGCTTGGCCGCCGGCACTGCGCTTGCTGGAGAAGGCCTACGGCGGCTTTCTGAAGGTTCGCCCCTGGCTCTCCCGTCTGCTGGCCTAGGCGCCGTCATGGGGCTGCAAGTCGTCTGGTTCAAACGAGACCTGCGTCTCGACGACCATGTGCCGCTGGCCGAAGCGGCTCAACAGACCTCGACTCTCGGCCCCGTTCTGCCTCTCTACGTCGCAGAGCCCGAGATTTGGGGTGGCGAGGATATGAGCGGACGCCACTGGGCCTTCGCCGGCGAATGCCTGGAGGAGCTGCGCGCAGCACTGGCAGGGATCGGCCAGCCTCTCGTGATTCGTCACGGCGAGATCGTTTCGGTTCTGGAAGATCTTCACCGGCGTTACGGCCTCACCAGGCTCTGGTCCCATCAGGAAACCGGCAATGCAGCCACCTATGCCCGTGACAAACGCGTTCTCGCCTGGACCCGGGCGCGTGGCATTCCCTGGCGAGAACTTCGGCAGCATGGGATCGTCCGGGGCCTTGCCTCGCGCGACGGCTGGGCGCGCAGATGGGATCGCTTCATGGCGGAACCGATCCCTCCGGCGCCGACGGCCCTGCAACCCCTCTCGGACATCGCGCCGGGGAGCTTGCCGACTGCCAGCGATCTCGGCCTGGCTCCCGATCCCTGTCCCGAACGCCAGCTGGGCGGGCGGCGGGCGGGGCTCGAGGTGCTCGAGAGTTTCTTGACGGAACGCGGCCGGACCTATCGGCGTGCGATGTCCAGTCCAGTGACCGGCTTCCACGCCTGCTCGCGCCTGTCTTCTCACTTTGCCTGGGGGTCCGTTTCCCTGCGCGAAGCAAGTCAGGCGGCGAAAAGGGAGCTTCGGAGGCAGCGCGAAGCCGACCGGACGGCGGAGGGCTGGTGCGGGTCTCTAAGCTCCTTCGTGGGTCGTCTGCACTGGCACTGCCATTTCATGCAGAAGCTCGAAGACGGCCCGGAAATCGAGTTCGACAATCTCCACCCTGCCTACGACGCCTTGGACAAGCCGCTCGACATGGCACGTTTCCAGGCCTGGTGCGGGGGGCGGACCGGGCTGCCCTTTGTCGACGCCTGCATGCGCGCGCTGCTGGCGACCGGTTGGATGAACTTCCGCATGCGCGCCATGCTGATGGCCGTCGCCAGCTATCATCTATGGCTGCCCTGGCGCCCCACCGGTCTGCATCTCGCACGCCTCTTCACAGACTACGAAGCGGGCATCCATTGGCCGCAAACCCAGATGCAGTCGGGTACGACCGGCATCAACACGGTGCGAATCTACAATCCCGTGAAACAGGGATACGATCAGGATCCAGACGGTCGTTTCGTGAAACGCTGGGTGCCGGAACTGGCAGCGGTTCCGCAATCCCATATCCACGAACCCTGGTCTTGGGATCGGGCCGGACAGCTCGACTACCCCGCACCCATCGTCGACCACAAGGCTGCGGCTCAAAGCGCACGGGCGGCGATCCGGGATCTCCGCAAGTCGGACGCCTTTCAACGAAACGCAGAAGCCATTCAGGCCAAGCACGGCAGCCGACGTTCGGGCCTGTCCCAGACAAACCGGCGCGGGCGGCGCTCGAGCGGGAGCGACGCACGCCAGCGAGAGATGAAGTTGTGAGCGCTCTCACGCGCGGCGGCGGCAAACGGCAGGGCAAAGCCGAGCTACCGCACAAGATCTGCACGGCCTGCGGCCGGCCCTTTGCCTGGCGAAAGAAGTGGGAACGAGTCTGGGCGGATGTACGCTACTGCTCCAAACGCTGTCGCCGCACGCGCCCCGCTACGCCCTAATAGGGACTGGCGCAGGGTTGAAGACTGCATTGTCCGGCCTTAGGGGTAACGGCTATGGAGACAGACATAGAGACGCCCAGTCCGGCAGAGCAACTGCCGCGACTGGAAACCGAGCGGCTGCAGCTGAAGCAGAGCGCCGCCGCCGACTTGGACGCCATGATGGCGCTGGATTCGGACCCGGAGGTGATGCGCTTCATCCGCACGCCGATCACCGAGGATACGCAACAGGACCGTCTGGTGCAGCTCGTCGGCCGGGTCGATCGGGACTACGGCCCCGGGCTCGGCTTCTGGTCCGTCTTCCCCAAAACCAAGCCCGAGCGGTTTCTCGGCTTCGTTCTGCTGACGATTCTCGACGGCAACAGCGAGGTGGAGATCGGCTGGCGCTTCGCTCGAACGACTTGGGGCAAGGGCTATGCGACAGAGGCGGCGCAGGCCGTGCTCGACTACGGCTTCCGGGACTTGGCGCTCGATCCGATCGTCGCCGTCATCAGACCGGGCAATCGGCGCTCCTTGGCAGTTGCAGAGAAACTGGGGCTCAACCGCGACGGCACGCGGAAAGCCTATGGTAAGGATCTTCCCTTCTACCGCTTGAACCGCAGCGAATGGCTGGCCGCGCGGGAGCGACCGGCCCAGAGCGGATTGTGATCTAGACCGAGAGAGTTGGAGCGGATTTACACGACGCCATGAAGCGCCAGCCCGACGCTCAAGGTTTTCTCGACCTCTGGCCGACGACCTTCCTGAGGCGCCCTTTGCCCGGGGCGCGGGAGGCGAACGGGGTTCTGTCTCAGGTCATCCTGGATCTGGACGCCAAGGCGGCCGACCTGACCACCGACTATCTCGGCGGCAACTTCCTGGAGTCCGAACATCCCGCCGTCGCCTGGCTGCGCGACTGCATCAACAAGACGGCCGTCGACTACCTACGCCGCGGTGGGCTGGACTACGAAGTGCGGTGGTCGCTGCAGGGCTGGGCGAACGTCAACCGCTTCGGCGACTACCACGATCTGCACAACCATCCCCATGCCTACCTCTCCGGCACCTACTATGTCGCCGTACCCAACGAAATCGAGGACCTGCCGGGCCGACGGGACCGGCGGCCCGGCGCGATCTCTTTTTACGACCCGCGGGCACAGGCCAACATGACGGCCATCAAAGGCGATCCGCAGATCGAGGCCGAGTACACCCTGCTGCCGGAGCCTGGAATGATTCTGCTGTGGCCGGCCTTCCTGCACCACTTCGTGCATCCGAACCTCAGCCGCCAACCGCGAATCTCCGTTTCCTTCAATCTCGTTCTGAAGCGCCCCGACGCCTATCTTCCGGAGCAAGGTTGAGGAGCCAGGGCGATCAACCGCGTTCGGCCCGGCGCAAGCGGTCTTCCACCTCACCCAACTTGTCAGTGGTCTCTTCCAGGCGCCGCGCCAGCACGCGCATGATTTCGACGCCCATTTCCGGAAAATCGGCGAGCAGGCGATAGAAGAGATCGGTGGTGATCTTGAGCGCCGTCAGCTCGTCGGTGGCAACCACCGAGGCAGTGCGCGGCACATCGATCAGGATCGCGATCTCGCCGATGATGGCGTTGCGGCCGACCTCCGCGACCTTGACCGGGCCGTCGACCGTGTCCTTCAGGATATCGGCCTTGCCATCGACGATAATATAGGCGGCGTCGCCCGGATCGCCCTCCCGGCAAAGCGCTTGATCGGGCTTGAAAGTCATACGCTCGCTGGCAAAGGCCATGAGCTTAAGGCGTGCCGGTTCGAGGTTGGCGAACAATGGGATCCGCCGCAATACTTCGACTTCCTGCTCCAAACCCATCGCCCTCGCCCTCCGCCTTGCGGTCCCTTACGTCAGGTCCGCCCCGTTCGTTTCCGGTCAGTCCGCCGCCAGAAGGTCCGGAAGCGTGCGGCCCTTGTCCTTCAGATCGCAGAACGCCCCCTGTTCGACCAGACGACCGTTGTGCATGACCAGCACCCGGTCGAAACGCTCGGCCAGCCGGGCTCGCTCCAACGCCCAAACGATACCCGTCTTGCCGCGATGCTGCAGCAGGCGATCGAGCAATTGCGAACGAGTCGCCCCGTCCATCACCGCCGTCGCTTCGTTGAGTATGAGCAAATCCGGGCGTTTCAGCAGGGCACGGGCGATCGCCACTTTTTGGCGCTGGCTCGCCGACAACAATTTCCCGGCAACTCCAACATTATAATCCAGACCGACCAGGACAACCGCATCGTGCAAACCCAGCTCATCGAGCGTCTCGGCCACGGTCGCGCCCACCGTCTCTTCCGCCTCGGCCCGTCCATAGACCAGGCGACCGAACAGGATGTTGTCCATCAAGCTGGCCGCGGCGTTGTAGTCGCGCGCTTCGTAGAACTCGACCGCCTCCGGGTCTTCGAGCTCGATACGGTGATGCAGCGCGTCGCGCGCCTTCAACAAGCGCGCACGGAAGTCGTCGTCGATCAGATCCAGGCGGTGGCGCGCATCGACATAGCGGAACGGCAGAGCCAGCAACCGCTTGCGCTCGACCTCCGGGAGGCCGTCGGCGCCCGATTTCTCGGCGCGCTGAACGAGTTGACGAAACTCCGGCAGATCGTCCGCCGATATGAAGCTGAACTGGTCGAAAAAGGGATGGCCAGGCGGCAAATCGGCAAAGATCTCGACCATGGTCTCGGCAATGCTGATTCCCTTGGCGAGAAGCTGTGCCTCAAGCTCGGCCTCGCGCAGAACATCCAACACCAACCGGTTATCGGGCAGAGCCTCGGGCGCGTACTCCGGTTTGCGGGGCGTCCCAAACAGCAGGTTCTCCGCCAGCGAGGCATTGGGATTGTAGGCCTTGCGGTCGAAGCGCACGACCAAATCCTCATGGCCGTGCACCGCCAGGCGCTCGGTCAGACGCGCGCGCGCCTTCATCAGTCCGGCCGCCACTTCCGGCCGTTTCAGGGGATCGATCGTGCGGCCTAGCCCGAATCGGTAAACGTCGTTGTCCAGCTCGACCAGATGCAGGATTTCGATCAGCTGGCGGTCGAGCGCCTCCGGTCCGTCACAGCCGGCGGCCGCATAGTCGATCCAATCCGCTTGCGGATCGAAGTCGATGTTTCCCGTTTTGCGCGCCTCGGCCAGATGCCAACGGTGCTGCTTGAGCGCATCCTCGTCGCGCTCTAGCTCCGCCAAGGGTCGATGCTTCAGACCATAGACCAGGTTCTCGCGCACCGACTGCGGAAAGAGATAGGCATCCGGCCCGACGTAACCGAGGCGCCGTCCCGTCGCCGCCTCCGGTAGCTTCGTCAAGGACTGATCGCCGATCTGGATCGAACCGCCCGCCGGAGGCACCAGCGCCGCCAACAGCAGGGCCAAGTGATCCTTGCCGCTGGCGGCGTCCCCGACCACGGCGGTGGCGGAATCGAGCGGCATTTCGAAGCCGACCTGATCGAGGATCCGATTATTGGAGTCGTCGGTCAGCGTCAGGCCGGAGACCTTCAGGTCGCCTTCCAGCGGCTTGACCTCGACTTCCGGGTCCTGCTGTTCGGGCCGAACCACGTCGGTCGGCTGGAACTGTTCGATCACCTGATCGTACTTGATCTGCACGTCGTTGCGCGTCTGCTCCCAATTGAGCAACTCCCTCACCGGACCCGGCAGATCCTTGTAGGCGGCGATTACGGCGACCAGAGCCCCGATGTCGAGCTGACCGCTGATCGCCAGCAGACCACCCGCGGCGTAGAAGACGAAGGGCGTGAACTGACCGAGGAAGTTGTTGAGAAACTTCACGAAGAATTTGCGCTGGAAGATCTCGAAGCGAATTTCGAAGATGCGTCCCAAGCGGCCCGTCAGCTCCGCCCTCTCCCAGTTGGAGGCATCGTGTGCATGCACTTCGACCGCTCCGTCCATCACTTCGCCGATGCGCCCGGCGAGCTGGCGGGCGGTCAACTGCCGTTCCTTTCCGAGACGCAAGATCGGCACACGCAGCTTGGGAATCAGGATCGCCTGGATGGCGAGCACCGCACCGGCCACCAGACCCAGCCAGACAGACTGGATCATGATGAAGACCATGGCGGTGATTGCCTGGCCCCCCAGGAAGGCAGGAGTCACGAAGGCATCGCCGATGAAGCCGCCGAGCGGCTCCACCTCATCCTTGATCATGGTCGCGACTTCGGCCGACTTCATGCGCCGAAGTGTCCGCAGACGGAAGCGCAGCAAGCGGTCGGTCAGCTCGTAGCGCAGGCGCCGCAGCATACGCTCACCGAGCCGTCCCTTGGCGGTGTTGATCACGAACTTGAAGCCACCGTTGACGCAGACAAGCGCCAGGAACGCGAAGCTCAGTGCGAGCAGAAATCCTGGCTGCGTGAGCTCGAGGCCGTCGAACAGCAGGACTGGTTCACCGGTCGTCGCCTCCCCGAAAGGCAGATGGATGCGCCCGAAAAAACGGGTGTCTTCAACCGACTCGAAGCCCTGCCCCTGAATGCCTTGGTTGACGATCTGCTTCGGGAGATTCAACGATAAGAAGTAAAATGGCAAAGACAGTGCCACCAGCAGCAGGATCGCCAACTGATCGCGCCTCGAATGGCGCCAGATGTAACGAAACAGATTGGCTTCCATTGCGAGCCGGCCGACCTCGCCCCTTCCAAGGGAGGCTTCTGCCTCCGACAAGCCGAGAGCCTAAACCACAGAGATGAACCTGGGAATGGGGGGCAAAGCCCTTTACGTCCAAGAAGTTGTGAGACCGATCACAGGGTTGCAGGCTGACAATTGCCGGGACCCTTGCCGGCCGGGCGTCTGCAACCCACCCTTTGCCAACTTCCGCCTCTCTGGCATGATCGGACAGGGTTGCGATGCACGGAGCGAGGCAAGCTGCGTGGGGGAACATCGTCGTCGAGGCGCTGCCTGCAGCGCAGGGGACGCGGGGCGATCAGGTCCGTATCACCGGACGGGTCCTGCAGTTGGGGGGTATCCTTCCAGATGGCCGATCCTGAGATGGCCGAGCGCCGCCGCGGCGCGAGGATTCTGATCTACAGCCATGATTCCTTTGGTTTAGGCCACTTACGGCGCTGCCGCGAGATCGCGCACGCCCTGGTCGAGGCCGATGCCGAAGCCAGTGTGCTGATCCTCTCCGGCTCGCCGATCATCGGCAGTTTCGACTTCCGCAGCCGGGTCGACTTCGTGCGCATCCCGGGCGTGATCAAACTGCGCAATGGCGAATACACGTCGCTGACGCTGCCGCTGGCCGTGGAGGACACGCTGTCTCTGCGCGGCTCCATCATCAAGCACACCGCCGATGTTTTCGATCCCGATCTCTTCATCGTCGACAAGGAGCCCTTGGGCCTGCGCGGCGAGGTGACACCGACGCTGGGATTGATGAACCAGCGCGGCGTGCCCTGCGTGCTGGGCCTGCGCGACGTGATGGACGACCCCGAAATGCTGGCACACGAGTGGGAGCGCAAGCACGTTCTGCCCGCGTTGAGCCAGTACTACGACGATATCTGGATCTATGGCTTGCCCCAGATCTGCGAGCCGCTCGCCGGCCTGGATCTGCCGCCCTCGGCCGCTAAACGCATCAGCTACACCGGCTATCTGCGCCGCCCGGCCGCGGCGGCGCCGCAGCCCTTGTATCTCGAGAAGATCGCGGAACCTTACGTCCTGGTCACCGTCGGCGGCGGCGGCGACGGCGAGGCCATTGTCGACTGGGTTCTGTCAGCCTACGAAACCGATCGGTCGATCCCGCATCCGGCGCTGATCGTGCTCGGGCCCTTCATGAGCAGCGAGCAACAGGCGGACTTCATGGCCCGCGTCAACCGCCTGGACCAAGTCGAGGCCCTAACCTTCCACCCGCAGGTCGAAAGTCTGATGCAGCGCGCCGTGGGCGTCGTCTGCATGGGCGGATACAACACCTTCTGCGAAGTGCTGTCTTTCGACAAGCGCGCCCTGATGATTCCGCGCACCGAACCGCGGCTGGAACAGCACATGCGAGCGGCCCGTGCGCAGGATCTCGGCTTGGTTCGCATGCTGGAGGCCGGTCAGAAGGAGCACGACCGCAGCCCAAAGACCATGGCGACTGCACTGAAGGGCCTGCCACATCAATCCAGGCCGATCGAACGGGTGATCCCGGGGCTGCTCGACGGCAGCGACAACGTGGTGCGTCTTGCCGAGCAATGCTTGGCCCGCGGCCGCCGCCCCCAACTCGCGACCGCCGGCACCAGAGGTTAAAGCCCCGAACGCCGAAAGCGCGATCGTCATGCTTCGCCGGTATAGAACTCCGGCCAGGCCTTCTTCGCGACCGCCCCCGTCTCGGAGAAGGCGTGGCAGGAGTTCAGCAGAGCTGGCTTCTTGCCGGCCGGCCGGCTGCCTTCCTTCTTCGAGCGGACCGGGAACATCGCCTGATAGGCCGGCGTGGCCATGGCCAACAGCAGTTCGACCAGGTGGGTACAGCCCTCGACCCCTCCCAGGCGGCTCCGCACCTCCTTGCGCCAACCTGGGCCGATCCTGACACCCATCATGCGCTGGAAGTTCGGCGTGATCGCCGGACAAATCCCGAAAGGACCATGGTCGGTGACCGCCTCGATGGCCTGGATGACGAAGTCTTCGTCCAGAGTAAGCCGGATCGACATGTCGTGGATCGGCTCGCCCGCTTCGATGTAGCCGCGATGCTCGTTCGGGAAGCCGTAGGTCTTGGTGTCGACGATCCGACCCTCGATGTCCCAGAGCCCATCGCTGCGGCGATAACCGGCGAAATCGTAGCTGCGGACGTGTTGATGTTCGCGGTCCAGGGCGGACGGGGAAAGCGGCATGTCGAGCCTCCAGTAACTACGCAGCCGGTACAATGTTGCGCCGCACTATAGGAGGACGATCCGCCCGCTCCAAGCCGGCGGACGGCATAGGTCTTGAGATAGGTTTCTTCTCAGGGGTCTTTTGAGGCGGCCGCTCAGCTCGTGCCGTAGCTTTCGCCAAAGATGTAGGCGTCCCGTTCCCGCAAGTCGCGCTCGAGGCTTCGGCGCACCGCAGCATAGAGGTCGCGGATCGAGACGATTGCGACCACGCGCTCGCTGGCAACCACCGGCAGATGGCGATAGCCTTGAGTGGACATACGATCGAGCGCGTCGATTGCCGTGTCGTCGGGCGCGACAGTATCGGGGTCCGGTGTCATGACATCCGAAACCGGCGTCGTGGCAGGATCCCGCTCCTGAGCGACGACACGGGTCAAGACATCGCGTTCCGTGAAGATGCCCCGTAGCTTCTGACCCTCCAGGATCAGTACAGCCCCGATATGACGATCGCGCATCAGGCGCACCGCTTCGGTTACTGTGGCGTCGGGGCTCAGCATCGAGAGCTGCTGACCTGGCGCTATCACGTCCGGCATGATCCGGCGATTCATGATCGCTATCCTCCGCTTGTCCGTCTGTCTTTTCGCCAAGACGTTTCCGGAACAGTGTGACCCGCCCTGTGGGAAGGGGCAAGGGTGCGGCTTGGATAAAGCTGTGCCATAGGCCGCGCGCTCAACCGTGCTTTTCTTCGGCCAAGGAGCGAGTCTTCAGACGGCGCGCCCACAGGGCTTCCGCCGCGACCGACGAAACCACCACGGCGATGGCGACAAGCTGTAGCGCGGTGATCGGCTGCGAGAGAAAGAGGTAGGCCAAGAGCGCGGCGAACACCGGCTTCAGGAAGAACAGATAGCTGCCTCTGGTAATGTCGGGGACCGCTGCTAGACCGCCGAAAAACAGGACCTGGGTCAGGGTCGTGTTGAACAGCGCCAAAGTCAGAAGGCTGGCGCTGGCCACCGGATCGAGATCGAAGAGACGGCTGGGGTCGACCCATATGCCCCAGGCCGCTCCGACGATGATCCAGAGACCGGCGCCGCCAAGGGACATGGTGATCGTGGTGATGCGGATCGCGCCGTAGCGGTTCATCAAAGGCTTCGCCAGAACGGCGTAGCCGGCACCCAGAAAGCCGCAGAGCAAGGTCATGCCAAGGCCGACAAGCTGCTGTCCCGAGCCGGCCAGTTGCATCAGATAGCCGTCGGTCAGAAGGAGCGCGATCCCCAGGACCGCGAAGCCGGCCGAGAGTGCCTTGGGCGCGCCGATGGGTTGGCGGTTCACCCATAGATTGATCAGTGCGATGAAGATCGGCATGGTCGTGATCAAGGTGCCGACCTGGACGACCGTGGCGTAGTCCAACGCCCAGTGAAAGAAGAGGTAGGCACCCGACACGCCGATCATGGCCAAGAGAACCAAGCGCAGGCCCTCTTCTTTCAAGGGCGTGATCAGATCCCGACTGCCGGGCATCGAGAGGCTCAAGACGATGAGCCCTGCGCCGCCGAGCAGATAGCGCCAGACCGAAACCTCCGGTCCGAACACCCCGGAAAGCACGGCGAAGAACTCGCTCGAGGCATGGCCGACGACGCCGACGAGGACGGCGAGATAGGCGAACCTCGGGTAGTCCGCGAGCTTCACGGGATCATCGTCCAGCGCTGTCGGGAACAGTCCCGTCCTGAGCAGCACGGTTCGATCCGGCGAATTCCAGCAGAGCCTCGACGACAGCGGCCGGCGCCTCCGCCGACAGCAAGTGGCCATAGTCCTCGAAGGTCCGCGTCTCGGGTTGCGGTAGCCGGGCTGTCAGGTCCGCCACGTCCGCCGGCTCGTAGAACAGGCGATCTTTCATACCGGTCAGCACGAGGACGGGAAGCGTCAGATCCTCGTAGGGCACATCCCAGTCGGCTGCGCTGGCCTGTTGGAGCAAGCGATAGGCACCTTCGGCCGGATCCAGCGGTTCGTAGGACTCCTCGGTAAGCCGCTGTGTCCTCAGCTTCGCAAGGGTTTCGGAGCCTACGAGATTGGGGAGAAAGAGATCCTGCAGCAAAGCCGCGCCACCGAGCTTGGCGGCGCGGAAGACCGCTGCATTGACCCAGTCGAGCCGGAGGCTGGACTTGCGCAAGGTATTGATCAGCACCAAGCCTTCGGCCGGCGTCCCCTTGAGCCAGGCGCGCGCGGCGAAAAGTCCGCCGATCGACAGACCGACAAGCAAGGGCCGTGTCGGCCGGGCGGCCTGCACCACGCGGTTGAGATCGGCCGAGGCCAATTCGGCATCCAATCTGGTTTCCGCAGCGGTTTCGCTCTCTCCCTGGCCGCGCAGGTCCCAGGTCAGGGTGCCATGGCCCGCCGCCCGGAGTGCGGGGGCAATGTCGGCTTCCCAGGACTCGGCGGTCCCGGTCAGCGCATTGACGAACACGAAGGTGAAGCCTCCATCGGTCGTCGGGGGGGTATATGCGAAGGAAAGACTCTCGCCTGGGGCGATCTCGAAGCGGTCGGGCATGGACGTCCTCACCGGGCAAGAAACGGGCCTTCCACCGCCAAAACTCTACCGCTTCCTCCCCCGCTTGGCTGCAGCTACCGGACATGGGAGCCATGCGGGCATCCGACCTTCTCGTGGGACCGCTCCGCGCCGTTGTTCCGGGTCGCGAGGAACCCTATGTTGCGCGACGAGCGGCGCGGAGCCTTCCGCGTCGCGGTTTTTCTATTGGACCAACCTTTTCGAGCCCGCATGACCGAGCTGTCGCGCATCCGCAACTTCGCCATCATCGCCCACATCGACCACGGCAAGTCGACGCTGGCCGACCGCATGATCCAGATCTGCGGCGGCCTGACCGACCGCGAGATGCGCGAGCAGGTGCTCGACTCGATGGAGCTGGAACGCGAGCGCGGCATCACCATCAAGGCCCAGACGGTCCGCCTGCACTACACCGCCCAGGACGGGCAGGACTACGTGCTCAACATGATCGATACCCCTGGGCATGTGGACTTCACCTACGAGGTCAGCCGCTCGCTCAAGGCCTGCGAAGGCTCGATCCTGCTTGTCGACGCCAGCCAGGGCGTCGAGGCGCAGACCCTCGCCAACGTCTACCTGGCGCTGGAGCACGACCATGAGATCGTCCCGGTCCTGAACAAGGTCGATCTGCCCGCCGCCGAGCCCGAACGGATCAAGGAGCAGATCGAGGAGGTGGTCGGCCTCGACTCGTCCGACGCGCATGAGATTTCGGCCAAGACCGGCAAGGGCGTGGCCGACGTCCTCGAGACCATCGTCCGCCGCCTCCCGCCGCCCACAGGCGACGTGACCGCGCCTCTGCAGGGGCTGGTGGTCGATTCCTGGTACGACACCTATCTCGGCGTCGTCGTTCTGGTCCGGGTGATCCAGGGTCAACTGCGCGCCGGCCGCAAGCTGCGGTTCATGGGCACCCGCTCGGTTCACGACGTGACCGAGGTGGGCACCTTCACCCCGGCCAAGACGGCGGTCGAGGTTCTGGGCCCCGGCGAAATCGGCTACGTCATCTCCGGCATCAAGACGATTCAGGACGCCAAGGTCGGCGATACGGTCACCGAGGAGAAGCGGCCTTGCGACACGCCGCTCGAAGGTTTCATGCCCTCGGTGCCGGTGGTCTTCTGCGGCCTCTTCCCGACCGACGCCGCCGAGTACGAGGAGCTGCGGGATAGCCTTGGCAAGCTGGCGCTCAACGACGCCTCCTTCCAGTTCGAACCGGAAGTCAGTCCGGCACTCGGCTTCGGGTTCCGCTGCGGCTTCCTGGGCCTGCTGCATCTGGAAATCGTGCAGGAGCGGCTGGAACGCGAATTCGGCCTCGATCTGATCACGACGGCCCCAAGCGTGGTCTACAAGGTACATCTGACTGACGGCACCTCGCTGCAGTTGCACAACCCCGTCGATATGCCCGAGGTCACCAAGATCAAGACGATCGAAGAGCCCTGGATCCGCGCCACCATCCTGGTGCCGGACGAGCATCTGGGCGCGGTGCTGAAACTCTGCGAGGAACGGCGCGGCGAGCAGATCGATCTGACCTACGCAGGCACGCGAGCGATGGTGGTCTACCGGCTGCCGCTCAACGAGGTGGTCTTCGACTTCTACGACCGCCTGAAGTCGGTCACACGCGGCTACGCCAGCTTCGACTACCATCTGGAGGACTATCGCGAGGGCGACTTGGTCAAGCTCTCGGTCCTGGTCAACAGCGACCCGGTCGATGCCCTGGCGATCATGGTCCACCGCAACCAGTCGGAAGTCCGTGGCCGGGCGCTCTGTCAGAAACTCAAGGAGCTAATTCCCCGGCAGATGTTCAAGATCGCCATCCAAGCCGCGATCGGCGGCAAGGTGATCGCGCGTGAGACCGTCTCGGCCCTGCGCAAGGACGTCACCGCCAAGTGCTACGGCGGCGATGTCAGCCGCAAGCGCAAGCTGCTGGAAAAGCAGAAGGCGGGCAAGAAACGCATGCGCCAGATCGGCAACGTCGAGATTCCTCAGTCGGCTTTCCTCGCCGCGCTCAAGATGGGCGAGGACTGAGACCGGATCAGGCAGCGCCGGTCTCTGTCCAACCTCCGTCCTCTCGCGTCTGCCGAAAGGCGAAGGATCCGCTTTCGTTTTCTATTCTTGCTAGATAGTCGTCTGCGACTTTCACGTTAAGAGAGCAGAGGGCGCCTTTTTTTGCCTGACGTAAATCCCAGTGCCAATCCGGTCGCGGAACGATTCCGAACTCACCTGAAGCGTCCCCGCCTATCGTAGTCGAACGACAGTAGATCTGCCGAATTCACCGGCCTTACTTCGATATAGATTTTGCAAAACGAACGGGATCAGACTCCTATGGTGCAAGCGACGGCTTGATATCTGTAAGTGGAGATTCCGATGACTGGCAGAAGTGGCTTCAGACCGCATCGAATTCCACTCTTACTTGTCGGCTTCACGATCTTTCTGCTGCTAACGACGGCGACAGGCTTGGCACAGGTGCCTCTAGCCCTGTCCGAGCCACCACCGCCTCAAGTCGACTTCGGCCAGTTGAGCGCCGAAGAACGCGCGGATCTGCTGTCCCGCCTCTCCGACCAGCAGGTCCGCGAGATGATGTTGTCCTACATGACGACGGATACGCCGACGGAAAGCACGGAAGCTCGCGCCGTCGACGCGCTCCACCGGGACATCACGCTGTTTCAGGAGCGCTTGGGCGAACGCCTCTCGCATGTCGGCGATCTCACGATCATCCCAGGATTCGCCTACGCGCAGATCGTCGAGGGACGAGGTCCAAACCATGCGCTCCTGGTTGTGGTCCTCTTCGTCGTCATAACGGCTTTGGCGCTCGGGGCCGAGCGGGGCTATCGCTGGCTGGCCCGAGGGCTCTATGCAGGCCTACGTCCGCCATCCAACGCCGAGGCGCTGCAGCGCCTCGGCCGCCTGATCGTGCGACTCGGCCTGGACGTCTTCGGCGTGGCCATCTTTACGGCGGTGATTCTCGGAAGCTTTCTGGTGCTCTATCAAGGTCATGAACCGACCCGCATGGTCGTGATGACCTTCCTGACAGCCCTGGTGATCGTTCGCCTGATCTCCGTCATCTCTCGCTTCTTCTTCGCCCCCTTCGCCCCCGAGCTGAGGATCGCGCCCTTCGACAGCGAAACGGCGCGGCGGAGTCACCGCTGGCTGATGCTGGCGGCCTACGTCGCCACCTTCGGACTGCTAGCCTGCGGTTTGATCCTGAACCTCGGCCTGCCTGAGGTTCAGCACGAACTGCTGCTGCATACGCTTGCCATCGTCATGGTGATCCTGCTGATCGTCGGCGTCCTGCGGCTGCACAGACCCATAACCGCGGCTGTCGTGGCACAGATCGAGGCCGACGGAACACGGCGGCGGTTTGCAACCAGCCTGGTCTCGCTGTGGCATGTCGCCTTCATCGTCTACATTCTCTTTCTCTACGCGCTCTCGACTTACAAGACCCTTGTCGGACAAGAGACGGCGGCTTACCCCGGGCTCATCAGCCTGATCGTCGTTCTGCTGATCCCGGCCGCCGACTTCTTCCTGCGCTGTCTGCTCGACCATCTTTTCCCGGCGCGACAGTCCAAGGGCGGACGGCAGGCACTGCCCGTCTTCAAACGGGCCGCACGTATTCTGTTGGTGATCGTCGCGGTCTATCTGGTCGGCCGGGTCTGGGGCGTAGACTTCTTTACGCTCGGCCGCGCCGGTCTGGGCGCCGAGATGATGCGCGCCCTCGTCGATATCTCCCTGACCTTGCTGGTCGCCTACGTCGTCTGGGGCGTCACCAAAGCGGCCTTGGCCCATTATCTGACGGGTCAAGACGACGACGACGACGTCATCGGTGGCGACGAAGGCGGCGCCGCGAGCGCATCGCGGCTGGAAACCATCATGCCGCTGGTGTTGCGCTTCATTCAGATCACGCTCGCGGTGATCGTCGTGCTGATCGTCCTATCGTCGCTGGGCGTCGACATCGGGCCCCTGCTGGCTGGCGCCGGCGTAGTCGGTATCGCCGTGGGGTTCGGTGCCCAAACCCTGGTTCGCGATATCGTCTCCGGCCTTTTCTTCCTGATGGACGACGCCTTCCGCAAGGGGGAGTACGTGGACATCGGATCGGTCAAGGGAACGGTCGAGAAGATCAACGTGCGCTCGCTGGTCCTGCGCCACCACCTCGGTCCGCTGCACACCGTGCCGTTCGGGGAAATCCAGCACCTGACCAACTTCAGCCGCGACTGGGTCATCATGAAGATGGAGTTCCGCGTGCCGACGGAGACCGACATCGGCAAGGTCAAGAAGATCTTCAAGCAGGTCGGCGCCGAGATGCTGGAGCACCCGGACCTCGGCGTCGATTTCATCGAACCCTTCAAGAGCCAGGGCATCAAGTCGATCGAGGATTCCGCGATCATTCTGCGCGGCAAGTTCATGAGCCGGCCAGGCCGTCAGTTCGTGCTTCGCAAGGAACTCTTCAACAGGGTTCAGAAGGCTTTTCAGGAAAACGGCATCGCCTTCGCCCACCGCAGGGTCACTGTGGAACTCCCGCCCGATCTCACCCTCTCGGACGATCAGAAGCAGCGTCTGGCCGAGTCCGCCGCTGCCGCCGCGATCGCAACGGAGGAGGCCGAACGCGAAGCCTCGGCTCAGCCTGCTAAGGCGTAGGCTCGTCCTGCGACAAGCGGGCCAAGGTTCTGTCCCGACCTATTAGCGGCAGCAAGGCCGCCAATTCCGGCCCCGACCCCTGCCCGGTCAGGGCCTTGCGCAGGGGCAGGAACAATGCTTTGCCCTTTCGCCCGGTCGCCTGTTTGAGAGCGCCCGTCCAAACACCCCAGGTGGTCTCATCCCAAGGCTCCGGCGGCAGCAGCTCGGCGGCCTGCGCAACGTAGTCCGGCTCCTCGATCTGCGGCGTGACCGTACCCTTCACGACCTGGCGCCAGAGACCGATCTCACCGCGCCGGGTCAGATTGCCGCGCACCGCCAGCCAGAGCGGTTCCTCGATGTCCGTCAGACCGCGTGCCTCCAGCCAGGGGCGAATGTCGGCATAAGGCATCTCGTGCAGCAGTTTGGCATTGAGGTGCTCGAGTTCGCCGGGATCGAACTTCGGCGTGGCACGGCCGAAGCGAGAGATATCGAACCCGGCGACCAGCGCGTCCAGGGATTGATGGGGCGCGATGGGGTCGGGCGTGCCGAGCTTGGCCAGATAGCTGTTGACGGTCATCGCCTCGAAGGAGTCTTCCCGCAGCGCCTTGAGGCTGAGCGCACCCAGGCGCTTGGACAGCCCCTGGCCGGCGAGATCCGTCAGCAGCGGCAGATGGGCGAAGGCGGGAACGGCGCCACCCAATGCTTCGAACAACTGCACCTGCACGGCCGTGTTGGCGACGTGGTCCTCGCCCCGCAAAACGTGGGTGACATCCAGTTCGATGTCATCGACGACGGAGGAGAGGGTGTAGAGCGGCCGTCCGTCGCCGCGCAGCAGCACAGGGTCGGAGAGGTGCTGTCCTTCGAAGTGCTTGTCGCCCTGAACCGCGTCGCGCCAAGCAATAGGCGCCGCCTCCAGCTTGAAACGCCAATGCGGCCGGCGCCCCTCAACCTCGAAAGCCGCGCGCTCGGCCACGGTGAGCCGCAACCCCGCACGGTCGTAGATCGGCGGGCGGCCCGACTTGAGCTGCAGCTTGCGCTTCAGTTCCAGTTCCTCGGCCGTCTCGTAACAGGCGTAGAGCCGGTCGGCGGCCTTCAAGCTCTCCACCGCCGCGTCATAGCGATCGCCCCGGTCGGACTGCCGCGCGAAGGCATCCCAGGCGAGGCCGAGCCAGGTCAGGTCTTCTTCGATCCCGGCGGCGAAGTCGGCCGTCGAGCGCTCGCTGTCGGTGTCGTCCATGCGCAAGAGGAAGGCGCCGCCCTGCTGTTTGGCCCAAAGCCAGTTGAGCAGCGCGACCCGAGCATTGCCGACATGCAGCCGCCCGGTGGGCGAGGGAGCGAAACGAACTTTCATGGGGAGATCACACTGCCCTGAGGATCGGGCCCTAGAGCGGGCTCTTGAAGGCATTGACGATGGGATAGCGCCGGTCGCGGCCAAACGAGCGCCGGGTGATCTTGACGCCCGGCGGCGCCTGCCGGCGCTTATACTCGGCATTCTCCAGCATGCGCCAGGTTCGCGTCACGGTCTCCAGAGCGTGTCCCCGCTTGGCGATCTCGGCGAGCGACATCTCCCGTTCGATCAGGCAGGCGAGAATGTCGTCCAGTTCGTCATAGGGCGGCAGGGAGTCCTGGTCGGTCTGATCCGGCTTGAGCTCGGCCGAGGGCGCCCTGGTGATTATCCGCTCGGGGATCGTGCGACCCTGGAAGCCTTGTGCGGCGGCGGGCCGCTGCTGATTGCGCCATTGGCAGAGGCGGTAGACGGTGGTCTTGTAAACGTCCTTGAGAACGTTGAAACCGCCGCACATATCGCCGTAGAGCGTCGAGTAGCCGACGCTCATCTCCGACTTGTTACCGGTCGACAGCACCATCTTGCCGAGCTTGTTGGAGATCGCCATCAACGCGATACCCCGGGCACGGGCCTGGATGTTTTCCTCCGTGGTGTCGGCCGGCAGGCCATCGAACACCGGGCGCAACATGCCTTCGAAGGCCTCCATGGCCGGCTGAATGCCGATCTGGTCGAGACGCAGACCATTGAGCCGCGCCAGCGCCGCTGCATCCTCCAGCGACTGGTCGCTGGTGTAGGGCGACGGCATCATCACGCAGTGGACCTGCTCGGGCCCCAGGGCGTCGGCGGCGATGACCGCCGACAGCGCGGAATCGACACCGCCCGACAGACCGATCACCACGCCGGGGAAACCGGACTTCCCGACGTAGTCCCTAAGGCCCAGCATGAGTGCGCTATAGATAGCGTCCAAGCCCTCCAGCGGCTCGACCAGGTCGCCGTCGCGGCAAGTCCAGCCCTCGTCTGTCCGCTCCCAATGGGTGAGACCCACCGCTTCCTGGAAGGCCGGTAGGTGAGCGCGCAGCCGGCAGCCCGCGTCGAGCGCAAAGGAGGCGCCGTCGAAAACGAGTTCGTCCTGGCCGCCGACCTGGTTCACGTAGATCAACGGCAGGCCGCTTTCCGTGATTCGCTGAATCGCGAGCTGCTGACGTTCCTCAAGCTTATCGGTCTCGAAGGGGCTGCCGTTCGGCACGATCAGGATCTCTGCACCGGATTCCTCCAGGCATTCCGTGACGTCCGGCGTCCACATGTCTTCGCAGACCATGACGCCCAGGCGCACGCCGCGAAAGCTGATCGGACCCGGCAAGGGCCCGGCGGCGAAGACCCGTGCTTCGTCGAACACGCCGTAGTTCGGAAGATCGTGCTTGTAACGCACGGCCTGAACTTGGCCGCCATCGAGCAACAGGGCCGCATTGTAGACGCGTCCGCGCAGCGGCGTGGCGGCCTCTGGGTCGTCGGGCTGCCCGGAACCATTGCCGCCTTGGGAGTCATCACGCCAGGGTGCGCCAATCAGCAAGGCCGGTCCGCCATCGGCCGTTTCCGCCGCCAGCTCGCCGACGACGGCTGCGACACCCTTTACGAAGTCGGGCTTGAGCACCAGGTCCTCGGGCGGATAGCCGGAGATACAGAGCTCGGGCGCGACCACGAGATCGGCACCGCCCTCCGCCGCCGCCGCACGGGCTGCGCGCAGCCGTACCGCGTTTCCCGCCAGGTCCCCCACCGTGGGGTTGATCTGCGCCAGGGCAATGGTCAAGCGGTCGGTCATAGGCGTCTTAGGTCTCTTCCAGCGAGGCTTCTCGGGATACTACGTCGGGCAGCCTAGAGCAGGATCACCTTAGGCCGCGACACCTTCTTCGAGGCGCAGGCAGGAAGCGCCTAAGCCGCCGAACAGAGCCGAGATACGGTCGATCCAGGTCCGCAGAGCATCGTCCGCGCTCAAGACCGGAGTCGGGCTGACGCAACGGGCGAATTGGAAAACCGAGAAGACGGCGTAGTCGGCATAAGCCGGCTCGGGTCCGCTGACGTAGGGATAAGCGTCGAGTTGAGCGCGCAAGGGCGCCAGCGCTTTGGCGAGATTGGCCTCGAACGCCGAGCGGTCCGCCGCGAAGGACTCGATGGTCCGGCCAAGGCGCTTCTCGCGCGTCTCGCGGAAGTAGGCCTTGTCATCCTCGGCGATGTTGGCGTGGAGATCGGTGATCACCAGCGGGAAAACGGCCGGCATCAGGGCCGTGTCGGCCCAGGTGTTCATGAAGTGTGCGAGGGCCTGCGACCCGCCAAACAGACTCGGGCGGTCCGGATAGCTGTCCTCCAGATACGTGGCGATGGCCCAGGAGTCATGAACCGTCTCCGCGCCGTCGATCAAAATTGGCACGAATCCCTGACCGGAGAAGGCAATCGACTCTTTGTCGTGGAACTTGACCGGGACATGGTCGTCGATATCCAAGCCCTTGTGAGCCAGCGCATAGCGCGCCCGCCAGGAAAAGGGGCTGGGACGATGATTGTCCTGCTTGCCGACACGTTCGTAGAGCTTGCGAGCCATTGAGTCAGAGTCTCCCAGGTTGCACTTGGATTGAGATTACCGTCGAGCTTTCCGCGGCGATAGTCGCCGAGCAAGCACAAGCGCTTGGCAAGAACGTCCCGAACCGGGCCGTCGTCAGCGGCGCAGCAGGAACTCGCGGCCCACCTTGACCCGCGGTTGCCCGTCGTAGGCGACGATATCGGCCGTCGCGTAGGTCTCCGACCACTTGGACGGCAGATAGCTGCCGGTCCCAACCAGGTCCAAAGGTGCGTCGGCCTCCGCCATGATACGGCACTTCTCCGGGCCGAAGCCCGAGGAGCCGACGATGCGCACCTTGTCGAAGCCCTCGGCGTCCAGGGCCTCGCGCAAGGCCCAGATGGCCGCCGCCGAGACTCCGGCGCCGACCAGATTGCGCAACTGTTCGTCGGTGCGATACCCGCGCACGGCGTAGGGCGCATTGCGCTCCAACACCGCATAGCTGGCCGCCGGGTCGAGGCCCTCCAAGTAGCGGCTGCCCGGGACGTCGAGCCTCAGCGACACCTCGCCTTTGGCCGCGCGTTCCGGGAAGCGGCGGCAGACCGCCAGACTATCGGTGATCTCCCGAGCGAAGTAGTCGACCAGCACCACCAGCGGATCGTCCGGGAAAGTCTCGGCGAACATCTCCGCGGCGCGCACGGTGGACCCGGCATAGCCGATCAA